>JYOD01000081.1:42306-50770 GCA_000955785.1 Burkholderiaceae bacterium 16
CCTTTGACTTTAAGCCTTTGACGTTGACTTTGAAGTTAGGCAGTTGAAGTTTGAAATCAAAACCACCACCAAACCTCAAACCAACGAAGGCGCCCCCGCCGGCAAAAACCGACCCCGCCCCGGAACCGGCTCCAGATACCTCCCATCCTCCACCAGCAACTCCCCCCGCGAGAAGCAATGCACCGGCCACCCGGTCACCTCGATCCCCTCATAAGGCGTGTAATCCACCGCATGATGCAGATCGCGATTAGCAATCCGCACCTTCCGCGAAGGATCCCACAACGCAATATCGGCATCTGCGCCAACAGCGATGGTCCCCTTGCGCGGATACAAGCCGTACAGCCGCGCCGGCCGGTACGAAGTCAGTTCGACAAACTGATGCAGCGAAAGCCTGCCCTTGGCAATCCCATCGAACAACAGCGGCAGCCGCGTCTCGATCCCAGGCACGCCATTGGGAATGTGGTCAAACGGCTGCGCCGTGCCACCCAGCTTCTTCCCTTCCGGATCGTCATAGTTGAACGGCGCATGATCCGAAGAAAACACACTGAACACACCATTGGTGAGCGCACGCCACACCGCAGCCTGATTCTCCGGATCCCTCGGCGGCGGGCTGCAGACGCACTTCGCGCCTTCATACCCATCGTCGCCAGGCAATCCCATATCCTCGGCGGTGAGATACAAATACTGCGGACAAGTCTCCGCCAGAATCGGCAACCCCCTGCCCTGCGCCCACCGGATCTGCTCGATCGCTTCCTTGCCAGACACATGCACGATCAGGATCGGCACATCGACCAGCTCCGCAAAGGTAATCGCGCGATGCGTGGCTTCACGTTCCACCAAAGCCGGACGCGCCATGCCATGGAAACGTGGCGAGATGCGTCCCTCACCGACCAGCTTCTCGGTCAGCCACGAGATGCAATCCGCATTCTCGGCGTGCACCATCACCAGCGCATCGTTGCGCTTGGCCACATCGAGCACGTCCAGCATCTCGCGATCCGACAGCTTCAGATCGTCGTAGGTCATATAGACCTTGAACGAGGTATAGCCCTTGCGGATCAACTCGGGCAATTCATGCTGCAACACTTCCGGCGTGGGATCGGCCACGATCAGGTGGAACCCGTAATCCGCAACCGCACGGCCCTCCGCGCGGCGATGGTAGTCCGCCACCGCAGCCTTGAGCGAGCCGCCCTTCTCCTGCGCCGCAAACGGAATCACCGTGGTCGTGCCACCGCAAACCGCGGCGCGCGTGCCGGTGAAGAAGTCGTCCGCCATGCGCATGCCGTCCGGCATCGGCTGGTCGAGGTGGACGTGGCCATCCACGCCGCCGGGCAGCGCCAGCAGGCCGGTGGCATCCATTTCGCGCGTGCCGCGTGGCAGGTCATTGCCCAACATGGCGATACGGCCATCGCGCACGCCGATGTCGCAGGTGAAGCGGTCGGAGGCGGTGACCACTTCGGCGTTGCGGATGACGAGATCGAGTTCGGTGTTCATGCGCCCTGCTCCTTCATTCCACTTCAGCAAACAAGCGGCCCCAGCCGCGCAGCTCGCGCGTATCCACGCCAGCCAGCCGCAGCGATTTCCACACCACGGTGGAGATCGTGTCGTAGACGGGGATGCCTGTCTCGGCTTCCAGTTCTTCCACCAGGTGCGCCGCGCGCAGGTTGGTGCAGAAGGTCGTGATGGCTGCCGGCTTGTGCAGCGCCACTTCGCGCACCATGCGGCGGATGGTGTCTTCTTCCACTTCGGCGAAGCTGTAGTTCACATGCAGGTCGAGGTGGCGCTCCGCCGCGCAGCCAAAGCCGTTGCGCTTGTAGTTCTGCACGATGCGTTGCTGCACATCGTCGAGATAAGGCGTGACCAGGCCGAAGTCGCGCGCGCCGGTCTTTTCCAGGATTTCGTTCAGCGCCAGCACCGAGGTGGTGGCGGGGATGCCGGTGGCCTCGGTGATCTGGCGGCACAGCGCCTGGTCTTTCTCGAAGCCGAGCCAGCCGGACGACGTGCCGTTCCACGCGATCACGTCCACGCGCGCGTCGGCCAGCAGTTTGGCCGCGCCGATGATCTTGTCGAGATCGAACTGGCCCAGCGCCTGGTCGCGCAGCGAGATCTCGGTAACGGTGAAGCGCGAGAAATGCGCGCTGACGTTCGGCAGGCCGCTCACCATGGCGCTGGTGATGGGTTCCAGCGCGGTATTGGACGACGGCGTGAGCATGCCGAGAAGGGTGCGTTTGGTCATGGGAGTAAAGCTCTCAGGAAATGGCATGGCCCGGTGCGATGCGGTGCCCGGGGCCATGCTCGTTATTGTTCGGGTTTGTCGTTGAAGGCGAGGGCGGTGCCGGGCTTGCCGTGGCTGGCGTGCGCCAGCGCAAGCTCTTGACGGAGAGCGGCTTGCCGCTCGGCGTCCGGCCTGACCTTGTTGCCGGCTTGCAGCGCCGGCAGCACGTAGTCGTTGACCATCTTGCGGTAGAGGTCCAGGTAGGCGGCATCACGCAGGCCGCCGGAGGTGGACATGATGCTGTTCATCACCACCACGGCGTTCTGCTGCGGCAGCACGGTGACGAACTGGCCCTTGAAGCCCATCGCGCTGAACTCGCGCTCGCTCTTGACGATGTTGTTGACCCAGCAGTAGTAGCCGTAGTCCGCGGCCGGCCCGGCGGGCGTGGTCATGCGCGCCACCCAGTCAGCGGGCACGATCTGCCGGCCCTGCCATTTGCCCTGGTTGAGCATCAGCAGGCCGAGCTTGGCCATGTCGATGGAGCGCAGGCGCAGCCCCCAGCCGCCCGAGACCGCGCCCTTGCCGTCGGCGCCGTCCCAGCGGTAATGCGACATGCCGAGCGGCTTGAACAGGCGCGCCTCGGCATAGCGTTGCTCCGGCTGGCCGCTGACCTGCGTGATGGTGGCGCCCACCAGCACGGGGTTGACGTCGATGTAGTCGAATTCGGTGCCGGCCTTGGTGCGCACGGCGGCGGATGCGGCCACTTTCAGGCGGTCCGGCACGCCGTAATAGAGCGTGTCTGTGCCTTCCACCAGCTTGTACGACAGGCCGCTGGACATCGACATCAGGTGGCGCAGTTCGATGTCCTGCTTGTCGGCCAGCGCCGGCGCCAGGTCCGGGCGTGCGGCGGCCAGCAGCGGGGCGGGCTTGTCTTGCGCGGTGAGCTTGCCGTCGCCCACCAGCGTGCCGACCAGCAACGCACTGATGAACTTGGTGACGGAGTAAAGCTCATGGTTGTAGTCGCGGGCGAGTTCGTCGCCGTAGCGCTCGAAGACCAGCTTGCCGTCCTTGATGACGATCAGGCTGCGCACGTCGAGCTGGTCGCGGCGGATCCATTGCGACAGTTCGACCAGCTTGCGCGAATCGACGCCGACGGCTTCGGGCTGCGCCGTGGGCAGGTCCGCGGCGGGTTGCGTCGCCTTGGCCGCGTGTTGCGCGGCGGCGGGGGGCTGCGCGTACGCGGTCCCGAGCAGCAGCAGGGCGGCTGCCGTGGCGGCGCCGGCCAGTTTGCGTGGGCTTGCTTTCATGAAGTGTCTCCTCCACCGCCCGGCGCGCGTGGCGCGGCCGGGACGGGAGCGGTTCAGGCCGTGCCGCTGCCGGCTTGTGCCGGCGCGGCGCGTACGTGGGGCAAGACTTGGTGTCGAGATCGGGCTGCGCTCAGACCGGCAGCTTCTTCTCGTAGTCGATTGCGGTCGATGCGAGGAACAGGCCCACGCCGGCGGCGGCGAAGAACATCAGGGCCAGGAAGTAGGAGCCGGTGAACTGCACGATCATGCCGACGATGATGGGCACGGTGATGCCGCCGATATTGCCGCCCAGATTCATGATGCCGCCCAGCACGCCCACCTTGTTGCGGGTGCCGAGGATGGACGGGATGCACCAGAACAGGCCGCACCAGCGCAGGAAGAACAGCGTGCACGAGAGCAGGATCACTACTACTACCGGATCCTTCACATAGGCCACCGAGAAGATCGACACGGTGGCGACCACGGCGGCGATACCGAACAGGGTACGCATCACCAGGTTGGGCCTGCCGCCCGCGGCCTTCCACTTGTCCGCGATCCAGCCGCCGACGAGTTCGCCGACGAAGCCGGAGAAGAAGATGATGAAGCTGGCGCCGCCCATCTGCTTGATGTCGAAGCCGTGCACCTTGTTCAGGTAGTTGGGCATCCAGGTCAGCAGGCCGTAGAAGACGCTGTTGAAGCACATCCAGCCGATCGCCATGCACCACACCGAGCGGTACTTGAGGAAATCGAGCGAGCGTCCGGACAGGTTTGCCGGCTCGGCGCGATGTTCGGTGGCTTGCGCGGCTTCGATATAGCTGGCTTCAAGCTCATTGACGCCACGGTGCTCGCGCGGGGAGTTGCGCACGTAGTACCACGCCGCCAAGCCTGCCAGCACGGTGCCCACGCCGGCCACCACGAAGGCGAGGCGCCAGGAGCCCAGCGCGGTGATCAGCCAGGTGATGATGATGGCGCCGAGCGCCGCGCCCAGCGGCGCGCCGCCGTCGAGCAGGGTGGCGCCGCGGCCGCGTTCGTTCTGCGTCATCCAGATCGCGTTGAGCTTGCCGCCGGCCGGGTAGATCGGCGCTTCGGCCGCGCCCAGGCCAAGCCGGGTCAGCAGCAGGGCGCCGGCGCTGGTACATACCGCCGCCAGAGCCTGGAAGGCGCCCCAGAAGATGGTGGCGGTGGCGATCACGATACGCGGCTTGTACTTGTCCGCCAGCATGCCGCCGGGGATCTGCATGACCGCGTAGGTCCAGAAGAAGGAGCTGAGGATCAGGCCCTGCATGGTGGGGCTGAGGTCGAATTCCTTGGCGATCAGGGGCATCGCCACCGACAGCGACGCGCGGTCGATGTAGTTGATGGCGATGAGGAACAACATCATCAGGAAAATCTTCCAGCGTACGGAGCTCTTCGTCTCCGTTAGCGCCGCAGCCCGGCTTGTCGTTTGCATGACGCGTGTCTCCTTTGAGGAATGGTAGGGCGGTTTGTGTTTTGTGTCGCGCAACTGGAACGGAGTATAGGATACGTAATCTGTAATTACAACTCTCGTAAGTCATTGATTTTATTGTTAAGCAAACGCACAATTTCAGGGTGTGATAGCCTTCTTGTGGTGCATGTTCCCCATCTCGGTGATGTCTGTGACTCAAACGCTTCCTAAATCCACGCGCCTGCGCACGCTCGGCATGTCCGCCGAGATCGCCTCCCGTCTGCGCACCATGATCGAAGAGGGCGAGCTGCCCCCCGGCGCGCGCATCGACGAACGCGCCTTCTGCGAAATGTTCGATGTGTCCAAGACGCCGTTGCGCGAGGCGCTCAAGGTGCTGGTATCCGAAGGGCTGGTACTGCATCGGCAGTACATCGGCTACCGCGTGGCGCCGCTCGATCTGGACGAATTGCGTTCCACTTTCGAAACCCTGCACGGGCTGGAAGCCACCGCCGGCGAACTGGCCGCGGCGCGGCTGTCCGAGGTGGCGATGGCGCGGCTGGAGCGCAAGCACCAGGCCATGCTGGATGCCCACGCCGCGGGGCGGCGCACCGAGTACTTCCGCACCAACCAGGAAATCCACCAGCTCATCATCGACGGCGCCGCCAACCCGGTGCTGGCCGGCATCTACGCCGCGCTGATGAGCAAGGTGCACCGTGCGCGCGGCGCCGCCAACGCGGATATGCTGCGCTGGCAGGAATCGCACGAGGAACACGAGGCCATCATGGCCGCGCTGCGCGAACCGGGCCGCCCGCGGCTGCCACAGGTGCTGCGTCAGCATTCCGAGAACACCGCCAAAGAAGTCCTGACCGTGGTCGCGCGGACCCTGTCCGAGCCCGCCGGCCGCACTGTCACCGAAGCCAAGGGGAAACGATGAAACTAGTACGTGTGGGTAAGCCGGGCGCGGAACGCCCGGGACTGATCGATGCCGAAGGCCGCGTGCGCGACCTGTCCGGCGTGCTGGACGGACTGGGGCCGCAAGCGCTGTCCGACGAAGCGCTGGCACGGCTGGCCAAAATGGACCCGGCCACGCTGCCGGTGGTGCAGGCCGACCGTTTCGGCGTGCCCTGGACCGGTATCGGCAAGATCGTGGCGATCGGCCTGAACTACGCCGACCACGCTGCCGAGGCTGGCATGCCGCTGCCGGCCGAGCCCATTGTCTTCCTCAAGGCCAACAGCTCGCTCAATGGCCCCGACGATGCGGTGATGCTGCCGCGCGGCTCGGAAAAGACGGATTGGGAAGTGGAACTCGGCGTGGTGATCGGCAAGGTGGCACGCGATGTCTCGCGCGACGAAGCGCTTTCCCACGTTGCCGGCTACTGCGTCGTCAACGATGTGTCCGAGCGCGAATTCCAGATCGAGCGCGGCGGTACCTGGGACAAGGGCAAGGGCTGCGATACATTCTGCCCGGTCGGCCCGTGGCTGGTCACGCGCGACGAAGTCGCCGACCCGCAGGCGCTAGCGCTCTGGCTGGACGTCAACGGCGAGCGCGTGCAGAAGGGCAGCACCGCCACCATGGTGTTCGACGTGGTCACGCTGGTGAGCTACGTCAGCCGCTTCATGACGCTGCACCCTGGCGACCTGATCTGCACCGGCACCCCGCCGGGCGTGGGCATGGGCTTCAAGCCGCCGCGTTTCCTCAAGGCGGGCGACACGATGCGCCTGGGCGTCGACGGCCTGGGCGAGCAGGGCCAGACGGTGGTGGCTTACGCGTAGGGCTGGTTGGTCCGGTTGAACGCCAGGAAAAGGGCGGCCAGCGATGGCCGCCCTTTCTGCTTTGTGCGTGCCGCTTGTACCGCCAGCCGCACCCGCCGGCGTCGGTGGCGCGTTGAAGAAGGCAGGGCCTGTGATGCCCGCGCGCGAGTTCAGGCTTCCCACATGACCCCTCGCGCGGAGGGACCGTCCCCCGTTCGCAACAGATGTTCCCCTGATTTCGCTACAAAGGGTTAAACCGTTTGCCCTCTGCGCCCAGCGTGAAATACTGTTCTCTATACGCCTCAAAAAATCGAGCACACCGCCATGTCAGAACACGCACCCGAATTCATCGAGTCTCTTCTCTCCGACTCACCCGCCGCATTAACAGCGGCACGCCCGCTGCGCCTCTCCCACTTCTGCGAACTGGCCGACACCCTCGACAGCCGGGCCGAACTGGAAGCCATCCGCCACAGCATCCACCGGCACCCCGAACTCGCCTTCGACGAAGTGCGTACCGCCGAGCTCGTCGCCAGCCAGCTTGAAGGCTGGGGCTACGAAGTGACGCGCGGCGTTGGCGGTACCGGCGTGGTCGGCACGCTGCGCCAGGGCGGCTCACGCCGCAGCATCGGCGTGCGCGCCGACATGGATGCGCTGCCCATTCACGAACGCACCGGCCTGCCATACGCCAGCATCCATGCCGGCAAGATGCACGCCTGCGGCCACGACGGCCATACCGCCGTGCTGCTCGGCGCCGCGCGGCAACTGGCGCGCACGCGCCATTTCAACGGCACCGTCCACCTGATCTTCCAGCCCGCCGAAGAGATCGGCGCCGGCGGCGGCGCCGAACGCATGCTGGCCGACGGCTTGTTCGAACGCTTCCCGTGCGATGCGATTTTCGGGCTGCATAACCATCCTGGCGTGGAAGCCGGCATGTTCATGTTCCGCGCGGGCCCGTTCATGGCGGCTTGCGATACGGTGGCCATCACCATCCGCGGCAAGGGCGGCCACGCGGCCCGGCCGCACCAGTCGATCGACCCGATCCTGGTGGCGGGCAGCCTGGTGATGGCGCTGCAGAGCATCGTGTCGCGCAATATCGACCCGAACGAGACCGCGGTAGTGACGATCGGTACGTTGCATGCGGGGCATGCGCCGAATGTGATTCCCGAAAGCGCCAAGCTGGAGCTGAGCGTGCGGTCGTTTAGTCCCGATGTGCGGCGTACGCTGGAGAACCGTATCCGGCAGTTGGTGACTTCGCATGTGGAAGGCTATGGAGCTAGCGTGGAGATCGATTACATCCGCGGTTATCCGGTGCTGATCAATAGCGAGCGCGAGACGGAGTTTGCCCGGCAGGTGGCCGAGGAACTGGTGGGGCCGGAGAGGGTGGTGGCGAATTTTCCGCTGATCGCGGGGAGTGAGGATTTTGCTTACTTCCTGCAGCAGCGGCCTGGGTGCTTTGTCAGGATGGGGAATGGGGCGGGGCAGCCGTTGCTGCATAACGCTGGATATGATTTTAATGATGAGAATTTGACGGTGGGGGCGGCTTATTGGGCTAGGTTGGTGGAGAGGTATTTGGAGGGGTAGGGGTGCTATAGGACGTTGGTGTGCGGGGGGGTGATGGGGTTGTTTTGGGGCGGTGTTGGTTGTTGGACCCAACAGCGTACGACATCCCCCTGCGGGGGACGCCGGTCACTCTTCTTTGCTTCGGCGTAACTATTCAGCAGATGTTGTAAACCGATGCGAAGTGCTTCATAGTGCTACGCATGACGAAGATCCCGAGCCTCAATGATC
>JYOD01000082.1 GCA_000955785.1 Burkholderiaceae bacterium 16
CATAATCCTGGTGTCGGCATAACTGGGTCGAGAATCAGATCCGCCCCTGGGCCGTTGGCCGGGCCAACTGGTTGTTCGCCGGCTCCTTGCGTGCCGGACAGCGTGCGGCGGCAATCATGAGTTTGATTCGGTCAGCGCAGCTCAATGGTCACGATCCGTACGCCTATCTGAGAGACGTGATCACACGGCTACCAACCCATCGCGCCAGTAACATTGCCGAATTGCTACCACATCGCCGGAAGCCGGCTACCAGCGCCACCTAGCCGCTGCGATCATCACCGTCAAGACGGGTTCGCCGGCCGCTTACCCTCGACGATCGTAACGGCCCGGTGAAGACCGTCTTTACGCTGAGGGCTAGCTAAGAGACCATTTCAAAAGGACCCCGAGGGGGGCTGGAACGCTTGGTGCCCGAGGACAGCACCTTGCCCCCGCTGATCTTGGTGCCCGGGCACGGCCCCAGCCAGGAGCAGAAGTGCTTGACGCTTGGGACGGCGCAAATCGCGGCTCACGGGTCGTGGCCGCAAGATGTCGATTCAATGCTAGGCCAACACCGGGTCACGCAACCGCTTTCGGCAGGGGCACATCCGACGATCAAGGCGCATAGGGGGCGCATCCGGCTACGCAAATGACAGCGGGGTCTACCGCTATCCCCCCGAAGCACCGAAATGCACCCGAAGGGCCAGGTAGACAGCGGATATCGCCAGGGTCACGAGTGTGACCGGTACACCCACTGTCGCATGGCGACGCCAATCGATTCCGATGTTGCGCCTGGCCGCGGCATCCACGACGATGATGTTCGCGATGCTACCGACGATGAACAGGTTGCCGGACAGCGAACTGACCAAGGCAAGGAGCGGTCCAGCCATCTCGTGATGCGCCAGCGGCAGTAGCAGCATCACGGCCGGCACATTCGATACGAGGTTCGACAGAACAAAGGTGGCCCCGAATAGCGGCGCAAGCTGGTCGAGGTGAAGACCGGCAGCGGCGAGGTCGTCGATGACGGCGGCGGTGACGCCGGATTGCCATAGCGCATGATTGACGACGAAGAGCGCCACGAACAGGATCAGGAGTTCCCAGTCCACGAGGCCGAGCGTCCGAGCGGAATGCATTTTGCGGCTCATCAACAACACGCCCGCGCCGATGAGCGCCACGTGCTCGCGCGGCCAGGGTCCGACAAGGAACGCCACAAGTAGCACCGCCGCAACGGCGAGGCCCTTGGTAGTCTGCCAGCGGTCCAGCGGCACTTCGTCGGTACGCCGTGCCGCCTCATCGAACGTGCCCGCAGAGCTTGCGGGAGCCGACCAGCGGCCCTTTACCTGCCAGGTAATCAATGCCCATGTTGCCAACAGACCAAAGGTGACTGGCACCATCGCCTCGCCAACATAGGCGAAAAACGGCATGTGCAACGTTTGGCCGATCAGCATGTTCTGTGGGTTCCCGATCAATGTGGCGGCGGAGCCAATATTGGAGGCACACGCAAGCGCCAGCAAATAGGGCATTGGATCGAGGTGCCGCCGTTGGCAGGCATCGATCAGCACTGGGGCGACGGCCAGGCAGACGATATCGTTGCTGAAGATGGCCGACAGAGCCGCGACGCCAAAGATAAGCGCCCCGAGCAGGCCGCGCGGGCTGAACGACAATGAGACGAACCGGTGCGTGACCCAGTCATAGAAGCCACCCAGCCGCATCTGTGCTGACACCACCATAAAGGAGAAGAGCAGGATCACCGTCGGCAGATGGATGGAGCCCGCTGCCTCTTCCAGACTCACGGCATCGACACTGATCACGGCGATCGCACCAAGCAGTGCCACGCCCGTCCGGTCCAGTTGAAGGAATGGGAGCCCACCGAGAATCATCCCCAAGTAGACAATGAGAAAGATGATGACGATGGTGGCAGTCATTTGGTTAGGCGGGTCAGCCCCGTTGGATGGAATTGGAGCGCCAGGGTGGCCACGCGCGGATCGATGTGGATGACATCGTCGATGCGCATTTGAGGGCGCGGGACGGCGGCGCGCACGCGCAGCGCCGACCTTAAATCGCAGACGCAGTGGGCCGGACAGGGTCAGCCGCAAGTGTATACCGCTCCCGTCGGTAACAGTCAAGGTCACGAGGGTGGTCTTGACCGGATGGCGAGCCTCGTTCACCGCGGCGCCGAACTTGGCCGCATCTTTCGGTTAGCTGTCAAGCACTGTGATGCTGGCTGACCCGTCGGGGTCCAGGTCAAAGATGATGCGATCGGGCTTATCGATGCTGCGTTTAATCGCTTTCCATGCGTGGAACTCGATCACATTGAGTTGCGCCGCACTCACGATGGCGGTCTCGCGTGGGACCTCGAGTAGTGCCAGATGGCCTTCCCAGAGCGAAGGGTCCAGTAACGTCCTGCCCGGAATCTTGCTCGCCTCAGCGTGCTTCTGGAAAAACAGCTCTCCACCAATACCGGTGGGGCCTCGCAGCAAGGCTACGGGGCGCCCGCGCAGATGGGGAGGCAGATGCGGCGCGATGGTTCGTAGTAGCCGACCAGGTCGCCTTTTGTCAGCCCGGTCATTGGGTCAATCACGCGTTCCGCGTTGGTGACCTTCACCGAGCGGGCCGGGCGTGGCCGCGGAGGTTCCACCTCCACAGGCCGCTCCAGCGTCACGCTGCCGGCCTCCTTGTCCGTGCGCAGGGCGTGGAACATAGCATGCCGGACGCGGCCCTCTTTGGTCCACTCGGAGAACAAGACCCCGGCGACCAACTTCGGTCGGCCCCATCGCCCCGTCAAGCGAGGTGCCGGCTTCTCGAAGGGGCAGGCTGGCACCTCCCGTTCAGTCAGCAGCGCGAACAACTTGGTGAGCATGCGCGAATCCAGGCCGCTTCGAACGCTGCCCACATAGCGCGCAGCTTGCCTGCTTCATCGTGCAAGCCAAGCAGTAGCGCGCCGAGGCCATGCCGGCTTCCCTTCGGGGCCGTGAATCCGCAGATGACGAACTCTTGCCGCTTCGCGCATTTACTCAGCAGTCCGAAATATAGGCGACAGAGGGGGCCTCGAAGAATGATCGAATCAGGCTGCGTTTCTTCTGCAATCCTCTAAGTTGTTGCTCAACGCGGATTTCCAGTTTCTCGCCCG
>JYOD01000083.1 GCA_000955785.1 Burkholderiaceae bacterium 16
CGGGGAAATCCGCCGGCATCCATTCGGGGCCGTAAGGCGCCACGGTGATGACCACTTTGTCCTGGTTCTCGGGGTGCAGGGAATCGTCGAGGAATTGCATGTTTAGTCCTTGTCTGGTTGGGGCAGAGTCAATTGCGTCAGCAGCTCTGCAAAGCTGGCGTCGGAGCGTATCCCGACGTGGTGAGTGACTGCCGGGGTCAGCGCTGAATGCACATCCTTCCAATCGCCCTCGGTCAAGTGGCGGCGCGCCGCCGGGAGCACAACGCCTTCTTCGCGGCCCCTGTATTCCCATACCAGGCGGGCATACTGCTCGACGGCCTGGGCTAGTGCCGCAAAGGCGGAGTCGCTGCCGTCGGCTTGCTCCACTCGCGTGGCAAGGTCATCCAGCAGGCTCTGTAGACGCAAGTGCTGGCGGGACAACTCGTCCAGTTCCGCGCGCATGGCCTCGCTGCGCCGGCCCAGGCGGCGGAATAACGTGACCTCCTTGCGCTGCAGCAGCGGATGGACCACCAGGCGAACGTACTCGATGGCCGCCAGCAGCGGAGCCGAGGCAATTGGCGCGCCCGGCGGGGGCGGCGTTTCGACGAGGCGCAGCCAGGCATGCAGCAGCGCGGTCAGGCGCTTGTACTCGTTGTGCAGCAGATCGATTGTCGCAATGGGCGCGGGTACGCAGTTGGCCCCGATTGACAGCACCGGAATGCGGGCATGCACCAGCATGTGGCGGGCAGCGGAGGACAGCTCCGCGAGTTGTCCCGTGCCATGGGCGAGGACAATCGCGTCGCAGCCCGCCTGGTCCGCCGCGGCCAGTAACGCGCGCTCTGGCTGCTCGGCAACGATGCTGGCCACCGTGCTTGTTACGCCTTGCGCACGCGCTGCCGCATCGGCACGGACGAGCGCCTCGCGGGCCTGCGACTGGCCATGTGTGCCCGCCGCCTGCGCGTACCGGAAGCTGATGCGCGCGCTGTGGCTGCGGGCCAGTGCGATGGCTTGCGCCGTTGCATTGGCGCCGTGATCGCTAGGGTCGACAGGAACAAACAGATGGCGGAACATGTTTCGAGGCCGGTTTCGGGTCAGAGCGAGATGGATGCATTGGCGGGCGCCCGGGCCTGCCGGCGCATGGCGTGCATAGCCGTGCATAACCTTGTGGTCGCTACAGGCCCGGGATTGGCGCCCGGCGTCATCGCGATTGCGTAGTTGGTTGCCGGCATTGCATCACTTTCGTAGTTGTACTGCATGGATTGGATATTAGGAGCGTACCGGTGGGAGGCTCCCCCCAGCGGCGGGGGGGAACGGCACAGGGATATCCCTGAGAGCGGCCTTCGACGCGCCTGGCCTGTCTATAATCGCCGGCACTGGCCATCCGCCCCATCCCATCTGGCTCTTCTGCCCATCCACTCGAACGGCATAGCCTGCCGGGCTTATTCGATGACAAATTCCACCAGTGGCACTGGCGTCACAGCATCGGCATTCCTGCTCAAGACCAGTCCACCGCGCGGACCGCGCCACCTCCTTGCGCGCCGACGCCTGCGCTCGGACTGCGAGCACTTTGTCGACCGGCCCGTGACGATCGCGCAAGCGCCTGCCGGCTTCGGCAAGACATCCCTGCTGATCCAGTGGCACCGCGAGTACATCATGCGCGGCAGCGCGGTTGCCTGGGTGTCGCTGGACGAGCATGACGACCCGGGGCGCTTGTTGACAGGGCTCACGAGCGCGATTCGCTCAGGCTGCGGGCGGCCAGCATTCGGCAGACGGCTGCCGGAAGGGGAAGGATCGTCCCGCGGGTCGCTGGAAGGCTTCACCGCGTGGCTGGCGGAGATTGCCCACGTAGCACTCGATATCGTCCTGATACTCGATGAAGCCGAGCGGCTGCCGGAATCCAGCCGCGATGCGTTGATCTACCTGCTCAACAACCTGCCACCCAACCTGCGCATCGTGGTGGCGGCCCGGGGCGGGTTCGACACGGTCATCGAGCGGCTGGGCCCCTATGACCAGTGCGTGAAGGTCGATGCCGGGATGCTGCGCTTCCGCCTGGACGAGACGATCGCGCTGATCGGCAGCCACTTCGACGCCAGTGTCGAAGCCGACGCGTGCGCCAGGTTGCATGACGCGACCGAGGGCTGGCCGCTCGGCCTGCAACTCGCGCTGGCCGCAATCACCCATGCTCCCGATCCGGTTGCCGCTATCGATGCCTTCGCCAACAGCACCGGCGGCATGCGCGAGCACTTCGTTACTGCGCTGCTCGCCCGGCTCTCCGATGCGGATACCGGATTCCTTACGCGTATCTCGATTGTGGAGTTGTTGCATGCCGATCTTTGCCGCGCCGTGACGGGGTTGCAGGATGCGCAGGAGCGCCTGCAGCGTCTTATGCATGACACGCCGATGTTTGTCGTTGCGGACCAGCATGGCGAGTGGTTTCGCCTGCATGCGGTGGCACGCGATGCGCTGCGCGCCCGGCTGACGGACCTCCCGGCACAGGAACGCGAAGGGATGCATGATCGCGCCATGCACTGGCTTGCCGATCATGGCATGACCGAAGCTGCCGCGCGCCACGCGCTTGCCAGCGGCCAGCGCGAGACCGCCTACGGCCTGGCGCAGCGCTGCCTGCACGAGGCGGCGACCCGCGGTCAATTGTCGGCCGTGCTCGAATGGCTCAAATGGCTGCCCGAGTCCGAGTTGGACAAGCATCCACGCCTGCGCCTCGCGGTGGCATGGGCGCTGGCGCTGAGCGAGCGTCATCAGCAGGCCGAGGCGCAAGTGCGGAACATCCTCCACCACGCGACACCGGACGACGCCATGCGCTACGAGATCGATCTGATCCTGAGCGCCGCCGCCTATTACGCGGACGAGCCAGATTGCATGGCCGGCCTGTTCGATCGCTGGGGGGAGGTGCCGCCCGTGAGCGATGCGTGGCTGGTGCAGGCGCATGCCAATCGCCTGGCTGCCCGCGCGTTGATGGCGGGGGAATATGCCAAGGCGCGTCGCTACGAGCAGAACGTACCGCTTGGCGAGGCTGGTCTTGCCTACCGCTATGTCGTCCGCTGGCGCGATTACATCATCGGACTGGCGTACCTGTTCGAGGGCCAGGTGCTGTTGGCGGAGCGCACGCTGCGGCCGGCGCTGGCCCGCGCCGACGAAGAGCTGGGCCGGCGTCACCCGTTTTCCTGCATGATCGCCGCACTGCTAGCCACCGCCATTTATGCACGGGACCAGATCGACGAAGCGGCGGCGTTGCTGGCCAACCGGCTCGATATCCTGGAGCGCGGCGGCACGCCAGACACGGTGCTGCTCGCTTACCGCACGGCGGCCCGCATTGCAGTGGCCACGGGTGCCGAGCATCGCGCCCTTGACTTGCTCGAGACCATGCATGCGGTTGGCATTGCCCGCAACCTGCCCAGGCTGTGCGTGGCCAGCCTGACCGAGCAGTTGCGGCTGCATAGCGGGCGCTTTCGCTCCGAGACATGCCGGACCCTGCAGCGGCACATTGACGAGATCGTTGCGGACAATGCCTCGCCCGAATCTCCGATCAAGCAGCGCGGCCTGAACTTGCTCCAGGATCTGGCACATGCCTATATCTGCATTGCCGAGCAGGACTGGCGAGCGGCGCAGCAACAGCTGGCGCGGGCCGAGGCGGGGGCGGAGGCGATGAAACTCGGGAGCCTGCGCGTCGAGATCATGGCGCTGCGGGCGCTGGCGCAGGACCGCTGCGGCGAGAAGGGGCTAGCCTTGCTGCGCGAAGCCATGAATCTTCTACAGGCGTACGGGATGACGCGCGGCCTGCTCGACGTCAATCCCGCGTTGGCGGACTGGGCGCGCAATAGCGAGATGGAATCGATCGGTGCGCAGCGTCTTGATCCTGCCAGGCCGACGCGGGAGGCGGTACCTCTCACTGCCGATGGTGGCGGAGACAGGCCGCGTGTGGCGCCCAGCATGGTGCTGACACCGAAAGAGCGCAATGTCCTGGAGTTGCTGGCCCGGCATCTCGCCAACAAGGAAATCGCGCTTGCCATGGGCATCGGGCAGGAGACGGTCAAGTGGCACCTGAAGAACCTGTCGGCCAAGCTGGACGCCGGCACCCGCAAGCAGATCGTGCGCCGGGCGCAGTTGCTGGGCTTGTTGCGAGACGCATAGCGGGAGTGCCGTCGGTCCCGGCCGGCAACGTGACGTTACTCAGTTAAGACACAGCCTCCCCCCCGCTGCTGGGGGGAGGCTCTTGTCCGAGACATGTTTGAATCGGTCAGATGCTCAGTCCCCCCGGTCGAAACCGCAGCCACAGCGCATTCATTCGGCCAGAGCATCACTCCGATGCATTATTTTGTCTCTGAAGGACGACCATGGCCTACTCTCTGACTCGAGCCGACTTGAACGGCATCACTGACGCTGAACTGGCGCGTAGCACCGAGAAGCTCCTGCCGAAGTGGGACGAGATCCCTGAGGAGTTCCGGAACGGCAATCTTTACACCCAGGTCGCGGACGCTCGCCTTTATGATTACCCGCTGCCGGGCGTCTCCATCTCGTTCCTGCCCGGCTTTGAAAACGAAGGCGCCGGCGAGGCGTTGGACCGCTGCATCACTGCGCACCTGAATGCCTTTGCCGTCAAGCACGAACACAAGATGGCCGCCGTGGGCTACATGATTTCCAAAATCTGCAAGGTGACGGTCGTTTAACCGCCAGCAAGACTCCACCGGCCCCTCCTCGTCCTCCGTCGCGAGTGGGGAAGGGACCGGTCTCGACACGAATCAACCGCACGCAGCCCGGTAACCCGTCCACGCCGGGAGCGGGGCTGAGCGGCAGGCATTGCGGCTGATCGCACGCGACATGCCGCTGCTGGAGTTGCCTGGAGTGAAGTATGCCGCCGTGCTGAACGTCATCGCCAACGTATTGGATGACGAAGGCATGTCGATGCCGGCCTGGAACCGGCCAGGCCTGCGCGTATTCGCACGCTACGGCGTGCCCGGCGCCAGGAATCCGAGGCTGCTACTGTGTCAGCACCCAGGTAGCCAGGGTTTTCAGTTCCGCTTCGCTTAGTTGCGGGAACCCGGGCATGGGAACGGCGCCCCACTTTCCGCTGCCGCCGGCCCGAATGCTCTGCATCAGTTGCGTGGCCGCATCCGGCTTTCCGGCGTATTTCGCCGCGACATCATGCAGCGCTGGCCCGACCACTTTCTTGTCGACAGCGTGGCAGGCGGTGCAGTTGTTCGCACTTAGCAGGCTCCTGGCATCCTGCGGCGCCGTGGATGCCTGCACGGCAGGGTGCGCGCCAACGGTTCCCTGGCTGTCCTTGCCCCGTTCGGCGCCGTAGGTCTTGACCAGATAGTCGACCATGGCCGGCATATCCTCATCTTTCAACGGTGCCCCGAATGGCTTCTTCATCTTCTTTACCGTGGCTTCCCAATAGGCGCGTGTAGATGAAGGCGGCTGGGTTTGCACGTATTGCGCTGAGTGGCAGGTCATACAGTTCTGCTGCACCAGGCGGTATCCGGGGAGTTCGCTGGCCTTATAGCTGGCGGTTTCCGCGGGGAGCGTGACTTCCACTGCAAAGGCAGCGGTAATGCCGCTCAAGACCGCCATCGTGGCGATAAGGCCGGCACGCACCAGCTTATGCGGATTCTTCATTGTGTCCCTCATACGGCGCTGACGCGGGTGGTTTCCACCACGTTGCGCATATAGCCAGCCGGATTCCAGAGTGCATTGAGCGGCTGGCTTTGGCCAATTCGATTGGTGGCGCGTACGCGCAGGTCGTAGCTTCCCTTGTGCGACGGGCGGAAGGCCACGCTCCACTCCCGGAAGGAGTAGCGGCCAAGATCCTTGCCCAGACGCGCCGCGCTCCAGGTCTGCCCGCCATCGGCGGAGAAGGCGACGTCGGAAACACCGTACCCACCGTCGAATGCGATGCCGCGCACGACTGTCTCATGGCCGGCCGAGACCTTGCTGCCGGTCTGCAGGCTGGTGATGAAAGAGCGAACGTTGAAGCGGCCAATCGGCGTCGTGCGCGCGGGCGCCTTGCCCGGTTCGACGCATGCGCAGTCATTGTCGGGAATGCGATACGCTGTGCTCATCCAGAAACCATCGAAGACGCCGTCAAGCACCTGGATGTTCGAAAGGTGCTTCACCCAGTAGGTGCCGTAGTGACCCGGTACCACCAGGCGGAGCGGATAGCCATTGAGCAAGGGCAAGTCCGCCCCGTTCATGCCCCATGCCAGCATCACCTCGCCATCCAGCGCGTGATCGATATGCAGTGCTTTCATGAAGTCCGGACTGCCATCCAGCGGCGGACGGTCCAGTCCGTCAAAGCTGACCTGCACGGCACCCGGCTGCACGCCAGCCTTTTCCAGTACTTTCTTCAGCGGAACCCCCATCCATCTGGCATTGCCCATGGCACCGTTTGCCAGTTGCCCGCCATTGACGCGCGGCTCGAGAAAGCCGCGGCTATTCCCGGAGCACTGGTTGACCGCCACCAACTCCACGGGGTCAGCCATGCGTTTCAGGTCCGCCAGCGACAATGCCAGCGGGTTCGCAACCTTGCCGCCCACTTGCAGCCGGTAGCTGTCGGGATCGATGGACGTGGGAATGCCACTCCAGTGGTATCGCACGAAGAATGCGTCGTTCGGCGTGAGGACACCTTCGTTGAAGACGCTGAATGGTGTCTCGAGCTGCGGGGGGCGGCTGGTAAGGAGGATCAGCGGGCGTTTCTGGGGGAATGCCACCAGTTCGCGCGTGCCGTTGTCGAACGGCAAGTCCACGGTGCCTGCACTCGCGGTCGCCATTGCATCGAACGCGATGCCGCCCAGCGCTGCATGCGCACCGAATGCGGCCGCACCGCGCAGGAAGGTGCGCCGCGTGGGCAGCACCTGCTCAGGATTCTTACGGTTCTCCACTATTTCTCCTCTTCAGTTGGTCTTCTTATCGCTTCTTTTCCGCCGTCGCTCAGGCCGTGAACCAGCACAGGGCCGCGCCACCTGTGATCAGGAACACGAACAAAATGCCCGCCAGGATCATCGGCGCGCGTCCGGTCCGGACCAGGTCAATCAAGCGCGTTTGCAGGCCGATCGCGAGCATGGCGGTGGCAAGCAGCCAGTTGTCCAGTGCGATCAGTCCGGGCTTCCAGTCAGGTGGGACCATGCCGGCGGAGTTGATGGCCATCACGGCAACAAAACCAAGGGCAAACCACGGCACCGAGCGCAGGAGACCGGACCAGCCGGCACCGCCCGTATCGAGACCTTGCTTGCGGTCGCTTGCGCGGGTCCACAGTGCCATGATCAGCAGCAGGGGGCCGAGCGCCAGCACGCGTACCATCTTGGCTACGACGGCGGCATCGGCGGTCGGGTCGCTAACCATCTTGCCGGAGGCAATGACCTGCGCTACCTCATGCAAGGTCGCGCCGGTGAAGATGCCGAATGTGCGCTCGCTGATCGCCAGGTGCATGTGGCCCACGGCGAGGTCGAAAAGGTACGGGTAGAGCACCATGCCCACAGTCCCAAACAGCACGACCGTAGCCACGGCAACGGCAGTCTGGCGATTGTCGGTCTTGACCACTGAAGCCATGGCAATCGCTGCGGCAGCCCCGCAAACAGCGCTGCCCGCGCTGACTACAAGCGCTTCGCGCCGTTCGAGGCCCAGCAGCCTGACGCCGATCCAGGTGCCCAGCAGCAAGGTCGAGACCAGCATGGCCAGGGGAATCAGGACACCTGCGAGGCCCAGCGCAACGATCGCGTCGAAGGTCAGGCGCAGGCCATACAGCCCCACACCCAGGCGCAGCATGTGATGCCGCGCGACTTGCATGCCCGGCGCCAGCGGCGTGAGCCAGTCGCGCGGCATCGTGTTTCCGGCGAACATGCCTGCGAACATGGCGAGTGTCAGGGCGCTCAGGCCCATCTTGGCGATGGCTGGATGCTCTGAAAGCTGAAGCGCCAGCCAGGCGGTAAATCCCAGAGGCAGAAGCGTAAGCAGGCGATTCCGCCAGTTCAGGGCGGCGGAGACGGGGGGGCTGCTGGCTTGTGCGATTGAAGACATGGGGGAGCTTTTCTATGTTGATATGCGAGCGTAGAGCGCTGGGCTAAATCGGAAAAACGCGAAATTTGGATATCCCTTACCGGTTTTGTCGATAGAGGGTCGAAACGCGCTTCCTGCCGATGCGCCGCAGCGCCGGTTCCCGCATCGGCGCATCTCGTCGCCTGACTGGAGCCGGGGCTTGAATGGGCAGGGCGCGTTCCGGCGACAGTGAGCAATGGCGAAAAAAAGCTCGCATCGGGGAATCCCGGATGCGAGCCTGAATGCCAAGAACCCGATGCCCAGTCTAGTCCTCGCAATGTAGGTGATTGCCCCCTGTCGCGGGGGGGGGGGGCAGCGACGCGATCGCCGGGCTCCCGTGTAACAAATCACGCATTCGCACACGGCACCGTTCTCCCGCACCGCGTCGGCTTTGAGCGGCTTCAGCCTCGAACCGAGCGCAACATCGCTTCGAAAATCGTGTCCGGCGGATGGGCGCCGGAAAGCGCTTGTGTGCCGTTGAAGACAAAGCAGGGGACGCCGCTGATGGCATAACCGGCAGGCGGTAGTTGACGTACCGACCCGCCATGCCGGCCAGGGGATGCTTCGAGATGCTCGGCCAGCCCTTGTCGGTCCAGTCCGCTATCCAGTCCCAAGCGTTCCAGGACGGAGAAGTCGCCGATATCCTCTCCGTCCATGAAATAGGCGCAAAACAGGCGTTCTATCAATGCCGCCACTTGCACTTCGTCGCCATGCCCCGCGGCATAGGCGACCAGATCATGTGCGGCCGCCGTGTTAGGCAGGAGGGCGATCCGCTCGAAGTTGAAATTGACGCCAGCGGCGCTGCCGGCTTGCCGCACCTGGGCACGACGCCTGGCGATCGCATCAAGACTGCCAAGGCGTGCAAGGTAGAAGGCTTGGTAGTCGAAGCCGCCAACCGGTGTGTCCGGCAACAGCTGATGCGAGCGCCACAGCAGCTTCAGACTCACGTCGGGCCGTGCTTCGGCCAGACGGCTCGCGGCAGCCTGCAGATTGCGCTTGCCAATCAGGCACCAGGGGCAGACAAAGTCGAAGAAGGCTTCGATCGTCAATGTGTGACGCGTGCCATCGGATTCGGTTTTCGCGGGCGCGGCGCTGAGGTTCATGTCGATAACGTCTGGCATCTGTTATTCGGGCTTGAAGTCAATCGCCTTCAGCAGCGCACCCTGGCGGTCGTGGGCAGCGTGAAGCGAGGCGCTTAGCTCAGCCTGGCTCTTGGGGAGCCCTGCATCCAGGCCCAGTTCGGCAATGCGATCCCGCACGGCGGGCGTTTCGAGTACCTTGCGGGTTGCGGCGCGCAGGCGTTCCTGAATCGCTTCCGGCACGTCCGGCGTTGCCCAGAGTCCTATCCACGCTACCTGATTGAGCCCCGGATATCCGAGTTCCGTGAATGTGGGTACTTGCGGCAGCACGGCGAGACGCTTCGGCGAACTGACGGCGAAGGCATGGAGCTTGCCGGCCTTGATCAGCGGTAGCGACGTTGCGGTGCCGTCGAACATCAGCGGGACATGCCCCCCCATGACATCCTGTAGCGCTGGCGGAGAGCCCTTGTACCCGACATGGCTCATGTCGATACCGGCAAGCCGATTTAGTTGCAGGCCCATGGTGTGCCCAAGCATGCCGCTGCTGTAGGACGCGTAGTTGACGCTGGCCGGGTGGGCCTTGATGTATCGAATCAGTTCGGGAAGGTCCCTGGCGGGCAACTTCGGGTTGCCGACAAGCACCAGGCCGCCACGCGCCAGTTCCGCCAGTGGCTTGATGTCGTTGAAGGGATCAAAGCGGAGCTTTGATAGAAAAGGGATTTCGGAAGCGATGCCGTCCTGGATGACAAGGAGTGTATAGCCGTCATGCGGTGCCGCCAGAACGTCTTGTACCGCGATCGCGCCGAAACCTCCCGGCTTGGAATCAACGATAAAGCTCTGGCCAAGCTGCTTGCTAAGGCCGTCGGCAAGGCTGCGGGCAAGCATATCGGCAGTGCCTCCCGGCGGCGCGGCGGTGACGATACGCACGGGCTTCGCAGGCCATGCCTGGGCAATGGCGTGTTGAGAGGCGAAGCAGAGGGCCATTGCCCCGCCAGCCATTAGCGCGCGACCGTTCCTGGTGAACCAACGAATGCATTTCATGTGAGTCTCCTGGTTATTCTTGCGGCTCCGTGGCGCGGGCGACGCGCCACGCTACCAGCGAGCAGTCTTGCCCCGCCGCGAAGGTTGCTACCCCGCACTTTGGTGAAGTGTTCTTGGGCACCTGTCGCCAGTATTCTGATGCTGGCGCGTGCGGCGTCCCCCCCCAGCAGTGGGGGGGAGCCGCAGCGATAGTCCGGCAGAATTCAGGGCAGCAGGCTTACTTCATGCCACCTTCAGACCCAGGCTCCGGCCGGACAAGCTGAAGCAGGCTGCCAGCCTTTGCGCCGGAACAGGCATCCGCCGGCGCAGGTAACGACGATCGCCAGCCTGGCATGTCCCTCGCGCGAATCAAACGCGCGGCGGGCGCCGTACTCAGCGAACCATGGGGCGTTGTGCCAACGCACGGTTCGTACGCTGCATGGCCTGGCAACGATACATACCCACCAAAACTACCAGGAGACCCTCCATGCAAGCCTTTGACCCAGCCTCGAGCCAGATTGCGGCAACCCCGTCGGCCTATGATTACCCGTTGCTTGTCGGACAGTTGCTTCTGAACTCCGTCAGCCTCCATGGCGACCAGGAAATTACCTACTGCGGAGAGCAGCGCTTTACCTTCGGGCAGTTCCGCCAGCGCATCGGACGGCTTGCATCCGCACTTGCCGCGCAAGGCGTGGCGCATGGAGGCACGGTTGCCGTCATGGATTGGGACAGCCACCGGTATCTTGAGAGCTATTTCGCCATCCCGATGATGGGCGCCCGACTATTTACCGTCAATGTGCGCATCTCGCCCAAGCAAATTGCTTACACGCTGAATGACTCCGGCGCCGAAGTGATCCTGGCACACGCCGACTTCCTTCCGCTGCTGGAGGAAATCCGCTCCGAATTGCGCCATGTCCGTAAGATCATCACGATTGCCGACGGTCAGCCGCTGCCCGGGACCGGCCTGCCGGTCGCAGGAGAATACGAGGCGCTGCTCGGCCAGGCATCGCCCGACTTTGCATTCCAGGACTTTGACGAGAAGACCACGGCGGCCATCTTCTATACGACGGGCACCACCGGCGATCCGAAGGGCGTGAGCTACAGTCACCGTCAGATCGTCCTGCATACGCTCGCGACAGCGACCACTCTGTGCGCGCCGCGAGAGGGCCAGAGACTGCATCGCGAAGACGTCTACATGCCCATCACACCCATGTTCCATGTGCTGGCGTGGGGCATGCCCTATGTAGCCGTCATGCTCGGTCTCAAGATCGTGCTTCCCGGCAGGTATTTGCCGGAAAACCTGCTACGGCTGCGCAAGACAGAAAACGTGACGTTCTCCCATTGCGTGCCTACCATCCTGCAGATGCTGCTGCAACAGGCTCGCGAGCAGGAGACGGATCTTCGCGGATGGAAGATGATCATCGGTGGCTCCGCGCTGTCGGCATCGCTCTGCAAGGCCGCGGTCACGGAAGGCATCGATGTCTTCGCCGGCTATGGCATGTCGGAGACGGGGCCGATCGTCGCGCTGTCGCAGTTTCCGCCGGGCGTGGATCCTGAAGACATCGATGAAAGCGTGCGCCTGCGCTGCATGACCGGCAGGCCGGTTCCCCTGACCGATTTTCGTGTTGTCGATAGCGAGATGCGGGATGTGCCGCGCGACGGCAAGACGCAGGGAGAGATCGTGTTGCGCTCGCCTTACCTGACCCTGGGATACCTTGGCAAGCCCGAGGCCTCGGAGGTACTCTGGGCGGGGGGCTACCTGCATACCCAGGACGTGGCAGTCATGATGCCGGATGGATACATACAAGTCGTTGATCGTCTCAAGGACGTCATCAAGACAGGTGGCGAGTGGGTGTCTTCCATCGAAGTCGAGCATCTGATCTGCGGGATTCCCGGTGTGCGTGAAAGCGCGGTGATTGGCGTGCCGGACGAAAAATGGGGCGAACGCCCTATGGCCGTGGTGTGCGTCAGCGATGAGGGCCTGACTGTCGAGGATATTCGCCGCCACTTGCAGCATTACGTCGACGCAAAGCGGATCAGCCGATACGCCGTGCCGGATTCGCAGCGAATCGTATTCGTCGCCGAGATCCCGAAGACCAGCGTAGGGAAAATCGATAAGAAGCAACTCCGAAAGAATCTGCTATAGCTGACCAATAGCTGACGAAGGGCGCAGCCGAGTTTTCTTCGATCTGGAAACGCTGAAGAAAATCAAATTATCCCGGGGGAAATAGCCATGCTTTACCAGCTCCATGAATTCCAGCGCTCGATGCTGCACCCGCTTACCGCGTGGGCGCAGGCCACAGCTAAGACCTTCACCAATCCCCTGAGTCCGCTTTCCCTGGTGCCCGGCGCCACGCGCCTGGCCGCCGGCTACGAACTGCTGTACCGGCTCGGCAAGGAATACGAAAAACCGGCCTTCGATATCAGGTCGGTACGCTCCAACGGCAGGGACATCCCGATCGTCGAACAGACCATCATCGAAAAACCCTTCTGCAAACTGGTGCGCTTCAAGCGCTACGCGGACGACCCCGATACCATCAGGCTGCTCAAGGATGAGCCGATCGTATTGGTGTGCGCGCCCTTGTCGGGCCATCATTCCACGCTGCTGCGCGACACGGTGAAAACCTTGCTGCGGGATCACAAGGTCTATGTGACCGACTGGATCGACGCCCGCATGGTGCCGGTCGAGGACGGCAGTTTCGGTCTGGCCGACTACATCCATTACATCCAGGAATTCATCCGCCACATCGGCGCGGAACACCTGCATGTGATCTCGGTGTGCCAGCCTACGGTGCCGGTGCTCGCGGCCATCTCCCTGCTGGCCTCGGCCGGCGAGAAGACGCCCAAGACCATGACCATGATGGGCGGTCCGATCGATGCGCGGCGCAGTCCGACTGCGGTGAATTCGCTGGCGACCAACAAGTCGTTCAAGTGGTTCGAGAATAATGTGATTCACACGGTGCCGGCGAATTACCCTGGGCATGGCCGCAAGGTGTATCCGGGCTTTTTGCAGCATGCCGGCTTCGTCGCCATGAACCCCGACCGTCACCTGACTTCGCACTACGACTATTACCTGAACCTGGTCGAAGGCGATGCCGACGACGCAGAAGCCCATGTGCGCTTCTACGACGAATATAACGCGGTGCTGGACATCGACGCCGAGTTCTACCTCGATACCATCCGCGAGGTATTCCAGGAATTTCGCCTTGCCAACGGCACCTGGGAAGTCGACGGCAAGCCGGTGCGGCCGCAGGACATCAAGGGCACGCTGCTGTTGACCATCGAAGGCGAAATGGACGACATCTCGGGCGCCGGCCAGACGGCGGCGGCGCACGAGTTGTGCACTGGCATCGCGCAAGAGAGCAAGAAGCACATTACCGCCGCCGGGTGCGGCCACTATGGCATCTTCTCTGGCCGCCGCTGGCGTGAGGACATTTACCCGGAAGTCCGGGCCTTCATTCGTAACGCCTAGCGTCCGCCCGGGTGCGGCGCGGGGTCAGTCGTCGGGTGCCGCAACCGTAACCATCCCGCCGGCAACGGTTACGGGGTAGCACTTGACCGCCAGGGCCGCGTTACCCGCCATGTGGCCGGTTGCCAGGTTGAACCGCAGGCCATGCGCCCGGCACTGGACGGTGGTGCCGTCGACTTTGCCCCCCGCCAGCGATGCGCCGGCGTGGGGGCAACTGTCGGCCAGTGCGTGGACATGTCCATTGACATGGAACACCGCGACTTCATGCGTGCCAATCCGGAGCAGCCGGCAGCGGCCGTCCGGGATGTCGGTCAAGGCAAGGGTGACTTCGGTCATCTCACGTCCTGGGAAGAAGTTTAGTGGCGTGGCGCTGTCGCCAGCAGAAGAGCCTTGATGATAGGCGTCTGCCATGGCGGTATCCCCCCCACGACGGGTAGGGGGCAGGGGCCGATCAGCGCCGGATCATGTTTCTTCCCTGGCCGCCTTGCGGCTACCGCTTCGCGTTCAGGCCATTCAGGTGCCTGACCAGCTTGCCCAGCGTGGTGGCCTGGATCAGCAGGCTGAACACCACCACCAGGTAGGTCACGCCGATCAGCATCTCGCGGCCCGGGAACTCCGGCAGCGATAGCGCCAGCGCGATCGAGATGCCGCCGCGCAGGCCGCCCCAGGTCATGATGGTGGCCGAGTGCGGATTGAGCCGGCGGAAGTTCTGCAGCGCCAGCAGCGGGATGGCCACGCTGATGCCGCGCGCCAGCAGCACCACGGGAATCGCCGCCAACCCCAGCCAGACGATATGCAGCTGCAGGGACAGCGCGATGATCTCCAGCCCGATCAGGCCGAACAGCACCAGGTTGAGCAACTCGTCGAGCAGGCCCCAGAAGTTGAACAAATGCTCGCGCGTCTTTTCCGACATCGACTTGGTGGCGCTGTGATTGCCGATCACCAGTCCCATGATGACTACCGACAGCGGCGCCGACACGTGTACCACTTCGGCCAGGCTGTAGCCGCCGGTGGCCAGCGCCAGCGTGATCAGGATCTCGACGGGATAGCTGTCGATACCCCGCAGCAGCAGCGATGCCACGTAGCCCACTACGATGCCTAGCGCCACGGCGCCAAGCACTTCGCGCACCAGCGCCACCGCCACATGGGAAGGAGAAAAATCGGTGGCGCCGGTGGCCAGGCCCACCAGCGTCAGGAACGCCACCACCGCGGTGCCGTCGTTGAACAGGGACTCGCCGGCAATCTTGGTTTCCAGGCTTTCCGGCGCGCCCGCGCTCTTGAGCACGCTCAGCACGGCGATCGGGTCGGTGGGAGAAATCAGGGCGCCGAATACCAGGCACCACAGCAGGCTGATCGGGTGGCCGAGCCATTGCGCCACATAGTAGAAGCCGGCACCGACCGCGGCGGTGGAGATCACCACGCCCACGGTGGCCAGCATGATCACGGCCCGGCGCTGACGGCGCATGCGTGAGAGGTCGACGTGGAGGGCGCCGGCAAACAGCAGCAGGCTGAGCAGGCCATGAAACACAACATCGGAGAAATCGATCTGGGCCACCAGCTTACGGGCCTGCGCGACCATTTCAGGATGGTTGAAGCCGAGGATGGAGACGCTCAGGCAGGCCACCAGGCCGACGGCGGTGATGCCCAATGTATCGGGCAGCTTGATAAAGCGGTGGTTGATGACGCCAAAAATGGCGATGAGGGTGAAAAGGGCGCCGGTCCCTTGGAACACAGTCATGCGAGGGGGGTCTCCTGCCTTTCAGGCATTGCGAGGTGGATGAGGCCGCGTTCAGATCGTGCCTGGACGCGGCGAAGTGTATTTTATGCCACATGCAAGATACCAGTATTTGGGATATTTCTTCAAATGCGGGGGGAAAGTATGGAAAGGATTGAAGGGATGCTCCTTTCAGGACAGCTTTGCTGCCCACCACGGCGTATGTCCTCCAAAAGGAAAGAGGGTTCAGCCGAAGCGGAACCCTCTTTTCCCCAACCCTCTCCCGCTGGGAGGAGAGGGCGTGAAGCCGCCGTCATCGCAGGCGGCTTTGGCGCATGCAGCGCCCTGCGCGGCGCTTCAGGCTACCGCCCTGGTGCCGCCATGAGCCCTGGCCAGCCGGAACTGGCTCACCGCATCGGCAAGCTTGTTGGCTTGCTCATGCAGGAAGCCCGCGGCGGCCGACGCTTGCTCGACCAGCGCCGCATTCTGTTGCGTCGTGTTGTCGAGCTGGCCCACGGCCTGGTTGACCTGCATGATGCCGACGCTTTGTTCGCTGCCGGCGGCCGAGATTTCCCGAAGCACCTGCTCGACCTGTTTCACGCTGGCGACGATGCTGTTCATGGTTTCCCCGGCTTCCTGCACAAGGTCCGCGCCCGAGTCCACCTTCGCCACCGACTTGCTGATCAAGGCCTTGATTTCCTTGGCGGCCTGCGCGCTGCGTTGCGCAAGCGTGCGCACTTCGCCGGCCACCACGGCGAACCCGCGCCCTTGTTCACCGGCGCGGGCGGCTTCCACGGCGGCGTTCAGCGCCAGGATGTTGGTCTGGAATGCGATGCCGTCGATGACACCGATGATGTCGTGGATCTTGGCCGATGCCGTGGAGATCTCCTGCATCGTGGTCACTACCCGCGCAACGGCTTCGCCCCCCCGGTTGGCGACCTGCGAGGCCGAGGCGGCCAGTTCGCCGGCGCGCACGGCGGCTTCGGCCGAGTTCTGCACGGTGCCGGTGAGCTGGTCCATGGACGCGGCCGTCTGTTCCAGGCTGGCGGCAGCCTGCTCGGTGCGCGATGAAAGATCGATATTGCCCTGGGAGATTTCCGCGGCCGCGGTCCTGACGGATTCGCTGCTGTCGCGGATATCGATCAGGACGGTGGACAGCTTGTCGGCAAACTGATTGAACGAGCGGGCGATCTGGGCGACTTCGTCTTCTCCGTCAGCGGGCAGCCGCTTGGTCAGGTCGCCGTGCCCGGAGCCGATCTCATCCATCGCTTCGTGCACCTGGGACAGTCGCCGGAACGCCGAGGCAGTCATCACGGAGCCCACACCGGCCGCGAGACAAGCCACAACCACCAGCGTCATGAACATGGCCCGCAGCACACTATGCAGACCGGCCAGGGCCTCGCCCTCATCCATGGCGACAACCAGTTCCCAGTCCGAATTCTTCACCGGCTCCGCATGGAGCAGCTTGGCGGCGCCGGCAATCTTCACCGCGAGTGGCTTCTCGGGATCGGCCAGGTTGCCCAGCGCGTTCGTTGTCAACTCGGCGGACAGGTCGGTGGCCGGCTTGAGGTTGAGCTTCGCATCCGGATGCGCAACGATGCGGCCGTTGTTGTCGGCCAGGAAGGCGAAGCTGGCAGGGGTGGGCTGGATGCCTGTCACGATGGAAGTGACGGCATCCAGGTTCACGTCAGCGGCCACGACGGCCTTCAGCTCGCCATTGGCCAACACCGGCAGGGCCAGCGTCACCACGAGTTTCTTCGAGGCAATGTCCTCATAGGGTTGCGTGATCACCAGCTTGCCGGTCTTGACGGCAGCCTGGTACCACGGGCGGCCCGTGGGGTCGTAGCCGGCGGGGATGCCGAGGTCGCGGGAGAATACGGCGCGCTTGTCGGGAAAGCCTGCGTAAGCCACGACAAAGCCGCCGGATTTCTCCAGTTGCGTGACTGCGGACATGGGGTCGCTGGCGAGGCTCTCAGGGGAAACTGCTTCCACCATGGCGGCTCTCGCGGTCAGCCACTCGGTGATGGCCTGGGCGTTGCCTTGGGTGATCGTGGCGAGGTTTTGCCTCAGGGCGCGTTCGTCGCTGTGCTTCGTGACAACGTAGGTTATGCCGGTGGATGCCGACAGGGCGGTGACAACAATGGCGACACAGGTCGCCGTAATGCGTGTACGTAGCGAGAGAAGCATGCGCGGTGGGTAGGGGCGGTTGTGAAAAAAGCCTCCGACAATTTTGTTGTCGGCCAGCATGCCCCGGCTAACGGAAGGCTGTTGGAGAACTGTAGGGCTGGAGCGGAAATGTGCGGACATTTTGCTGCGCGAGGGAATCCTGAGGGTAGGCGCGTGATGAATTCGCCGCTATTGCGCGTTGAACGCGCTTCCCCTGCCTGTCTGGTATCCCGGACATTCAGACGTTGGGAAGCCTTGTACATTTTTGCGGTCTACGCCCCGGCCGCGCGCGCTTCTGATATAAAGCCACGCACAGGAATCCAGGCCTCAGATCACGCCGGCGCGGTGTGGCCGGCATGGATGGCATCGGGAAGGAGCCAGATGGAACTGCGCCAGCTTCAGTATTTTGTCCGGGTGGTGGAACTCGGCAGCATGAGCCGCGCTGCGCTCGATCTCGATATGGTGCAGTCCGCCATGAGCCAGCAGATCAGCCGGCTGGAGAGCGAACTCTCGACGCGGCTGCTGCGCCGGACCACGCGCGGCGTCACGCCCACCGAAGCCGGCCTGGCCTTCTTCCGCGAAGCCCAGCTGGCGCTGCGCCATGCCGAGCAGGCCAAGCGCGCCGCCCACCACGCGCGGCTGTCCGGCACGGTCAGCGTCGGCCTGGCACCCACCACCGCGTCGGTGATCGGCGTGCCGCTGATGCGCGCCATGCGCGAGCGCTATCCGGATGTGCGCCTGCATATGGTGGAGAGTCTGTCCGGCCACCTCAGCGCCATGCTCAACGCCCGCCAGCTCGACCTCGCCGTCCTCTTCGATACCAATGTGGCGCGCCGCTGGAGCGTGATGCCGCTGCTGGAGGAAACCCTGTTCCTGATCCGCTCGCGCAAGGCGCTGCCTCCCGGCGTCGATGCCGACGCGCCCGCGCGGCTGCGCATGGCGCAGTTGCAGGACGTGCCGCTGATCATGCCCACCGGCCTGCACGGCCTGCGCAGCACCCTCGACGCTGCCTTCTCCCGCGTGAAGATCGTGCCGCACGTGGTGCAGGAGGTGGATTCCCTCGCCATGCTGATGGACGCGGTCGACCTTGGCTTCGGTGGCACCCTGCAGCCCTGGGCCGCGGTGGGGCGCTATGCCGATGCCGGACAGCGCTTCCACCTTGCCGAGATCGCCGATCCCAAGGTGCGGCGCCAGAACGTGCTGTGCAGCCTCTCCGACGATGAACTGTCGCCCGCCGCATTGGCCCTGCGCGTGGTGCTGGCCGATTGCGCCCGCGAACTGGTGCGCTCCGGTGCCTGGCGGGGCGCGCGGCTGCTGGGGCCGGAGGGCTGAGGCAGGACGGGGCAGGGCGGGGCAGGGCGGGGGTATCACGAATCGTGATGCCCCCATGCGATAAGAGGGCTTAGCAGGGCGCCGGGGGGCCGCTACATTGCGGGCATCCCAACCGGAACCCTTATCGTGCTTTCCAATATTCGAATCCGGGAGCAGTCCCCGCCAGCTTCCTTCAGTCTTGCAGGAGGCGTTCGCCCATGATCGATGTCCTGGTCATTGGCGGTGGCAATGCTGCCCTGTGCGCCGCTCTGATGGCGCGCGAAGCGGGTGCCAGCGTGCTGTTGCTCGAGGCGGCCCCGCGCGAATGGCGCGGCGGCAACTCCCAGCACACCCGCAACCTGCGCTGCATGCACGATGCGCCCCAAGACGTGCTGATCGACGCCTATCCCGAAGAGGAGTACTGGCAGGATCTGCTCAAGGTCACCGGCGGCCTCACCGACGAGCGCCTTGCCCGGCTGGCGATCCGCGCCTCCTCCAGTTGCCGCGACTGGATGCGCAGCCACGGCGTGCACTTCCAGCCGCCACTGTCGGGCGCGCTGCATGTGGCGCGCACCAATGCCTTTTTCATGGGCGGCGGCAAGGCGCTGGTCAATGCGTACTTCCGCAGCGCCGAGGCGCTTGGCGTGCAGGTGCGCTACAACGCGCCGGTGGACGCCATCGAACTGGACAGCGGCCGCTTCGTCGCCGCCCACATCGGTAGCGAGCGCATCGAGGCACGCAGCTGCGTGCTGGCCGCCGGCGGCTTCGAGTCCAACCGCGAGTGGCTGCGAGAGGCCTGGGGCCAGAACGCGGATGGCGACTGGCCGGCCGACAATTTCCTGATACGCGGCACGCGCTTCAATATGGGCGTGCTGCTGAAGTACATGATCGAGGCCGGCGCCGATGCCATCGGCGATCCCTCGCAATCGCACTGCGTGGCCATCGACGCGCGCGCGCCGCTGTACGACGGCGGCATCTGCACCAGGGTGGACTGCGTCTCGCTGGGCGTGATGCTCAACCGCAACGCCGAACGCTTCTACGACGAGGGCGAGGATTTCTGGCCGAAGCGCTACGCCATCTGGGGGCGGCTGGTGGCGCAGCAGCCGGGGCAGATCGGCTATTCGATCATCGACGCCAAGGCCGTGGGCCGTTTCATGCCGCCGGTGTTCCCGGGCGCGCGCGCCAATACGCTGCCGGAGCTGGCGCTCCAGCTCGGGCTGGACGAGGCCACCTTCGTGCGCACCATCAAGGCGTACAACGCCGCTTGCCGCGTCGGCACCTTCGACCACACGGTGCTGGACGATTGCCGTACCGAGGGCATCGCACCGGCCAAGACCCACTGGGCGCGGCCCATCGACACCGCGCCGTTCTTCGGCTATGCGCTGCGTCCCGGCATCACCTTCACCTATCTCGGGCTCAAGGTGAACGAGCACGCCGCGGTGCACTTCGGCGGCAAGCCCAGCGCCAACCTGTTCGTGGCCGGCGAGATGATGGCCGGCAACGTGCTCGGCAAGGGCTATACGGCGGGGGTCGGCATGGCCATCGGCACGGCCTTCGGCCGCATCGCCGGCACACAGGCCGCAGCGGCCGCGCTCGGACGGCCCGTTCAGAATGAACTACAGGAAGAGCAGCATGCAACATCTTGAAGCGCTGACGCGCGAAGCGGCGGCGCTGGCCCAGGGCGTGCTGCTCACCGGGGACGAAGCCGAGGTTGGCCGCGTCATGCAGATCTGCAATGCCTGCCGCTATTGCGAAGGCTTCTGCGCCGTGTTTCCGGCCATGACGCGCCGGCTGGAATTCGGCAAGGCGGATATCCACTACCTGTCCAACCTGTGCCACAACTGCGGCGCCTGCTACCACGCGTGCCAGTACGCACCGCCGCATGAGTTCGGGGTCAATGTGCCGCAGGCCATGGCCAAGGTGCGTGCGCAGACGTATTCCGACTACGCCTGGCCCGCCGCCTTCGGTGGCCTGTACCGCCGCGCCGGCCTGGCCACCGCGCTGGCGCTGGCGGCCGGGCTGGCGCTGTTCCTGGTGATGGTGCTGGCCATGCGCGGCAGCCTGCTGCACGCGCCACTGGCCGGCAACTTCTACGCCATCTTCCCGCACAACCTGCTCGCGGCGATGTTCGGCGTGGTGTTCGGCTTTGCCGTGGCGGCGCTGGGTGTGGGGGTGATGTGCTTCTGGCGCAAGGTGTCGCCCGGCGAGGCCGAGGGCGAGAAACGCGGTCCGGCCATCGGCGGCGCGGCGCACGACGCGCTGCGGCTGCGCTACCTCGATGGCGGCCACGGGCAGGGCTGCAACAACGCGGACGACGCGTTCACCTTGTGGCGCCGGCGCTTCCACCATTTCACCTTCTATGGCTTCATGCTGTGCTTTGCCGCCACGGCGGTGGCCACGCTGTACCACTACCTGCTGGACCTGCACGCGCCGTATGCGCCGGGCAGCTTGCCGGTGCTGCTCGGCACGGCAGGCGGTATCGGCCTGCTGATCGGTCCCGCCGGTTTGCTCTGGCTCAACCTGAGGCGCGATCCGCGCACAGGCGACGCGGCCCAGAAGCCGATGGACCGGGGCTTTATCGCGCTGCTGTTTTTCACCAGCCTGACCGGCCTGGCGCTGCTGGCGTGGCGCGACACATCGGCCATGGCGTTGCTGCTGGCAGTGCACCTGGGCGTGGTGATGGCACTGTTCCTGACCCTGCCTTACGGCAAGTTCGCGCACGGCATCTATCGCAGCGCGGCGCTGCTGAAATGGAATATCGAGAAACGCCGGCCGGGCAACCTGTCGCTCGGTTCGGACTGAAATCCGCGGTCACGGCCGGGTTGGCAGGCCGGAGCCGCGGTCCTTGCCCCAGGCAACGTGTTGCCCGGCCCGCCGCGCATTGCGTGCCGGCATGGCCGCAGCGACTGCCACCCCATTCCCTCCCGATACCCATTCGAATACACGAAATACACAGGAGACATCCATGAAGCGAATCCGCACCTTTGGCATCTCGGCGTGCGCGCTGGCAGCGGCCATGCTTGCCCTGCCAGCCGGCGCCCAGGAGTATCCGGCCAGGCCAATCACCCTGGTCGTGCCGCACCCCGCAGGCGGGACATCCGACATCCTTGCCCGCACCGTTGCCGCGGAGATCGGCAAGACCCTCGGGCAGACCGTGCTGGTGGACAACCGGGGCGGGGCCAACGGCACCATTGCCGCCAAGCAGGTTGCGCAGGCCGCGCCAGACGGCTACACCTTGTTGCTGGCCACCGCCAGCACGCACGGCATCAATCCCACGCTGTACCGGAAGATTTCCTATGATGCGGCGAAGGACTTCGCGCCCGTCGCGCTGCTGGCCACCGTGCCGAACGTGCTGGTGGTGGGCAAGCGCGTTCCGGTCCGGAACCTGCCTGAGTTGACCCGCTACATCAGAGCGAAGGCGGGAGGGGCCAATATGGGTTCGGCCGGCGCCGGCACGCCGGGACATCTGGCGGGCGAGATGTACAAGAATGAGGCGGCGCTGTCATTCCTGCATGTACCGTACAAGGGCGGCGCGCCAGCCATTACGGATCTGGTTGGCGGCCAGATCGATTTCATGTTCACCACGTTGCCGGCCGTGCTGCCGCATATCAAGGCGGGTGCGGTGCGGGCACTGGCCGTGACCTCGCCGGCGCGCAGTGCGGCGCTGCCCGCCGTGCCCACCATGGCGGAATCGGGGCTGCCGGGTTTCCAGGCCGTTTCCTGGCATGGCGTGGTGGCGCCTGCCGGTACCCCGCCGGCGGTGCTGGACAAGTTGAGCAAGGCGATTGCCACAACGCTGGTCGTGCCAGAGGTAAGGAAGCGGCTGGCGCAGGAGGGCGCCGAAGCCGGCACGCTTACCCGGGTGGACTTCGGCAAGTTCATCGTCACGCAGATCGGCACCTGGGGCAGCGCCGTCAGGTCGTCCGGAGCCGGCGTGGACTGAAGCCCGTGTGAGTGGCGCCGCGGCCGGGCCGCGGGCCTTCTTACGCTGACTCCGCTTAGCGCGGCGTGAAGGTGGGCATGGGCGGCCCATCTTCCGTCGGCGTGAACACGAGTTTCACTTCTTGCCCGATACGCACGGTATCCAGGTCGCAATCCACGATGTTGGTCATCATGGTCACGCCCTCTTCCAGCGCCACATAGGCAATGCAGAAGGGCGTGGGACCCGCGCGGCGCGTGACGCTGAACGAATAGATGGTGCCGCGGCCGGAAGCCTGTTTCCATTCGGTCTCGCCCATGCAGAACGGGCACAGCGTGCGCGGGTACCAGTGCGGCTTGCCGCAGGACTTGCAGTGCTTGACCAGCAGGCGGCTCTCACGTGCGGCTTCCCAGAACTCGGTATTGTCCGGCGCGACTTGCGGCGACTTGAGGGGAGTGGCTGTGTAAGGTGTGCTCATCTTGTTACTCCCGTTCCATGATCAAGGTGGCGCTGCCATGGCGCGAGCCGAGATAGCCGCCGGTGCCCTGGGCCAGCGCCAGGTCGCAGTTCCTGACCTGCACGGCCGGATGCGCTTCGCCGCGCAACTGGCGCACGGCCTCGATCACCTTGGTGATGCCGCCGCGGTTGGCGGGATGGTTGTTGCACAGGCCGCCGCCGTCGGTATTGAAGGGCAGCTTGCCCACGCCGGAAATCAGGTTGCCGTCGGCCACGAACTTGCCGCCTTCGCCCTTCTTGCAGAAGCCCAGGTCTTCCAGTTGCATCAGCACCGTGATGGTGAAGCTGTCGTAGATCGAGGCGTACTTGATGTCGGACGGCCGGATGCCGGCTTCTTCAAAGGCGACCGGGCCAGAGATGGCGGCGCCCGACCAGCTCAGGTCGACCATGCCGCCGAGCTGGCCCTTGACGGCCTCGCCGGCGCCAAGGATCTTGACCTTGGGGCGCTTGAGCCTGGCGGCGATTTCCGGACGCGCCACGATGAGCGCGCCGCCGCCGTCGGACACGACGCAGCAGTCGAGCTTGCGGAGCGGATCGGAGATCATTGCCGAGTTCAGCACGTCGTCCACCGTCACCACATCGCGCAGCATGGCGTGGGGATTGTGCTGGGCATGATGCGACGCTGCGACCTTGATCCACGCCAGCTGCTCGCTGGTGGTGCCGTACTGATACATATGGCGCATCGCCACCATCGCGTACAGATTCACCGTGACCGGGTTGAACGGCGCCTCGAACGGCTGGTCGGGCAGGTTGGCGCCCCAGTTGCGCGCCTGCGTGCCGCTCGACCCTTCCGAGCGCGGCCGCCCCGCCAGCGTGATCAGCGCCACATTGCACTTGCCGGCGGCGATGGCCTGCGCGGCGTGCGACACGTGGACGAGATACGCCGAGCCGCCGGTGTCGGTGGAGTCGACGTGGCGCACCTTCAGGCCGAGGTAGTCGACCATGTTGAGCGCGCCGAGGCCGGGCGCGTCGCCCGCGCAGAAATAGCCGTCCACGTCCTGCAGGCTGAGTCCGGCGTCTTCCAGCGCGCCCTTGGCGCACTCGGCGTGCAGTTGCGCGACGGTCTTGTCCGGTGCCTTGCGGGTCGGGTGCTCGTAGGCCCCGACGATATATGCCTTGCCGTTGATGCTCATGGGTCTCCCTGGTTGTTCGGGGTACTTTGTTGTCCTGCAAACGCCGAATCAATGAATCATGGAATCATCGAATCGGCGAAATGATTAAAACAGATGCTTCGCGTTCTTGCTTGTTGCTGCGCGCTTCGCGCTCAGGGCGCGCGCCCGTACTGTTCGCGCAAGTCGCGCTTGAGCACTTTACCGATAGCGTTGCGCGGCAGTTCGTCCGTCAACACCAGTGCGGCAAGCCGCTGCATTTTCTCGAGCCGCCCGTTGACCCAGTCCAGCAGTCCGGCTGAATCGGCCGTGGCGCCCGGCTGCAGCACCACGAAGGCCACCGGCGTTTCGCCCCAGCGCTCCGAGGGCACGCCGACCACGGCCGCATCGGCGATGTCCGCATGCTCCAGCAGTACCGCCTCGATATCGCTCGGATAGATATTGAAGCCGCCCGAGATGACCATGTCCTTCTTGCGGTCCATCAGCACGAGGAAGCCGTCGGCATCGAAGTAACCGACGTCGCCGGTGCGGATGAAGCGCTTGCCGGTGGCATCGAACCACTCGGCCTCGGCGGTCTTCTCCGGATGATTGTGGTAGCCGGACATCATCGCGGGCGAGCGCCCGACGATCTCGCCCGGTGTGCCGGCCGGCGCATCGGCCGGCAACTCCCGGCCATCGTCGTCCAGTAGCCGCATATCGGTATCCGCGGAGGGGCGCCCGACCGTGTGCAACTTGTCCGGATGTTCATGCGCGCGGAGCTCGCACCGCCCGCCGCCCTCGGTCATGCCGTAGTACTCGATCAGCGCACCGGGCCAGCGTGCCAGCACTTCAGCCTTCAGTGCGGCGGCAAAGGGCGCGCTGGTGCAAAACTTGTAGCGGAACGACGACAAGTCGGTGCGGGCGAAATCCGGGTGTGTCAGGATGCGCTGGTACTGCACCGGCACCAGCATGGTGTGGGTGACGCGGTGCCTGGCCGCCAGTTCGAGATACTGGCCGGCGTCGAACTTGCGCATCAGCACCACGGTGCCGCCCAGCGACAAGGTGGGAAACAGGCTGACCAGCGTGGTGTTTGAGTACAGCGGGGTAGATAGCAGCGCCACGCTGTCGGGGCCGTAGCCGCCCTGGGTGGCGCGCTGCACGTGCGACGAGCGCATGCCGAAGGGCTGGATGATGCCCTTGGGCACGCCGGTGGTGCCGGACGAGTAGATCAGGTTGAAGGCCCAGTCGGGCTGCACGTCGACGCTCGCCGGACGCGCGCCCGGGGGTGCCAGCCACTCCGAGAAGGCCAGGCCCGCGCCGCTGTCGTCCAGCGCGATGCAAGGAATCCCGAGTTCGGCTTCCAGTCCTTGCAAGGCGCTGCGCGTGCCGGCATCGATAAACAGCCGGCGCGCCCCCGAATCCTGCACCATGCCGCGCAGTGTCTCCGGGTTCAGGGCCGGGGACAGCGGCGCCACCGCCACGCCGGCGCGCAGGCTGCCGAGGAAGGCGGCGACGTATTCGATCGAGGTTGCCGCGCAGATGGCCACTGCCCCCTGCGCCGGCACGCCATCGCGCTGCAGCGCGGCGGCGACGCGGTCGGCGAGCCGGTTCAGGCCGGCGAAGTCGATGGTGCGCTGGTCCAGCACCACGGCCGGGTGCCGCGGCCGTAGCGTGGCCTGAGCGTCGACCAGGGCGGCGAGCGGGGTGAAGTCAGTGCTTGTCAGTGACATAGGGCTGCCGTTGTGGCTCTCGGGGTGATCCTGCTTATCGCGTGGCTGGCATGCTGCCTTGTTCTCGTGCCAGGCTGGCGGGCGCAATGCCGGGCGGGCGATGGCTTGCCCGCCGCGCCCGTGGCGCCCGCTGCAGGTACGGAGTGTCGCGCCTTGTGCCGGCTTCGACAATTTGGCTTTTTGGAAGAGGGGCTTGCCGGGAATGGTTGGTGCGGTGCACAAACGGTGCGGAAACGGTGCGCAAGGGGCCGGCGCTGCCTCGCGCATCCCCCGCCAAATCATGCTGTTTGCGGCGCTTGAGCCGTCAACCGGTGCCTGATGGTCGTCAAAATGCCCTGGCCACGGGGCGCGCCTTGCGATACAGGATGATGGTGGCCAGCAACCCGCACGCGGCGGCAAAGGACATCCAGTAACCCGGCGCGGCCTTGTCGCCGGTGGCCTCGATCAGGTAGGTCGACACTGCCGGCGTAAACCCGCCGAACACGGCTGTGGCCAGGCTGTAGGCCAGCGAGAAACCCGCCACCCGCACCTCGACCGGCATCACCTCGGTCAGCGCCACCACCATGGCGCCGTTGTACATGCCGAAGAGGCAGGAGAGCCACAGCAGCACCAGCAACATGCGTTCGAAGCTGGGTGCGCCGGCCAGCCACGATAGCGCGGGATAGGCTGTGGCCAGGGCGATCGCGGAAATCGCCAGCAGGATAGGACGGCGGCCGATGCGGTCGGAGAGCCCGCCGCCAACAGGCAGCCAGAGAAAGTTGGAGATGCCCACGCACAGCGTCACCGCCAGGCTGTCGGCGGTGCTGAGTTTGAGCACCGTCTTGCCAAAGGTCGGGGTATAGACGGTGATCAGGTAAAAGGTGGTGGTGGTCATTGCCACCAGCAGCATGCCTGCCAACACCGTGCGCCAGTTGCGCAGCATGGAATCGAATACCTCGAGCGTGCTGGGATGGTGGCGGCGGGCGCGGAACTCCACGGTTTCCTGCAACGAACGGCGCAGCACGAAAAGGAAAGGCACGATCAGGCAGCCGATAAAGAACGGGATGCGCCAGCCCCTGGCACCCAGTTCCTCGGCGGTCAGCCAGTGGTTCAGGCCAAAGCCGAGCCCGGCCGCCACGATGATGGCGATCTGCTGGCTGGCCGACTGCCAGGCGGTATAGAAGCCCTTGTGGCCCGGCGTTGCCATTTCAGCCAGGTAGACCGAAACCCCGCCCAGTTCGGCGCCCGCGGAGAAGCCCTGCAACAGACGGCCGGTGAGCACCAGCAGCGGCGCCAGCAGGCCGATGGTGGCATAGCCTGGCACGAGGGCGATCAGGATGGTACCGCTCGCCATGAGCGACAGCGTCACGATCAGTCCCTTGCGGCGGCCCACCTTGTCGATATAGGCACCCAGCATGATGGCGCCCAGCGGGCGCATCAGGAACCCCGCGCCAAACACGGCGAAGGTCAGCATCAGCGAGGCGAACTCGCTATTGGCCGGAAAGAAAGCGTGGGAGATATAGGTGGCGTAGAAGCCGAACAGGAAGAAGTCGAACTGTTCGAGGAAGTTGCCGCTGGTGACGCGCAGCACCGCGCCCAGTTTGGAGGAGTCGGGTGCGGCCGTGCCTGCCATCTCCGCTTGCATCGCCAGTCTCCTTTGGCACGCTGTCCCGGCCATCCGCCGCCAGAGGCGGATGGCCGGCCAGTTGGCCGCGCTTGTGCTGGTCAATATATGCGCTGCAAGCGGCCATTGCCAGCCCGGCGCGTGCCAGCGCCAGTGCTTCGCCACGGCTGGTACGCCCGCTCACGCCCCGCGAAACACCGCCGGACGCTTTTCGACGAAGGCGCGGCTGCCTTCGCGCGCATCGAGCGAACCCGCGGCGATCATGAACTGCATGGCTTCCACCGCCAGGCCTTCGTCGATCGGCAGGTTGATGCCCCGCGTGACCGCGCGCAGCGAGGCGGTGACGGCAATCGATGAATGCCGCGCAATCCGGTCTGCCAGCCGCAGGCAGGCGGGCAGCAGGTCAGCGGCATCCACTACCTGATTGACCAGGCCGAACCGCAGCGCGGTGTCCGCGTCGATGGGCTCGCCTGTCAGGATCATTTCATTGGCGCGCTTGCGGCCCACATGGCGCGGCAGGCGCTGGGTGCCGCCGAAGGTGGGCGGGAAGCCCAGCTTGATCTCGGGTTTGGCAAAGGTAGCGTGCCCGGCCGCGATGGCCAGGCTGCAGGCTTCCACGGTCTCGCAGCCGCCGCCGAAAGCCAGGCCGTTGACCGCCGCGATGACCGGCTTGGGGAAGGCTTCGATGCGCCGCGTCATGGCCTGTCCCGGCTGCAGGAAGCTGCGCAGCGCCTGTTCCGGCGAAGCCGCGATGTCCGGCGCGAAGCCTGCGATGTCGGCGCCCGCGCTGAAGGCGCGCGTACCGCTGCCGGTAAGGATGACACAACGCACGGCGGGGTCGGCCTCAAGCTCATCGAGCCTGTCCATCAGCGCGTCGATGAGCGGATAGCTCAGGGCGTTAAGCTTGCCGGGGCGGTTCAGTGTCAACAATGCATGCTGGCCGAGTTGTTCGTATTGCACCAGCTCTTTTGCGTTGACCATGTCGGTAATATCTGTCATGTTTGCATCCCGTGGTTGTCCTCATTGTCTTGACTGGATGGGTCCGTGCTGGTGCAGGCGATGCGAAATGGTCAGGCGGCTCCGCGAACGGTGATGCGTGCCGGGCGGCCGCGAAAGCCGGAAACAAAGACCACCGCCTCCCGCCCGACGCAAAAGCGTTCGCCGCATGCCAGTATCGTGTCGCGTCCAGCCGCTTCCAGTGCGGCAGACTGCTGCGTGAGCCACACCATGCCCTCCGTGCAGATCAGGTAAGATCCCATTCCGAGCGGGATCCGCAGCGGGTCCGGGCCGAGGATCCAGTTGCCTTGCGTAGTGCTCACGATAGCCTCCTGGCGAGCGCGCCAATTTCTGGAGTGGTGCTTGCATTCTTGCCGGGAACCGCAAGGGCCGCCCGGAAGCTTTTTCATCAAGGGTATGCCTGGCCGTCATGTCAATCCTGAGCCGAGCCTCGACCAATGCGTTGCGCGCCATGTCGCTCGAAGCCCTGCGCGGCTTCGAATCCGCGGCGCGCCACCTGAGTTTCACCGCCGCCGCCGAAGAGCTTTGCATCACCCAGTCGGCGGTCAGCAAACAGGTCAAGAGCCTGGAGGACGTGCTTGGCGTGGCGCTGTTCCTGCGCGGCGGCAAGGGCCTGAGCCTGACACCGGAAGGCCGCCAGCTCTTTGAAGCGGCGAGTTTGTCGATCGGCCAGCTAGGCGCCGCCATCGACCGCCTGCTTGCCGTCGACCGCATCTCCATCGCCGTCACCACCACGCCGTCCTTCGCCTCGCTCTGGCTGGTGCCCAAGCTGGCGCGATTCCAGGCGGCCGAGCCTGGCATCGACGTTCGCATCGATGCCTCGGAAGCGATGCTTAACCTCGAACGCGAAGGCATCGACCTCGCCATCCGGCTCAACGCGCATCCCCTTGGCCGGGACGATCCCCGCCCACTGCTGCAAGAGCGCCTGCTGCTGGTGGCCGCGCCGGCCGTGGCGGCACGCATTACCGAGGCGCGGCAGATCCTCGATACGCCTTTGCTGGTGTTCCATGACCCCGGCGCCCGCTTTGACTGGATGTCGTGGACGCAGTGGTATCAGCGCCTGGGCCTGATGCGCTCGTCCAAGCAGGCTTGCCTGTATTTTTCGCAATATGCGCATGTGCTGAATGCCGCCGCCCAGCAGGCGGGGATTGCGATAGGGCGTACGCCGATGGTATTGCCGATGCTCAAGAGCGGGCAGTTGCAGGTGGTCCTGCCCGAGCATGTGGCAGAGGGGCCGACCTACCAGATTGTGGCATCGAGCGTGGTTCGGCCTGGGGTGGACCGGTTCCGGGCCTGGCTTGAGATGGAGTTGGCGGGAGAGGTGATTGGGTGAGGGGGGGCGGTCAGCGGCAAAAGTGAGACCGCGCGTTGGCGCAGCCGATTTTCGTAAGCGACGAAGCGCGCTGGTTTCCCGCGCGCGACTGGCGTCTTTCGAAAACGGATTGTTGAAGATCGGAAATTTCCGCAAATCCAATTAAGAATATTCCTCCTATAGCCAGCGCTATTTCGCAAGACCTGTCCAAATCGCAGCGCGAATAAATGGCTTCCACGGGCTTCCTCCCCCAGCTTGCTCCAGCTTGGCCGCGAGTTCCGGCGGATAGCGGTTCGAGGCGTCAAGCCAGACTTCAGTGGGGTACAGGACGCCCACTTCGAAGCCGATACCAACGAGGCGTTGGTGATGCGCCTGTGTCTCGCCCCGATCCGGGGCTGCGGACGCCAGGGGCGTGAAAGGCGATGTCGGTAATGGCGCCGCCATGTCACGTAGCTTGATTGACGTCCCCTTCCATCTGCGGGCACGGGAGCGCCACCGGCAAAAAAGAGAATGCACAACGTGATGAGGCAAGCCTGGCTAAGCGGGAACTGGCCGAGGGTTGCCGCCAGCGCTGCGTTCGATGACGTAAATCTACAAGGAAAATCATGGGTCGTATCCGTCTTGCCGGGCTGTTCCTGGCGCTAAGTTTGCTGGCTGGTTGTGCTGTCGTGCAAAAGCCGATCCCCGCCTCCACGAAGCTCTTCGATGACCGGACGAGCACTGTGGCCGTGGCCGTGCAAAAGCTGCCGGAGCCCAACCACAGCATGGTCGGCGCGCAGGGGATTCTTGACTACGCGATCAACAAGGCCAACGCGCAGGCAATCGTGGAGCGTTTGCAGCGGCAGGATTTCTCCATGGTGAAGGCGCTGCCGCAGGAATTTGCGAAGGGCCTGGAGTCGCGCCAGATCAAGGTCGTGCTGGTGCCTGAGCCGCTGGATTTGGAGCAACTGAAGAAATTCACGGAAGGCTCCGGAGACGGCATCGCCGAGATGGACTACCGGCCCCTGGCAAAACAATATGGTGCGGACCGGCTGCTGCTGGTGGTGCCGCGCTGGCTTGGCACGGCGCGCCAGTACTACGGCTTCATGCCGCTTGGCGCACCGGAGGGCTATGTGTCGCTCGTGGGCCAGTTGATCGATCTGCACACCAACCGGCTGCAATGGTATGAGCCGGTACAGGTCGGCACGCCGGTAACCGGCGCGTGGGACGAGGCTCCGGAATATGGCAACCTGATGAAGTCGGTGGACCAGAGCACACAAGCCGCTGTCTCAAGGCTGCGCGCGGCGTTCTTCATGGAGCAGGTGACGAAGGCCACGACTGCCGAAGTTTCGGCAGGCCCGGTAGCGCAGTAATCATTGGCATATTGGTCGGCGCGCCCCTGGCAGGATGGCAGGGGCGTTTTGCCGGATGGGGCGCGGTGCAGGGCGGCTTGGCTGGAGGCCGTGATGCGCGGTGCGTCAAGCCAGACTTTGGTGGAGTGTAGAGCGCGCATTCGTGGCCGTTATCCGAATTGCGCCAAAAAAGTGTCAAATTTCATAACTTAGATAATTATATTTATTTGTTTAAATTAATTAAAAAATAAGACAAATATGATACCCAACGTTTTTCGATCCTGTTAGTGTTCCGCCCTGATCCAGCGCGGCGGACGCGAAACGCTGTTGGCGCCAACCATTTGGTATTAGCGCCTCCGGCCTGACCACGGCCCTGTCCGCGCAGCCATTGAACGGGGCGCATGAAGTGCAGCAGGCAGGAAATTGGGCAAGACCATTCGTCGATCTTGGGAACGCATCCGCACGCCGGCCTCGCTTGCGCTTGGCCGCTATTGCGGCCAGCACAATGTTCGCCTCCGCCTGGAGCCTGGCTGGCGGGATCACGCCAGACGGCGGCACTGTCACAACTGCGGCGACCGGTGCCAATGGCCGTATCACCGTGGGCGTCGCACAGGCGATGGGTGGCGTCTCCACCAATACCTATCGCGACTTCAACGTGCCCCGGGCTGGAGTGGATCTCGACAACAACGCGGCGCTCGCCCGGACGATCCTTAATCAGGTAACCAGCACCAATCCTTCCATTCTGGAAGGGCCATTGAGCGTGCTGGGGCCGCGCGCCAATGTCATTCTGAGCCTGGCAGGGACTATGAGGTACTCACGGAAAATACCCCAAAGGGAATATCGGGTATTGCCATATCGGAGCTTGTTCCGGAGGGCAACAGCGTTCGCGCTGTCCCACTGCGGGGTGTTGTGAAGACGCCTTACTGCATAGGCTAGGGTGACGAAGGCCGCCGGCATAGCCACGCATTTCCCAAATAATCGGTTCAAACTCGAATTTCACAATGCATGCATTATTTCTGCTGTGCTTTCGTCACAGCTGGCTAGCCTTCGGTGCCGGCCTTGCGCTCCTTGGCTGTGCCCCGATGATCGCGACGGCGCCCGCCAGCGTTGAATTAGCCCAGAGCGGGGCTGCGGCACGCCCCATAAAACTCCTGGCCCCGGCGCACATTCAACTCGATACCGGCTATACCCGCCAGCTCGCGGCGCATTCCGTCTGGAAACGGGTGGGCAGTGCGCCGCAAGGGGAAGTCTACCGGCCGGTCGGAACGATTTTCACGATTGAAGGCCGTCAGGTCCACGAAGCCTACCTGGTGCTCAAAGGCAACAAGCTGGTGGGCTTCTATTTGCCGGGGGAGCAAAACTATTCCCCGCTTTCAACCGCAGTACCCCTGACCTTGGGAGAAATTGAATGAAACGCGTTGTACGTATGGTAATTGGCGGGATGGCGATATCGTTCCTGATGGCGGGTTGCGCGTCGGGTGTGAAGCATTCCGAGATGGCGGCCTCTATCCCAACGATCAAGCCCGGGGAAGGTCGCATCTATTTCTTGCGCTCGGCATCCATGTTCGGCGCCGCGATTCAACCCGACCTTCGCCTCAACAGCCAGGTCGTCGGGGAATCCAAGCCCGGTGGCTTCTTCTTCGTGGATCGTCCGGCCGGCAAATACGTCGCCTCGGCATCGACGGAAACGGAGAAGACGCTCAGCTTCGTTCTCGATGGCGGGGAAACCAAATACGTGCGCAGTTCGCCGTCGATTGGCCTGATGGTCGGCCGCGTGGTGCTGGAGTTTGAGACGCCGGACAAAGCCAAGGAGGAGCTGTCTTCCCTGAGTTATACCGGGGACGTAGCGAAGACCTCGGCAAAATGAGCTAGCAACCCAGCCGGAACTACACCGAAGGCGCGGCAGCCGACGACATCCACACACGCTTCAATCCGAACTCAGGCTCGACATCGTGTGTCACGGCTCGCCGGGCGCTTAGCGTGCTCCGCCCCCCGCCTCCGTGATCGCGCTGTAGACCAGCGTGCGCAGTTGGCGGCGCACCGGGTAGGCGGAGGAGGGCAGGAGCTGGGTCAGGAACAGTCCGATCAGGTCCTCCTGCGGATCGACCCAGAAGAAGGTGCTGGCCGCGCCGCCCCAGAAGAAGTCGCCAGCGCTGCCGGGGATCATGGTGGCCGCCGGCGCCACCGTGGTGGCGAAGCCGAGTCCGAAGCCGACGCCATCGTAGTTGGCCTCGCTGAACATCGAGCGCGACATGCGTGGCAGGTCCACCCCGCCGGGTAGATGGTTGGATGTCATCAGCGTCAGCGTCTTCGTCCCCAGCAGGCGCACTCCGTCCAGTTCGCCGCCTTGCAGCAACATGCGTGCGAAGCGCATGTAGTCGGCGGCGGTGGACACCAGGCCGCCGCCGCCGGAGACGAAGCCGGGCGGCTTCAGGTAGGGGCTGGTGAGGGGATCGTCCTGCAGTACCGGCTCGCGCGTGGATACCACCTTCGAACCGAGCGTGCCGACGGCGTAGCAGGCGCAAAAGCGCGAGGCCTTCTCTTCCGGCACGTGGAAGGCGGTATCAACCATGCCCAGCGGATCGAATATCCGTTCTTTCAGGAAGGTCTCGAAAGGGATTCCGCTGACCTTGCCGACGAGGTAGCCAAGCACGTCGGTGGAGACCGAGTAGTTCCAGGCCTCGCCCGGCGAGAACTCGAGAGGCAGCTTGGCCAGCTTTTCGATCATGTCGTCGAGCGTGCCGTCGGTGGCGAGTTCGCCCAGCTTCAGCTTGCGGTAGGCCGCGTCGACGTTGGTGTTTTGCTGGAAGCCATAGGTCAGGCCGGAGGTGTGGCGCAGCAGGTCGACCACCAGCATCGGGCGCGCAGCCTGGCGCGTCTGGAAGCTCTCCATGAAGCCGCCGTTGTAGACACCGAGGTTTTCCCATGCCGGGATGTACTTGCTCACCGGATCGTCCAGGGCGATCTTGCACTCCTCGACCAGCATCATGACCGCCACCGAGGTGACGGGCTTGCTCATCGAGTAGATGCGGAAGATCGAATCCTCGGCCAACGGAACCTGCCGCTCGCGGTCGGCCAGGCCCAGCGCCGAGTTCAGGACCAGTTCGCCGCGCCGCCACACCTGGATGAGGGCGCCGGGCAGCTTGCCGGTCGCGACATAGGCTTCGTCGACGAATCGTTCGACCCGGCCGAGCCGCTCCCGGGACATCCCCTGCGTTTTCCTGCCTTGCACATCCATGTCTCCTCCTGGTTATTGCCTTCATGTCCTTGAGCTACACCGGCGATGTGACGAAGTCCCAGGCCAGGTTGGCGTCATTGTCCACGGCGGCCCAGCCCGCTTACCGACCTACCGACCCGGTGCCGATGGCCACATGATCTCCACGTGGACATTATTGAAATCCGGGTCGTCTTCATCGCCGCCATGTACGCAGATCATGCCTTCCGGCAGCGTTCGCATGTGGATTTCCTGGCCTTCGGCAATCACGCCACCATATGCATGGAGGTCGATAAAACGATTGAACAGGTCCACCACGGCCTCCCGGTAACCGGCTGGCACGCTGTGCAGGCTCAGGTCGGGCCGGCCGAACTTGCGCATGCCGCGTGTGTGGAACCACTGAGTTCCATCTTCCTCGTCGGAAACCAGAATGACGACATGCTCGCCCGGCTGCGGTAGCCCCGGCTCGAAGACCTTGGTCTTCCAGTCGGAGCGCGACCACCACGTAAAGCTCTGCGGATCGTAGATTGCCACACCGCCGCAATCCAGCATGCACGTCAGCAGGCCGATGGTGTTGCGGAAATAGTTCAGCGTGGCTTCGTCCGCAAACGTCCCTCGCAGCACCACGCATTCCGTCTGCGCGGCGATGGTTTCGGCCAGCGCGGGCTGCCTGGCCTGCAATGCTTCCCAGAGGTAGCCATCCCGGAACGAGTCGAGCACTTCGGGATGGCGGCCGGGACCGTAGGCTAGCAATTCCAGGCCATCCGGCACGCCGTCGCAGCGATACTGGCTGCGCGAGAGGCGAAGGTTCCCGGCGTTGGCGCCGAACACGACATAGAACAGGAAGGCCCTGTTGTCGCACACCTGATGGAAATCACGAGTCCAGTCGGATAGCGCGTTGTTGGTGGTCATCGGCTTGTGTGCGGTGTTATGAGGCGGATGATAGCCGATCCCTCTGGAACGACGGCGCAGGCTCTTCCTGCACCCAGGCTCCTGCTGCCCCTAGGGTAATCCCCAATATGCCGTATCATCTCGCCCTGGCGCCGCGTTGCCAGGGCTTTTTGCCGTCCTCGCCAGCGGGCATGTCCGTCGCACTTTTTCCGGTATTCAGGGACAAAGCCATGTGACGAACCAGCAGCGCCCGAAAGCCAACCGGCTGCGTTCAGGTGCTGAATCATACATATTGAATAAACAGGGGCCATGGATTTGTGGCCTCGGAGACATTCGGACGCTTTGTCGGGGCGCCCGGATTGCCAGGTATTGCAGGAGTTGCTTTTGTCCATGATCGAAACCCAGCGCAGAACTGAGGTTGACCTGATTCGCGGCATCGCGCTGATCTTCATTGTGGTGGACCACGTGAATGGCAGTGTGCTGGCCGATTACACCATCCGCAATTTCGCGTTCTTCGACGCGGCGGAGATTTTTGTCTTCCTGGCCGGCTATTCGGCAGGGGCGGCCTACATAGCCATGGAGGCGCGGCATGGCGCATCCGCCGCGCAGAACCGCCTGATCCGCCGCAGTTGGGAGATCTACAAGGCGTTCGTGTTGACCGGCGTGCTGATGCTGGTCTTTGGTTTGCTGCTGGCGCTGGCGCGGGTGCCCGCACCGGCGATCCGTTCCACGGAGGCACCGGTCTTCATGGCGCATCCGTTCAGCACGCTGATCGAGGTGTTCAGCGTGGCGCGGCAGCCCTTTGTCTCCGACGTGCTGCCGATGTACGCGGTCTTCATCCTGTTTGCGCCGCTGGCAATCCGTATGGCGCGGGCCATGCCGCTGACTTTTGTCGGCGCGAGCGCGTTGCTCTGGCTGATGGCGCCGATGCTCACCCCGCTGCTGCCGAGTAGCGATGGCAATGGCTGGAGCTTCAACCCCTTCGCCTGGCAACTGCTGTTCGGCCTGGGCCTGATGGCGCGCCTGCGGCCCGATATCATTCTGCCGCGCCAGGCGCTGGTGCGCTGGGTTGTGACAGGGCTGGCGGTGGCGGTGACCCTGTCCTGCGTGTTGCTGGCCTACCTGTGGATGCGTCCGCATGTGTACGAGCCGTGGCTACCCGCGTGGCTGCCGACCATGGTGTTCCCGCTGCCAAAGAAGAGCCTGGCGGCGCTGCGCATCGTGAGCTTTCTCGGGCTGGCCTGGCTGTGCTACCTCGCGGTGCGCGCGGGCTGGGTGGCGCGGCTGGCATCGGTGATGGGGCCGGTCGTGCAGATCGGCCGCCACAGCCTGTTCTGCTTTGTCTTCGGCGCAGTGGTGTCGGTGGTGATCGAGGGCTTTACCCACGGCATCGCCGGCGGCCGCCCCTCGCGGCCCATTGCGCTGGGCGGCGATATCGTGGCGGTGGCGCTGCTGCTGGTGATCGGCGGCTGGTACGGGCGGCGCAAGGAAGAGAGGAAAGAGGCGCGGCGAGAGGAGAGCAAGGAAGGGCGGAAGGAAGGGCGGAAGGCGCTCGCCTAGGCCGCCTTTGGTCAGGCAGGTCGTGCGGCCTGCACCCGTTAGGATGCTTGGCCGCCGCTGCCTGAACGCAGCCGGAGCAGCGCCAGCAACGCTGCCATCGAGAGCGCGCCGGACAAGGAAATGGCGGCGCCCGGCCCGCCCTTATCCAGGACGAATGCGAAGGCGACGGGTGCGAACGCCTGCGCCGTCCCGCCGAATACCGCCAGCCGTCCGGTCACCGCGCCGTAGCCGTTTGGCCCGAACAGCGCCAGAGGAAGAGCCCCGCGTGCCACCGAGATCATGCCGTTCCCGGCGCCGTGCAGGATGGAGAAGAGCGGCTCCAGCCCTGACGATATTCCGAACAGACCCAGGGAGACGCAAGCCACGGGATGCAGCGCCGTGGCAACACGGGCGGTCATCAGCGGGTGGATCCTCAGGCGCTGTGTCAGGCCGTACTCCGCCAGCCGGGCGGCGACCTGCGCGGGTCCAAGCAGGATGCCGGCGAACACCGCCTGCCCGAGCGTCGCTCCCTTGGCTAGCAGCAGTGCCGGGAGATGAACGGCCATCGCCGATGTCACGAAGGCGGTAGCGCCGGAAAACAAGCAGAGCAGCCCTAGTTCGCGCGCACGCTTGCCAGGGGCCTTGATCGCGCTCGCGGCCGGCTGCGCGGCTGGCGTGTGCCGGGGCGCGGTGCGCCCGGCCGGGACCAGGCGCCAATGCACCGGCAGGGCAATCAGCAAATGGGCCGCGGCCCATGTCTGGCAGCACGAGCGCCAGCCCCAGTGCTCGATCATCCAGGTGGATGCCGGCCAGCCAACGGTGCTGGCGAAGCCGCCGACCAGGCTGACGCCGACGATCAGGCGGCTCGCTGCCTTCGCGTGCTGTGCGACGAGCGCCGCGAAGACGGCATCGTAAAGGCCCATCGCCATGCCCAGGCCCATCACGCACCAGGCGGCATACAGTCCGGCCGTGCTACCTGCTTGCGACAGCATCAGCAGACCGGTGGCCAGCACGATATTTGACGATAACAGTACCCGTCTGCCGCCATTGCGGTCGATGTACCGGCCGATGGCGGGTCCCGTGCACGCCATTGCCACCAGGGCGACCGAGAAGCCCCCGAAGAAGATCCCCGAAGTCATGCCCAGGTCTTTGCAGGCAGGTGCGGAGATCACTGCGGGGAGATAGGTCGACGACCCCCAGCCGACGATCTGCGCCGTGCCCAGTGCCAGCACGCGAGCGACGCTGCTCTCGCCGCTGGTCTCGGCCCGCTCCATGTCGAGTGATGCACTCATCGCGCGCTCAGATCGAAAGGGTCCACAGTCTGCGCGCCGCTTCCTGATCGCGGCGCAGCAGTGCGCGCTGGCGCCATTCGAGGTCTTCGTGGCAACTTGCGGCGGCCAGGATGGCCAGCTCGCCGCATTGCCAGTACGCGATGTCCGACGGCCGTTCCCGTTGCAGGTACCGCAGGATGCCGCGCAGGTGCCCGATCAGAGGCCGCGCCGGTATCCGGCCTATGGCGGAGACTGACTTGTTGTTAGAATTTCTGTCGAGTAGTGGCATTGCAATATTGGCCGGACGCATTGTCATAAAAGAGTTATAGAAGCCAGCTCTGGTCAGGAAAAGCGACATTTCCTGTTATACCCATTAGAAAAACTGACATCATGACGGCACGGCTCCCGCCCTTGAAGGCGCTGAAGGTCTTTGAAGCTGCGGCCCGCGCCAGGAGCCTGACGCTGGCGGCGGCGGAGCTTCACATCACGCATAGCGCGGTAAGCCAGCAGATCCGCCTGCTGGAAACCCATTTCGGCCGTCCCTTGTTTGTGCGCAGCGTGCGCGGGGTCGAGCCGACCGAAGCCGCGCTGCTGTTCTACGCCGAGGTGAAAGCAAGCCTGGATCGCATCGCGCTCGCGGCGGAGCAGTTCGCGCGAGCAGGAGAGCAGCGCATCGTGCGCGTCAACACCACACCGTCAATCGCGATGCGCTGGCTGATCCCGCGCCTGTCGTCGTTCCAGATCGAGAACCCGCGCATTGAAATCCGCGTGACGACTTCCGCCACCGATGGCATTGATGAGTTGAAGGAGCCGTTCGACCTGATCATCCGGCGAGCGCCGATGTTGCGCGCCGGTCATGAATGCGTCCGCTTCCTGGACGATGTTTCGGCACCGCTCGCCTCGCCGCGCTACCTGGCGCAGCATCCGGTATCGGTCCCCGGGGATTGCCTGCGTGCCGCCCTTCTACATCTGAGCAGCCGGCGCGACGCGTGGGCGCGCTGGCTGGCGGCAGCAGGCGTGGTGCCGGCCGGGCCGCTGGGAGGGCATTTGTACGAGCACTTCTTTCTCAGCCTGCAGGCAGCCACGGCCGATCTCGGGATTGCCATTGGCTCGCTGGCACTCGTGGACGAGGACCTGGCCTCGGGCCGCCTGTGCCAGTTGTTCCCCGACGTGGTACTGCGCGACCAGGGGTTTCATATGCTGTTTAGGACGGACCGCGAAGCAGCAAGCGCATTGAGTGTGTTTGCCAGCTGGCTGGCGCGCGAGGGTGCGCGCGCTTCCTCCGGCCTGCGGGCGTTGGGGCCGGGGAAGACGCCTGGTGCGATGGCCGGAGAACATAAACAGTGATCCTGACGCGCGGCCTGCGCGCCGGGCGGGGCTCTACTCGCCCAGCGCGATGCCGTCCTTGCGTTTGTCCGAGGCGCCGAGCAGCGCGCCCGACGCATCGCGCATGACGATCTGCGCGCCGCCGAAATCGCTGCGCCCGCCGAGTTCGCCCAGGCCGGCGGGGTCCGCGTAGCCAGCTTCGCGCAGGGCCCGCACGATGTCCGGCGGCATGCCGGCTTCGATGGCAAGGGCGGTATCGGATTCGAGGCGCCAGCGCGGCGCGTCGAGCGCGGCCTGCAGCGGCTGTTGCCAGGCGGCCAGCCTGACCAGCAACTGCAGCTGGCCCTGCGGCTGCATCAGCCCGCCCACCACGCCGAAGCCGGCGTGGAAGCGGCCGTCGCACAGCGCCGCGCCGGGCACCACGGTGTGATAGGGGCGCTTGCCGGGGCCCGGGCTGTTGATATGGCCGGGGCCGGCAAAGCCGAAGCCGCGGTTCTGCAGCACGAAGCCGCAACCGGGCACGGCAATGCCCGAGCCGAAGCGCTTGAAGATGCTGGTCATCAGCGTGACCGCCAGTCCGTCGCGATCCACCACCACGGTGCAGACGGTGTTGCCGGCCGGGTCCGCCACGGTTTCGCTGGCGTACCGCATGGCGCGGCCCATGGACTGCACGGTACGCACCACGGCTGCGGGATCGTCCTGCGCCAGCATGGCGGGATCGAGTTCACCCAGTTCGTCCAGCGCACGCAGGATGGCGACGCCGTGCGTGTTGGGCGGGCATTCGAGGATGGTCAGGCCGCGGAAGCCGGTGGAGACGGGTGTGCAGAAATCGCCCCGGTGGGCCGCGAAGTCGGCCGCTGCCAGCGCGCCGCCGGCATTGCGGCTGGCCGCTTCGGCGGCCTGGGCGGGTTTGCCGAGGTAATAGGCATCGGCGCCTTCGGCGGCAATCGCGGCCAGTGTGGCGGCCAGCTCCGGATTGCTGAAGGTTTCGCCGGCGGCCGGGGGCCAGCCAGCGCGATAAAGCGCGGCGCAGACCGGATCTTGATGCAGCACGCGGTCGAACAAGGCCCATTCCCGCGCCGCCACTGGTGCTACCGCGAAGCCGTTGCGCGCCAGCGCAATGGCGGGGGCGAGCAGCCGTTTCCACTCCAGCCGGCCGTAGCGGCGATGCAGGTCTTCCCAGCCGCGCACTGCGCCGGGCGTGGTCAGCGACAGCGCATGGCGTTCGGGGATGCGCTGCCTGGGCAGGTCCGTCAGCGCCTCCATCGGGAACGCGCCGGGCGCGCGGCCGGTGCCGTTGTAGCTCACGGCGTGGCCATCGGGCTCGACGATCATGGCCAGCATGTCGCCACCGATGCCGGTGGCCATCGGCTCCACCACGCCCAGGATGGCATCGGCCGCGAGCGCCGCGTCGATGGCGCTGCCGCCTTCGCGCAGTACCTGCAGCGCGGCCTCGGCGGCGAGCGGGTGGCCGGTGGCGACCATGCAGTGCGCGGCGCGCACGCCTTCGCCGCTGGCGATGGCAGGGGTGGCGGCAGGGCTGGTGGCAGGGCTGGCGAAAGCTGTCGTTCTCATGCGTAGCGTTCCAGGGGAATCAGATTCGGTTCAATCGGGTTTGACGCAGCGGCATGCGTGAGCGGATTCTCACCGCCACAGCACCACGGCGCACATCGTCGATACGGCAAGACCCGCCAGCACCGGCAACAGCAACGCCCGCACCGCATCGAGCACCGGCACGCGCGCGAAGCCGGTGATGGCCACCAGCGAGGACCATGCAATCAGCGTGCCGCCACCGGTCCAGACCGCGCCCATCTGGCCCACCGCGCACAGCGTGGCTGCGTCGATGCCGACGGTCGGGCCCAGCGCGCCGGCCAGCGTGCCGGTCAGCGGCAGGCCGGCAAAGCCGGAGCCGTCGATGCCGGTGATCATGCCCACCAGCAGCACGCCGAAAGCCACCATGACGTGGTTGTTGGGAATCCATTGCCCGGCGCCCTGGATGAGTTCGAACAGCAGGCTCGGCGCATGGCCCGGGCCGATGTGCAGGATGGCGCCGGCGGTATCGCCCGCGCCGATGAAGAAGAAGCCGGCGATCGGCAGCACGGAGCCCATCGCCTTGAAGGCAAAGACAAAACCATCGGTGATGTGCTCCGCGCTGACATCCAGCATCTTGCGCGGGCCCTCGGCCGCCAGCGTGCACAGGATCATCAGCAGCGCTGCCATGCCGCCCACCATGGCGGCTGCCTCGCCGCCCTTGAGTTCGGCCACGCCCAGGCCCAGCCTGGGCACGACCATCAACGCGATCACGGCGGCGAACGCTAGCGGCGTCAGCACTGCAAACACCTTCGACCACTTGATCTGGCGAAGCTCCACCATCGACAGGCTGCGCGCGATATTGGCATCGGTGCCGAGCGGCTCGTCGTGCGCGGTGCCGCGTGCCAGTACGCTTTTGTCGAAGCTGCCGGCGGTTTCGGCACCGGCCAGGCCGGCATCGGGCGCGCGGCCTTGCCAGCGGGCCAGGTGGCCGGCATTGGCCGGACGGATCTGGGCGCGGATGGAAAAGTAAGCCATCGTGAGCGCGATGCCGCCGGTGATCAGCGACAGCACCAGCGCGCGGTCCGCCACCATGGCGGCGCTGACCGCGGCACCGGCTGCCTTGGCGCTGATGCCCGGCGCCACCCCGATCACATAATCGGACGACAGCGCGGTGCCCTGGCCCGCGATGGCGATGGCCATGGCGCCGGCCAGCGGCGGCAGGCCGGCGGCGATCGCGGCTGGCAGCAGGATGGCGGATACCAGGGGAATGGCAGGCGTGGGCCAGAAGAACAGCGAGATGGTGTACGTGATGGCGGCCAGCATGAAGTAGGCGGCGTGGCCGTTCTTCATCACCGCGCGGAAAGGCTCCACCATGCGCACGTCGGAGCGCAGCGCTTTGAGCGAATTGAGCAGCGCCGTCATCAGCGCGATCACCAGGAAGATATTGAACAACTCGCGCGCGGCCACGAAGCTGGCGTTGAAGATGCTTGCCAGCGCGCTGACCGGGCTATGGGTCCAGGCCAGCGTGACGAGGAAGGTCGCGACGATCGCGGGCACGACCACGTTGGCGCGAAACACCATCGTCAGCACGATGGCAAGGACGCCAGCGAGATAGACCCAGTGGGCCGCGCCCAGGGCGATATGTGATTCCATTTGGGGGCTTGTCTCCTGTGCCGGCGTGGCTGGTTGGGGGCCGCCGGTCTGTGCCGAGGGGTCATCGTAGCTGGCCTGGCGCTGGCGCGGCAACCTTCGGCGTGGCCGCCCGGCGCGCAAGTGCGCTGCAGTTCCCCTTCATGGAGGCCGTGCGCGCGTTGCGTCACGTTGTGGCCGGGTGCCGTGCTTGCGCCGGGGCGGGCAGGCCACGGCGACTGGCGTGGACCTATCCGGCGACTGTCCCGACGGCCTTCACCGGGCTCATCTGGACTTCCCAGGACACGCTGATATCGCCGTTGACGAAGGTCTGGCAGGCCATGCGGTAGCCTTCGCCAAACTGCGCCTCCGTCAGATGCTTGCGTTCCTTGGGCTTGATGGCGTCGGTGAACCCCAGTCCGCGTTCGATCTTGCACTTGCAGGTGCCGCACAGGCCGCCGCCGCACTTGAAGGGGATGCCGCCTTTCTCGCGCAGGGAAACGCGCAGCAGGTTGCTGTTCTCGGGGGCGCTGACGACCTTGCCGCCGTTGCTGACAAAGGTGATTTCAATCATGGAAACGATCCGATTGCATGAGGGGGCTGCCCGGCGCTATGCCGGCCATACTCGGTTTATTCAGCGCGCGCTATTCACGCCTTACCAGTGAGATGTCCATGCTGCCGAAGGTGGCCAGGCGTTTGAGCTCGTCGCGGGCTTCCTGCAGCGTGTCGAACTTGTCGAGGAATTTCGAGGGCACGTAATTGATGGCCGGCGCCTGCCGGCTGGCGGCATCCTGGCTGGATTCCTCGATCACCTTCACCTTGACCGGGTACGCCATTTCGGCGATGACGAAGTGCGCGGTCTTGCGGCCGTAGAAGAGATAGTCGTATGCCTCGACGGCCACCAGCCCCTCGACCAGTTCGGTCCTGAATTGCCCCGGTTTGCTGCTGAGTATCACGTACATGACTGCGCTGCCTGGTGGTTTCTGGTGTTACTGCGGACTGGCCGCGATGCCGGCTTGCGCAACGTTCGCTACGCTGCTCGCCGTGGCGTTCTCCACTGGCAACTCGTCCTGGCTGAGTTCGATGTCGTGCTCCAGCCAGATCTGGCAGGTCAGGCGATAGCCCTGTTCCAGCCGCTCGCCCAGTTGCTTCTTTTCCTTCCAGTTCGGCGGCGGCAGGTGCTCGCCGCCGGCGATCACGCGGCAGGCGCACTTGGAGCATTTGCCCATGCCGCACTCGTAGCGCAGGTTCGGATAGGGAAACTGCTTGATCCCCGCGCGCACCACCAGGTTGGTGCTGGGCTTGACCTCGTCCTCGAAGGTCTGGCCGTTCTTGTGAAATACGACTTTCGGCATACAACGTTTCCGCAAGCGGTCTGTGAGGGGCGGCCGGTGCAATGGGCCCGGCCGCGCTTTATTGCGCCCTCTGGCGGCCGCCTCAGGCGGCCATGCCGAGTTCA
>JYOD01000084.1 GCA_000955785.1 Burkholderiaceae bacterium 16
GGCGGAGCGCACCAGCGCCTGAGAACGCACCCCGCCGCTGGCAATGGCGGGTGGCCCAGCGCCGGATCACTAAAGCAGCATGCCGGGCGCCGCGCCCGGTGTGCGCCACAAGTTCTGAACGGCACGATTGTCGCTTCATCAAGGTCCTTGCAAACGCCCGGCTCAACGCTTCTTCCGCATGCAGGAGCGCCGGCGCACAGGTAGAACTCCACGCTACGCAAACTTGAGCCAGATCAACTGGCGTTCCGATCGCACTCCTATAGCGACGAAGAGGTTGCACGACGCGTTGGGAATGGGTCGCGGTCTCAGGCAGACAGTGAGGCAGGTGGAAGCGCCGCCCAGTGCGAATGCTTCAGGTGTTCCGGGATTCCGCCTCGAAGCCGGGCGGCATCCGCTCGTCGAACGAGCAGCAAACAGGCGCTGCCATGAAACCTGCACACCACAGAAGGCTCCCCGGCAACGCCAGCGACTTCGCTAGCCTGGTATCCCGGAAGCTGTGGATATGGTTCGGCGCGAGCGTGCTGCTCCCTGCCTGCACATCGCTCGGCCCCACCACCATTGTTGCGGACCGCTTCGACTACAGCGCCGCGATCGCCGATTCCTGGAAACAGCGAACGCTGCTGAACATCGTCAAGCTCCGCTACGTGGACCTGCCAATTTTCGTGGACGTGGCATCGGTTGTCAGCGGCTATTCGCTGCAAGCCGGCGTGTCGGTGAATGGCACCGTTTCGGCGGCCAATGCGGTGCAGGGCAATTTTCTGGCGTCGGGGGTACAAGGCGCCTATACAGACCGGCCCACTATCACCTATACGCCCGCGACCGGGCAACGATTCGTGCGCGGGCTGATGGAGCCGATCGATCCCAGGAACATTTTCCTCATGCTCAAGAGCGGCTATGCGGCGGATTTTGTGTTAAGCATGACGGTCGAGTCGCTCAACGGCGTGCGCAATCGCACGATGGCCGCGGGGATCGTGCGGGAGGCGGACCCGGAGTTTCAGCGCGCAATCGAGTTACTGCGCGACGTGCAGGCCGCCGGCGCGTTCTCAATGCGCGCGGAAGAAGACAAGGTCAAGGGAACGACCGGCGTCTTGTTCTTCCGTCGCGAAGACATGCCTGCCGACGTCATGGAGAAGGTGGCCGAGATCCGCCGGCTGCTCAAACTGCCTGCCAATATCCAGAAGTTCACCCTAAGGTATTCCCCGGCCCGCGGCGCGGACGATGAATTGTCCGTTAACAGCCGCTCGATGCTGCAGATCATGCTTGCCTTTTCCAGCTATTTGGATGTCCCGGAGGCACACCTGACAGAACACAGCGCGCTGCCCGGGCTCGCGCAGACAGCATCGGAGACGCAACAGGGCGCTGTGCGGATTCACAGTGGCAAGGACAAGCCAGAGCAGACGTATGCCCCCGTGCGCTACCGCGACTACTGGTTCTGGATTGAGCATGGCGACCTGAAGACAAAACGTGCTCTCGCGGCGATCATGCTGTTCTTCACGCTGGTGGATACCGGCAGCAAGGAGCCACTGCCGCTGATCACCATTCCCGCGCAATAGCCGGCTATAGCCGGCTCCCTCTCCGGCCGTCTTGCCGGTAATTCTGATCCGGTCTTTTTGTCACCGGTTGCTTCTGTTATGTTCCTCGCACTGCCGGTAACATGCTCTCCATGGCATGCGCCCGGCGCGAAACGCACAAAATGCGCAACACGCAGGATCGGGCACCGTGCCCAATCTCCCGGCAATGCTCATGGACATCCCCGCTTCAAACCTGCCCGCCCGGTCAGGCCCCGCCAAGGCCGCGGCACCCCGCCGCCAGCCGATCCATCCACCTAGCACGAAAAATGCGCCTTCCAATACGCTCGCCCGGTGGTCTACTCTAGTGACTTGTGCTGCTGCTGCGCGCTGCGGCAAGGCCGCTCCCAGACTGGCAAGCCAGGCCCGTCGGCACAGCTTCACGGAGGTCACGATATGTTCGGCTTGAGCGCGCTCGACCTGGCACGGATCCAGTTCGGCTTCACCATTTCCTTCCATATCATCTTTCCCGCCATCACCATCGGCATGGCGAGTTACCTGGCGGTGCTGGAAGGCTGCTGGCTGCGCACCCAGAATACGGTCTACCGCGACCTCTATCATTTCTGGTCCAAGATATTTGCCGTCAATTTCGGCATGGGCGTGGTGTCCGGGCTGGTCATGGCTTACCAGTTCGGCACCAACTGGAGCTTCTTCTCGGACTTCGCCGGCAGCGTGACCGGCCCCCTGCTCGCCTATGAGGTGCTGACCGCGTTCTTCCTGGAAGCGGGCTTCCTCGGCGTGATGCTGTTCGGCTGGAACCGAGTCGGCCCCGGCCTGCATTTCTTCGCCACGCTGATGGTGGCGCTCGGCACGCTGATCTCGGCCACGTGGATCCTGGCCTCCAACAGCTGGATGCAAACCCCGCAGGGATACGAGATCATCGACGGCCGCGTGGTCCCGGTGGACTGGCTGGCGGTGATCTTCAACCCGTCTTTCCCGTACCGGCTGGTGCACATGAGCGTGGCGGCATTCCTCGCGACCGCGCTGTTCGTGGGCGCCTCCGCCGCGTGGCACCTGCTGCGCCGGCGCGACAACCCGGCCATCCGCAAGATGCTTTCGATGGCGATGTGGATGCTGCTGATCGTGGCGCCGATCCAGGCCGTGATCGGCGACATGCACGGCATCAACACGCTCAAGCACCAGCCGGCCAAGATCGCCGCGCTCGAAGGCCACTGGGAAAACCGCGGCGACGAAGCGCTGCCGCTGATCCTGTTCGGCTGGCCCGACATGAAGCGCGAGGAAACCCGTTTCGCGGTGGAAGTCCCGCGCCTTGGCAGCCTGATCCTCACCCATACCTGGGATGGCCAGATCAAGGGACTGAAGGAGTTCGCGCCGGAGGACCGGCCCAACGCCACCATCATCTTCTGGTGCTTCCGCATCATGGTGGGGCTTGGCATGCTGATGATCTTGCTCGGGCTCTGGAGCCTGCTGCTGCGGCGTGGCGAAAGGCTCTTCCACTCCCGCGCCTTCCTGCGCATGGCGCTATGGATGGGCCCGGCGGGGCTGATCGCGCTGCTGGCGGGCTGGTTCACCACCGAAATCGGACGCCAGCCCTGGGTGGTCTACGGCGTGATGCGCACCGCCGACGCGGTCTCGCCGCACGGCGTGCCGGAACTGGCGTTCTCGCTCGCGCTGTTCGTGGTGGCTTATTTCTTCGTGTTCGGCGTGGGCATCGCCTACATGATGCGGCTGGTGCGCAAGGGCCCGGTCATGCATGAAGGCGACCCGGAACCCGATGGCGGCCACGGCGTGGAAGGCACTCCGGCGCGCCCGCTGTCCGCCGTGGACGATCCGGGCGATGTGCCGGACGCCGTGGCCTCCGCTAACCGTCTGGCCGATCGCAGGAGCTGATCATCATGGGCATCGACCTTTCTCTTATCTGGATCCTCATCATCTTCTTTGGCGTGATGATGTATGTGGTCATGGACGGCTTCGACCTTGGCATCGGCATGCTGTATCCCTTCGTGCCGGACCGCCATGACCGCGACGTGATGATGAACACGGTGGCGCCGGTGTGGGACGGCAACGAGACCTGGCTGGTGCTGGGCGGCGCGGGGCTGCTGGCCGCCTTCCCGCTGGCTTACTCGCTGGTGCTCAGCGCGCTCTACCTGCCTCTGATCTTCATGCTGCTGGGGCTGATCTTCCGCGGCGTGGCGTTCGAGTTCCGCTTCAAGGCCAACGACCGCGAGCGCCACGTCTGGGACAAGGCGTTTATCTGCGGCTCGCTGGTGGCGGCCTTCTTCCAGGGCGTTTCGCTGGGCGCGTATATCGATGGCATCAAGGTCAGCGGGCGCAGCTTTGCCGGCGGGCCGCTGGACTGGCTGCAGCCCTTCCCGCTGTTCTGCGGGCTAGGCGTGGTGGTGGCCTATACCGTGCTGGGCAGCACCTGGCTGATCGTGAAGACCGAAGGCAAGCTGCACGAGCGCATGCTGGAACTCACCGGCAAGCTGGCCTGGGTGCTGCTGGCGGTGATCGTGGTGATCAGCATCTGGACGCCGATCTCGCAGCCGCGCATTGCCGAGCGCTGGTTCAGCTTCCCCAACCTGATCTGGTTCGCGCCGGTGCCGCTGCTGGTGGCGTTTGCCATGTACCGGCTGATCCGTTCGTTGCAGCAGCATGCCCACCTGGCGCCGTTCATGTACACGCTGGCGCTGGTCTTCCTGGGCTATAGCGGGCTGGCGATCAGCGTGTGGCCCAACATCGTGCCGCCCGACATCTCGATCTATGCCGCTGCCGCGCCAGCGCAAAGCCAGGGCTTTGCGCTGGTGGGCGCGCTGTTCATCATTCCCTTCATCCTGATGTACACGGTGTGGTCGTACTACGTGTTCAGGGGCAAGGTACGGCATGGGGAGGGCTATCACTGATGGCGGCGACGAACCACGGCGGCCGCGCGCAGCCGCCCAAGCCATGGCTCAAGCGGGTCGGCTGGCTGGCGCTGATCTGGGTAGCCAGCGTGGCGGCGCTGGGTGTGGCGGCCTTGCTTCTGCGCCTGCTGATGGGGCTGGCCGGCATGCATAGCTGAGGTGGCACGCCGGCCCGCCTTCACGCGGAGAGACCACCGTCCACGCCGATGCTCTGCCCGTGGATAAAGCGGCCGGCGGGCGACGCCAGCAACACGGCCAGGCCCGCCACATCCTTCGCCTCGCCGATACGGCGCATCGGAATGCCGGCGGCGAGCCTCGCTTCCTGCTCCGGATTGCCCCACAGCGCCTCGCGCGAGAACTCGGTGCGCACCGGGCCGGGGTTGATCGCATTCACATTGATGCCCTTCGGCCCCAGTTCCAACGCCAGGCTGCGCACGGCCCCGTCGGTGGCTGCCTTGGTGATGCTGTACAGGCCAAGCATGGCCGAGCCGCGCTTGGCCGCAATGCTCGACATAAAGATGATGGCGCCGTCGCCGCGTCCGATCATCTGCGGGGCCAGCGCATTGACCAGCACCAGGTTACCCCGCACATTGCCGGCCATGGCTTGCTCAAACACTTCCGGACCCTGGCTCAGCAGTGACCCGGCCACGCCGCTGCCCGCCGCATTCAGCACCAGCGCATCCACACGGCCGTAGGCGTCCAGCGCCTGGCTGGCAAACGCCTGGATGCTTTCCAGGTTGCCGATATCGCAAGCGATGCCTTTGGCCTTGAACCCCTCGCCTTCCAGCGCGGCGGCTACCGCTTCGGAAGCTGCCTGGTCGCGGCCGGACACCACCAGCGCGGCGCCGGAGGCACCCAACGCACGCGCCATTTCCAGGCCCATGCCCTTGGTGGAGCCGGTGATGACGGCAACGCGGCCGGTGAGATCGAACAAGTTCTGCATGATGGATTCTCCTGAGGGAAAGTCAGCGCCGCCCGCATCGGTGATGCTGTTGGCGGCGCCCGTTTAAATGATAAACAACATCTATTGAATAAATTATGGCCATCATCTAAACTCCGGTCAAGCAGAGTTTTGGCAGGAGAGACAAACATGGCGCGCGCATCACGAGAGCAGGCAGAGAAGCACCGGGAAGCCATCGAGCAGGCTTCCTCCAGATTGTTTCGCGAACGCGGACTGAACGGCGTGAGCGTGGCGGAACTGATGGCCGGCGCCGGCCTCACGCACGGCGGCTTCTACGGACACTTCTCGTCAAAGGACGCGCTGGCCGCGCAGGCGAGCAAGCGCGCCTTCGAGGAATCCGCGCAGCGCTGGACACGGCGCATCGAGCGCGCCGAAGGTGACAAGCGGGCGATGCGCGCCAGCCTGGTCGAGCCCTATCTGACCAAGGCGCATTGCACCAGCCCCGGCGATGGCTGCGCGGCGGTGGCCCTGGCCAGCGACATTGCCCGCGAACCGGCGGACAAGCCGGTGCGCCAGGTCTATATCGATGGCTTCAGGCAAATGGTCGAAGACTGGATGAAGACGGTCGACCACGAAGACCCGGCCGAGCGGCGCAAGCTGGCACTGGCGCAACTCGCCACGCTGGTGGGCGCGATGACCCTGGCGCGGGCCACCGAAGGCGATGCCCTGTCCGAAGACATCCTCGCCGCCGCGCGGGAGATGCTGCTGGGCCCGCTCGCGCAATAACGAACACCTCACAGAATCCCCAACGCCCCCGGATATCCCATGTTCGCTCAAGCGCTTTCCAGCCGGCTCGACCGGCGCGGCATCCACTACGCGTGGCTGATCGCCGCGATCACCTTCTGCGTGATGCTGACCACCTCGGCCGCGCTCGGCTTGCCCGGCGCTTTCCTCAAGCCGCTGACGCGCGAGATGGGCTGGGACACCGACCAGATCTCGTCGATCCTGGCCTTCCGCTTTGCGCTGTTCGGCCTGATGGCGCCGTTCTCGGCCATCCTGATGGAACGCTTCGGCGTGCGCAATGTGGTCTGGGCAGCGCTGGCGCTGATCGCCGGCGGCATGGCGCTGGCCACCGTGGCAACCGAACTCTGGCAGTTGTTTATCGCCTGGGGCCTGATGCTCGGCGTTGGCTCCGGCCTGACCGCGCTGGTGCTCGCCGCCGTGGTCGCCAGCCGCTGGTTCAGCGCGCGGCGCGGGCTGGTGATCGGCATCCTGACGGCCAGTTCGGCCACCGGCCAGCTGGCCTTCCTGCCCGTGGCAGCCTGGCTGATCGAGCATATGGGCTGGCGCATCGCCGTGCTGCCGGTGCTGGGGGCATGCGCCTTGCTGGCGGTACTGGTGTTCTGCTTCATGCGCAACCGACCCGGCGATGTGGGCCTCAGCGCCTACGGCGAAGTGCCCGTGCATGCGCCCGCCGCGCCGCCGCATGCCAGCGCGCCGCCCGCGCCGCTGACCTTGCGCGGCCCCTTCGTTGTGCTGCGCGATGCTGCCCGCAGCCAGACCTTCTGGATCCTGGCCGGCACCTTCTTCATCTGCGGCCTGAGCACCAATGGGCTGATCCAGACCCACTTCATCTCGCTGTGCGCGGACTTCGGCATGGCCGCGGTGCCCGCCGCCGGCGCACTGGCGATGATGGGCGCATTCGACTTCGTCGGCACCATCCTGTCGGGCTGGCTGTCGGACCGCTACGATTGCCGCAAGCTGCTGTTCTGGTACTACGGGCTGCGCGGGCTGTCGCTGTTCTGGCTGCCGCACTCCACGTTCACGCTGTACGGCTTGTCGATCTTCGCCATGTTCTACGGCCTGGACTGGATCGCCACGGTGCCGCCGACGGTGAAGCTGGCCGGCTCCGTCTTCGGAAAGGAGCGCGCGCCGATGGTGTTCGGCTGGATCTTTGCGGCCCACCAGGTCGGCGCCGCCACGGCCGCGTTTGGCGCGGGCCTCACGCGCACCCTGCTGCTGACCTATACCCCGGCCCTGTACGCGGCGGGCGCGGCCTGCGTAGTGGCCGCCCTGCTGGCGCTGATGGTCCGGCGCACGGCCACGCAAGCCAGAGGCGCGTCCAATCAAACAGCCAAGGCCTGAGTTTCGCGGCGCCAGCCGCCGCCGCTGCGCTGCCTCCATCGCCATGACGGGGACAGCGCAGCGCGATTGATACTCCGCTACGCGCGGCGTCCCGGCTTTTCCCCTCCCATCTCCGCACTTCTCCGCAGTCTTCGAAGGCCACCTCCTCGGCCAGATCTTCCCCCAAATCCCGGCTCCCGCCGCCCACGCCAGGGCTCGCGCATGCGTCGCTGCGCCTGTCGCCTCAAGAATCCGAATAGGCGCATCAGCATTCTTTGCCTCCCTGTCACCCGGGTGACAACCCCTTTTCTTACTCTGCGAACGCGTCGCGGGGAGCGCGATCGGCAGCGCCGGCAATTCGGCGTACCGCTTCAGACAACAGAAAAGAGGGATCGGATATGGCATGGAAACAGCGGGCGCGCATGGCGTGCGGCCTGGCCCTGGCGGGTACGGTAGCGGCATGCGGAGGCGGCGGCAACGACACGCCGGCGACGGCCGCCCCCGAGCAGAACAACACGGGGCCGGGCGGCGCCGCCAGCAAGAAGGTGCTGCTGGTCGGTGTGGATGGCGCCACCTACAGCCAGCTGCAGAGCGCAATGGCCCAGCGCAGCCTGCCCAACCTGGCCACGCTGGCAATCACGCCCGCCGCCACCGGTGGCAGGCTCGGCACCACCACCGAGCAGGTTCCGCTCAACGGCCCGAGCTGGGCCACCGTGCTCAGCGGCAGCTGGGCGGACCGCCATGGGGTCACCGACGACGTGGCCGCGGCGGCCGGCCTGAAGGCGCCCAGCGTGTTCCAGTATTTGCGCGGCGCCAGCACCACCGCAGGCACAGCCCGGCTGCGCCTTGGCGGCGCGACCAGCGCGCCCCTGCTGCCGGCGCTGCTCAAGGCTGACGTCGCCGCGGGCAACCTCGATTCCCTGCGCGACTGCAATGCCGATGACAACTGCGTGACGCAGGAGACCGTCAAGCTGGTGCAGTCGGGCTACGACGTGGTCTTCGCCCAGTACACGGCGCCCGATGCCGCGGCCGCCGCGCAAGGCTTCCAGGGCGGCGGTTACGCCACCGCGCTGTCGGGCTTCGACCAGGCGCTCGGCAAGCTGCTGGCGGCCGTGCAGGCGCGCCGCCAGGCCAATGCGAACGAAGACTGGCTGGTGGCCGTGACCACCAGCCACGGCCTGGACGCAACGGGCGCCACCACCACGCTGCCGACGGTGCAGAACCGCACCGCATTCGTCGCGCTCAACAAGCCGTTCAATGCGGCGCTGGCCAGCAACCTCCCCCCGGCGCCCGCCAATGCAACCGCGCTCTCGGCACTGCCGACCGAAGCCGACCTGTTGCCGACCGTGCTCGCGCATACCGGCGTGGCGGTGCCTGCCGCCTCGTACAAGCTCGATGGCTCGGCCCTGACCGGCAACGTGGGCGTGCGCGCCTTGAGTTCCGTGGTGGGCGCCTTCAACGCATCGCTGCTGCTGTCCTGGCAGAACCCCACCACCGCCGGCGGCGACATGGCGCTGCTGCGCGACGGCGTGCAGATCGCCACGCTGCCGGCCGGTACCACCAGCTACGAAGACAAGACGCTCAACGCGCCCGCCAGCGGCATCTATCGCTTCAACTACACGCTGGTGCGCAACGGCGTGCCCGCCTCGATGCTGGCGCAGATCAACTACGTCAAGCCGATCGTGCTGGCTGACACGCTGCGCAACAACCTGTCCGCTTACTACAGCTTCGAGACGCTGCCGGCAACCGACAGCAAGGGCACTACCACCATCGGCCCCTGGGTCCCCGGCACCGACGGCGGCTCGCTGGGCGGCGATAACTTTGGCGGCAAGTCGCTCAAGGTCGATTCGAGAATCGATGCCTACCAGCTCACGCAGAGCGGCGCCGATATCGCGCTCGCCCCGCAGTTCACCATCGGCTTCTGGTTCAAGTCCGACTGCACCCAGGGCAACGGCACCGGCGAGCCCATCCTGTCGAACAAGAACTATGTCTCGGGCAGCAACGCCGGCATCGCCCTCGGCCTGTTCGGCAGTTGCGAGATCCGCTTCAACATCGGCAGCGGCGGCAAGCGCGACGACATCCAGGGCATGAAGTTCAGCGCCAACCAGTGGGCCTACGTGGCTTTGTCGATCAACGCCACGGCCAAGACCTTCAGCGCCTACATCATCGATCCGGTGCTGGGGCTGCAGAAGACCGAAAACAAGGCCATCGCCAACACCGACGTGACCAAGCTCAACGGTCTCGCCACCAAGGTCTGGGGCATCAACGACGATGCCACGCATGCCTATGTGCCAAACAACAGCGGCGCGCTCAAGGGCGTGATGGAGTTCAACGACCTGGCCATGTGGACGCGCCAGCTCAGCCTTGCCGAGCTGCAGACGATCACCGGCTCGCGCCAGCCGCTGTCCACGCTCAATCCCTGATTCCTCCCACGAGAGCAAACGTGACCATGAAGCCTTCTATTTCCTTCCTCGCACGGCCAGGCTGGCTGGCGGCACTGGCGCTGTGCGCCGCGCTGGCAGCCTGCGGCGGCGACTCCGCCGACAACAATCCCGCCGATCCGGCCAAGCCGGCCCAGCCGGCCCAGCCCGGACAGCCTCCCGCGGCCACGCCGCAATTGCGCTGCGCGCCGTAGGGCGTCGATTAGCGCCATATGGCACCCCGGCGCCGACCGGACGTCCGGCACAACCCGAACAGACCAGCCAGAAAACAAAGATGAGCCTTCACAGCAGACGCAATTTCCTCAAGATGGCCAGCGGCGGCACCGCCGCTGCCGCGGCAATGGCCGCCTTCCCGCTGTCGATCCGCCGCGCGCTGGCGATTCCCGCCAACAACGCCACCCGCAGCATCCGCGACGTCGAGCACGTGGTGATCCTGATGCAGGAGAACCGCTCCTTCGACAATTACTTCGGCACCCTGAAGGGTGTGCGCGGCTTTGGCGACCGCTTCCCGATCCCGCTGGCCGGCGGCCTCAATGTCTGGCAGCAGAGCTACACCAACCGCATCGTCCAGCCGTACCATCTCGACAGCGCGACCGGCAACGCACAGCGCGTCAGCGGCACGCCGCACAGCTACCCCGACGCCCAGAACGCCTGGGACCTGGGCCGCATGAACAAGTGGCCCACCTTCAAGAACACCCAGTCGATGGGCTACTACACCAAGAGCGAACTGGACTTCCAGTTCTCCCTGGCCGAAGCGTTCACGCTGTGCGACGCCTACCACTGCGGCTTCCACGGCGGCACCAACACCAACCGCCTGTTCCACTGGACCGGTACTAATGACCCCACCGGCGCCAATGGCGGCCCGGTGATCGACAACAGCGGCGACTCCATGGGCGCCTCCACCGGCGGCTATCGCTGGACCACCTATCCGGAACGCCTGCAGACGGCCGGCGTGAGCTGGAAGGTCTACCAGAACATGCCGGACAACTTCACGGACAACCCGCTGGCTGGCTTCGTGCAGTACCGCAAGGCCAACGAGGCGCGCGGCAATGCCTCCAACGGCAGTCCCTACCCGGCCTATACCATCGCCGACGATGTGATCAACCCGCTTATCAAGGGCATCGGCAACACCATGCCGGACGGCGGCTTCCTGCAGGCACTGAAGGACGACATCGCCGCGGGCAGCCTGCCGCAGGTATCGTGGATCGTCGCGCCGGCGACCTACTCCGAGCACCCGGGGCCTTCCAGCCCGGTGCAGGGCGCCTGGTACACGCAGGAAGTGCTCAATGCGCTGACGGCCAACCCGGACGTCTGGAGCAAAACCGTCCTGCTGATCAACTTCGACGAGAACGACGGCTTCTTCGATCACGTGCCGCCGCCGTGCGCGCCCGCCTATGACGCCAATGGCGTGCTGGCCGGCAACTCCACCATCGCCACCGACGGCGAATACCATACCGACAAGCATCCCTACGGCCCCGGCCCGCGCGTGCCGATGTATGTGGTCTCGCCGTGGAGCCGTGGCGGCTGGGTCAACTCGCAGGTGTTCGACCACACCTCGGTGCTGCGTTTCCTGGAGGCACGCTTCGGCATCGCCGAGCCCAACATCAGCCCCTATCGCCGCGCCATCTGCGGGGACCTGCTGTCGGCCTTCAACTTCGTCAACCCCAACAGCGCGGTGCCGCCCGCCATGTCCGGCCTCACCAAGACCTCGGCCGACAGCGTGCGCACGGCACAGGAAGCCAAGCCCCAGGTCGCGCTGCCCAGCGTGGACTTCCAGAGCGCCAACCCGGCCAGTCAGGAAGTCGGCACCCGGCTCTCCCGCGCCCTGCCCTATGAGTTGCACGTGAGCGGCCGCGAGGACCCCAGCGCGCGCGCCATGTGGCTGCTGTTCAGCAATACCGGCACGGCCGCCGCCGTCTTCCACGTCTACGACCGCCTGCACCTGGACCGCGTGCCGCGCCGTTATGCGGTCGAGCCCGGCAAGCAGCTCAATGGCAGCTGGGATGTCTTCACCACCGACAATGGCAAATACGACCTGTGGGTACTGGGCCCGAACGGCTTCCATCGCAGCTTCCAGGGCGACGTCAGCACCGTGACGGCCGCCGGCGGCACCGCGCCGGAAATCCGCGTGTGCTACGACATTGCCAATGCCGCGGTCTACCTGACCATGATCAACACCGGCGCCGCGGCCTGCACCTTCACCGTCACGCCCGCCGCCTACCGCGAAGACGGCCCCTGGACCTTCGAGATCCCGCCGGGCAAGCAGCTTGACCAGCACTGGCCGGTGGGCGCGCAGGGCAACTGGTACGACTTCGTCGTCACCACCACCCAGGGCAGCTTCAGGCGGCGCTTTGCCGGCCGCCTGGAAACCGGCGCCGACGGGGTGTCCGACCCCGCGCTGGGCAAGCCCGCACGGGCAGTGCCCTGAGCGAAGCCGGGCGGCGGCAGGGGCACCTGCCACTGCCGCCGCCCGTGCCGTCCATCCCTTGCACCATCGCACCGCCGTGCCAACGGCGGCGCGATGGTGCTTGTCACATGAATTGTCATAATTCGCCGCTAGACTGGCGCGCTTGCCTTATTCCCACGGAAATCCCCCATGCTCGGCGACCTGCTGACGACGTTTTATGAAGTGGCGCGGCAGGGCAGCATCACCACCGCCGCCAAGCAATTGCGCGTGAGCCAGCCGACGGTCACCGGCCGTATCCGCCAGCTTGAAGAGAACTATGGCGTTGAGCTGTTCTACCGGCGTGCCGGCCGGGTCGACCTGAGCGACGTCGGCGTGGCCCTGATGCCGGTGGTGGAGCAACTGATGCAGCATGAAGGCAGCGCGGATTTCCTGCTGCGCAATGCCGGCAACCTGCATCTGGGCCATCTCCGCATTGGCGCCACCGGGCCTTATTACATCCTGAGAAGCGTGGCCGCATTCCGCGGGCGCCACCCCGCCATCGAGATCAGCATCGAGATCGGCAACTCGCAGCAGATGCTGGATGCGCTGTTCGAGTACCGCATCGACGTCGCGGTCTCGTCGCACGCCGTCGACGACGATCGCCTTGCCCGCATCACCCTTGCCTCCGATCCGATGGTGCTGGTGGTCAACCAGGGCCATCCGCTGGCGCGCGCGCGCAGCGTCAGCCTGGCGCAACTCGGGGCCTGCCACCTGCTGGTGCGCGAGCATGGCTCGATGACGCGCAAGGCCACCGAGACCGCGCTGGACAACGCCGGCGTGCCGTTGCCCGCGAGCACCGTGATCGGCAGCCGCGAAGCCATCTGCGAAGCGATCCGCCAGGGCCTCGGCGCCAGCGTGGTGCCGCTCGGCGAGGTCCCGCGCGACCCGGCGCTGTGCGTGGTGCCGTTCGCCAGCGACCCGCCCGTGCTGCACGAATATCTCTACTGCCTGCAAGGGCGCACGCACACGCGCCTGATCGGCGCCTTCCTGGAATGCCTGGCGCCGCGCGCGGCCGCGTAGGCGCGCACGAAATCCGCCAATAGCGGTATTGGAATTCTTGCGCCGCGCTTCATCCCCAGGTCATTGCCGGTACGCATGCTGCGGCTTTTCCGACCGGAGACGGCGCATGTCCTGCCTTGCCTTGTTTGACCTCGACCACACCTTGCTACCGCTGGATAGCGAATATGAATGGGCACGCTACCTGGTGGAAGTGGGTGCCGCGGATGCGCGCGACGTCGATGCCAACAATGCGCTGTGGCTGGCCGAGTACAGCGCCGGACGTCTCGATTTCCACCGCCATGCGAGCTTCGCCCTGGGCCTGCTGGCACGCCATCCGCGCGCGCGCCTGGAAGCCTGGCGCAGCGGCTTCATGCGCGACGTGATCGTGCCGGCCATCCGGCCCGAAGCGCGCGCCCTGCTGGCGTCCCATCGCGACGCCGGCGACCTGTGCTGCATCGTCACCGCGACCTGCCGTTTCGTCACCGAGCCGATTGCCCAGGCGCTGGACGTGCCCCACCTGATCGCGGTGGAGGCCGAGCGCGGGGCGCAGGACGAATTCACCGGCGGCGTCGAGGGCGTGCCGAGTTTCGGCGCGGGCAAGATCGAGCGTGTTACGCAATGGCTGGGCGCCCTCGGCATGGCCTGGGACCAGTTCGGGCGCACGGTGTTCTACAGCGACTCGCGCAACGATATCCCGCTGCTCGAAGCCGTCAGCCACCCGGTGGCCACCAACCCGGATGCCGCGCTGCTCGCCCTGGCGGGCGTGCGTGGCTGGCCGGTACTGACGCTGTTTGCACCGCCGGTGCCGGTCCTCGCATCCGCCTGACAGGCGGCGCGCGTCATGGGGCTTTCACATTACAGGGGGATGATGGCGGGCACGCTTTTATATCCGGACCGGCGCCAGCGCCTATATTGGCGTTAGCGATCATGATGATCGCATCGCCCCCGCCGGCCGCGCCTGGTTTGCCTGGCCGGCACAGATACCAAGGAACCGCTCTCGCCCATGTCCGATTGCCCGTCCCGCGTCAAACCCGCCGCTTGCGGCCCCGGCGCGGCGCGCCGGCCCCACTGACGCCACCGCGCATGGCGCAGTCACCTACCGCCGACGATGGCCTGGCTGAAATGCAGCAACTGGAGGCCATCCTGGAAGCTGGCGCCGGTCGCCTGCACGCCTGCCGGGTGGGCGAGGTACAGGCGCGCGGCCAGCGCTTCCCGCTCTACACCGCCAGCATCGGCTCGAACGATCCGAACGCCCCCGCCATCGGTTTCTTTGCCGGCATCCACGGGCTTGAGCGCATCGGCACGCATCTGCTGCTCGACTATATGCGCATGCTGCTGTGGCGCCTGGAGTGGGACGCGTTGCTGGAGCGCCAGCTGCAATCGGTGCGGCTGTTGTTCATGCCCATCGTCAATCCGGGTGGCATGTGGGCCTCCACGCGCGCCAATCCCAACGGCGTGGACCTGATGCGCAACGCGCCGCAGGACGCGGTCGGCCGCGTGCCGCTGCTCGCCGGCGGGCAGCGCGTGGGGGCGTGGCTGCCGTGGTACCGCGGCAGGCGCGGCGCGCCCATGGAGACGGAGAGCGCGGCCGTGCTGCAAGTGGCGGCGCAGCAATTGCAGTGCCGCCCCCTGAGCTTTGCGCTGGATTGCCACTCGGGCTACGGCTGGGGCGACAGCATCTGGTTCCCCTACGCGCGCACCGCCGCGCCGATGGCGCACCTGCCGGAGATGTTCGCCCTGAAGACCATGTTCGAGCAGGCGCATCCGCACCACGGCTATGCCTTCGAGCCGCAGAGCCGCCAGTACCTGCTGCACGGCGACCTGTGGGACTGGGCCTACGACCACACGCCGCCCGGCAATATCTTCCTGCCGATGACGCTGGAGCTGGGTTCCTGGCTGTGGATCAAGAAAAATCCCCGCCAGTTGTTTTCGCGCCAGGGCATCTTCAACCCGGTCAAGGCGCATCGCACCGCGCGCGTGCTGCGCCGCCATGCCAACCTGCTCGATTTCCTGGGGCGCGTAGCCTACGCGCCAGAGCGCTGGTTGCCGCAAGGGCAACGCCGGGAGGCACTGCTCGAGCTGGCGACGGCACAGTGGCAAGACGGCAAGCCCCGATGAGCGACTGGATCCTGCTGCGCGGCCTGACGCGCGAGACACGCCATTGGGGCGCCTTGCCGGGTGTGCTGCAAACCACCGCCGGCATCAGGCCCATCGCCATGCTGGATCTGCCGGGCAACGGCGTGGAGGCAGCCGGGCGCGCGCCGGCCAGCGTGGCTGCCATGGTGGAATTCATGCGTGAACGTGCCCGCGAGCGGGCGCTGGCCCCGCCCTACCGGCTGCTGGCGATGTCACTGGGCGCCATGGTGGCGGCGGAATGGGCGCGGCGCCATCCGGGGGAGATCGGGGCACTGGTGCTGATCAACACCAGCATGCGGCCGTTCTGCGCGCTGACGGAACGCCTGCCGCCGCGCAACTGGCCCGCACTGCTTGGCATGGCGCTGCGCTGGCACCACGCCGCTTACTGCGAGCGCACCGTCCACCGGCTGACTTGCAACACCAGCGCGGCACGCGCCGCCGACGTAGCCGCGTGGTGTGCGATTCGCGCCAGCGCGCCGGTAAGCCGCGCCAACGCGCTGCGCCAGCTGTGGGCAGCGGCGCGTTATGAGGCCGCGTCCAGGCCGCCGGCCTGCCCGACGCTGGTGCTGTCATCGGCGGCGGACCGCCTGGTCGATCCCGCTTGCTCGGCGCATCTCGCCGCGGCCTGGCGCGTGCTGCACCGCCGCCATCCCTGGGCGGGCCACGACCTGCCGCACGACGATCCGGCGTGGCTGGCCGCCACCATGGCCTGGTGGCTGGCGAGCGGAGGCGTGCGTTAGCGGGGCATGGGGAAAAGACGCCCCGGGGCTGCCCGCGCGCCCCGTGCAGCACCTGCGGCTACGATGCCGCCGCGATTGCGCACGGCCCGATCACGGCATGGACACGACGGAAGTATTCGAGAGGCTGCGGGCGCCCGAGCAGGAATCCCTGCGCCTCGTCGCAGCCTTCGGCCAGCAGTAGGCTGAGCTGCTCGTCGGTCTCCACGCCTTCGGCCAGCACCGGGATCGCCAGGCTCTGGCCCAGGGCAAGAATGGCGCGGATGATGGCCTTGGCTTGCTGGCTGCCGGAAATCTCCGCGATAAAGGTGCGGTCCAGCTTGATCTTGTCGAAGGGGAAGGAGCGCAAGGTATCCAGCGAGGAGTAGCCCGTGCCGAAATCGTCGATGGCGATGGTAACGCCCAGCGCCTTGATACGGCGCAGGATGTCCAGCGCCCGATCCTTGTCGCCGATGATGGTCGACTCGGTGATCTCGAGTTCGAGCCTGCCGGCGGCCAGCCCGGTTTCCTCCAGCACGTGCGCCACCATGGTGACCAGGTTGCCGTGGGTAATCTGCACCGGAGACAGGTTGACGGAGATCTTCCTTGGATAGGTCCACTGCGCGGCCTCCCGGCACGCGGTACGCAGGACCCACTCGCCGATCGGCAGGATGGCGCCGCACTCTTCGGCCAGCGGAATGAAATCGTCCGGCGGAATCAGTCCCCGCTCCGGATGGTGCCAGCGCAGCAGCACCTCGCAGCCGATCACCTCGCCGCTGGCAATGGCGGTCTGCACCTGATAGTCCAGCACGAACTGGTGCGCGGCGATGGCGGTCCACGGCGCTCGCGTTCCGCCTCGTCCATCCGGCTCTCGTAGAAACAGATTGACTCCGACAGGCTGCCCTTGGCGCGATACATCGCCAGGTCGGTATTGCTGACCAGCTGGTCGCGATGGGCCCCGTCGCCGGGGAAGATCGCGATGCCGATGCTGGCGCCCGTGGTCAGGTCGAAGCCGTCTAGCCGCACGGGTTCGCTCAGGCAAGTCACCAGGCGGGCGGTAAACCATCGCTGCCCACTCCATGTCCGTTAGATCGCTCGGATACCGTTTTGTCTTGGCCGCCATACTTGCCTGCCGCTCTCGATGTTCTTCTTTCCACATCCGAACGTTAGACAGGTCTGCGGCGAATCTTCAACCTGGCTTTAAGGGACGACACCGATAAGAGGGATGTAGTGGAATCTAGACATGAACTCGTCCGCTGTCCGATGGTCGTTGGGCAGTTTTACGCAAGAATATTGGCAGTTTTAGCGCAGTAGCAGGTCTGGCTTGGTGTGCGCAAGCCAGACCTGGTGTTGAAGGTTAGGCGTTGGAGCCCAGCTCTTCAGTTGCCGATGCACTGGCTTGCTGCGGTGTGCGCGAGAGGAAGCCAAATACCGCGACGGCAGACAGCACGGTGATGACAGTCAGCACATGCAGCAGCATGCGGAACGCGTCTCCGTAGCCAGCCACGAGCAACTGATGACTGACTTGAGGCAGCGCTTCGGCAGCGTGCGCCAAGTCGCCGGTGGCCAGCCGTTGCGCGGCTTCGCTCAGCTTTCCGGCCGTCGAACCAGCTTCCGCAAGCACCGCACTCAGGCTCACCTGGGCTATGGCAGCCAGGACTGCGCTCACCGTCGCAAGGGCGATCCCCTCGCCTGCCACGCGCGTCGTATTGAAGATACCTGTCGCCATCCCAGCACGTTCCTTAGGCACCACGCTCACTGCGAGACCATCCATCAGGCCCCACGGCATACCTGCGCCGATACCAATCAACAGCATCGGGGGCACCACTGCAAAGCCGGCTGCGCCCACGTCGATCTGGCTGAACCAGTGCAGACCCACTGCGGCGATGAGAAAGCCGATGCCCGAGAGCACACCTGCGGAGACCCACCGCGTAAGCGTGGCGACCAGAACGGGGACAACCAGCATCGGTGCCGATAGCGCAATCATGAGAACGCCGGCATCGATCTCGCTCATGCCTTCAATGCCGATAAAGCGCAACGGCAGCATCACCACGAGCACGATATAGCTGTAGCAGGTGCCAATGGGCAGCATCTGAACACCGACAAATCGCGGGATGCGGAACAGGCTCAGGTCGAGCATGGGGCGCGCCGAGCGAGATTCGACGTAGATGAAAATGGCGAGCATCAGCGCCGAAGCTGCCAATGAACTCGCGACAAGCGCGCTGAACCAGCCACTCTCAGGTGCCTGGATGACGGCAAATGTGAACAGGACCAGCGTGGCGGTGAACGAGATGGTGCCGGGCCAATCCAGCCCCTGCGCGTTGGGGTCGCGAGTCTCTCGCATACGCGGCACGCCGAACAACATGGCCGCCGCGCCAATCAGGGCCGTCGACAGGAACACCGACGGCCAACCAAACGCGTCGATCAGCACGCCACCCAAGAGCGGACCGAATGCGAGGCCGATGCCGAAGCTCGTGCCCAGCATGCTGAATGCACGCGTGCGTGCGTGGCCTTCGAATTCCTGAGCCAGCGCAGCGCTTCCGCCGGACAGTGCTGCAGCTGCAGCGACGCCCTGGACGGCACGCAGGATATCGAGCCAGGCGACCGACGGCGCAGCAGCGAGTGCCAGCGACGTCAGCACGAAGAAGCCGATGCCGATGCTGAACAGGCGCTTGCGCCCATAGACGTCAGCCAGCGCGCCGGCCGCCATCAGCAGGCTGCCAAAGCTAAGCATGAACGCGTTGGTGATCCAGGTCAGCGAGACAGCGCTGCCGCCGAGATCGCGACCGATGGCGGGCGTGGAAACCGCACCGCCGGTGAAGCTAAGCGGCAGCACGATTGCCGCCATGCAGACCGCTAGCAAGATGAGAGGTTTGCCGCGCTCGGAAGCGTGACTGTCAGTTGAAGAGTCTGGCGAATTCATGGGCGAATTGGATAATGGATTGGATGCCGTCAACGACATCGAAATGCTCGGACCTGGCTGCGATCCGCCAACGGCGGCTCGGCGCAGAATCCAACGTTAAGTACTTCGCGGGACGGAAATTGCGCGTGCGGCTCACCGCAGCGATCGGCCGCATGCCGGCGGCGTAGGAAGATAGAAATGTAGCGTTTGACTCCTCCTCGATAAAGGCTTCGAATGGCGACGCACCGTATCTCGTGTAGAGACAATCGCGGACGGGCTGCCAGGACTTGCTACCAGGGCTAGGCGCCCTCCTCTACGGCGACCGGCCGAGCGCCGCAGCAATCTTGTCGCCGAACAGCACCAGGACGACGCCGCTAAAGATCACGAGTACACCTGCCGTGCGCATGACGGTCATCGGCCGCGGAACGGCAGCCGCGAGACCATGCTGGTCAATGAGCATTGCAGCGAGAAACTGGCCAAAGATGAATAGAGAGACAGTGTTGACGCTGCCGAGGCGAGGCGAGGCAAGCAGGCTCCCGCATATCGCGACAGCGCCGAGCACCCCGCCGCTGAGCCGCCACGAGGGTTGCGCGAGCAGCGACCCCATCGTCGACGAGAGGTTGCCTCGCGCAAAGGCGACACCCGCAAGCGCGAGGGAACCGATTGCAAACGAGACCAACGCTGCCATCAGCCGGTCCCCTCCGAGTCCTGCGGCCAGACGCCCGTTGACCCACGTCTCCAGAGACGCAGCGGCGCCCCCGGCTAGTGGGGCAATAATCAGGAGTGGTGTCATTGGCGTTGTGCTTTCTGAAGTGGCTTCGAATATGTCGACCGGCGAATGCCCGATGTGTTCACACCATCGTCAGCAACTGCGCGACTTGGCCTGTTAGCCAGCCGCAACTAACGCAAAGAACTATCCACCCGGCGATGATAATCACCGAATCTTTGAGACTCATTTCAACTCCAAACATCAAGTTTGTGCGGAAGGACGAAAGCCTTCCATGCACGAGGTCATTTCATCGCGACGCACCCATTGGCGAACCATCAGCGCAAGGGTCCTTGCTGCGTTCCCTGGATGCCGAAGACACTCCCGAACCTGTTCGCTGCGCGCGATGCCGGTAATGCACCAGGTGCAGAAGGGCTCGCAGTTGTTTCTCAACAAGCTGTAGCGCCGTTCGCCGATCCGGGACCGCGCTCTCGCCAGCGCCATCTGCCCGCGGTACTGAGCACCCATGTCATCGCCGACCCGCACCGCCTTCCCCGAGGAGAAGCCTTCAAGCGACACCTCCTCAACCGGACCAGGCCTGCGCGAACGGGTGAATCCGGCGTAGTGAATGACGTTGCCGTTACCCGAATAGATTCCGTGGTGAACGTAGCCATTCCGCTCGCTGAGGAGATGCGCTCCGAGCGCAAACCGCTCAGCCGACATCGACAGCCCCGATGACGGTTTTTCGTCTTGAGGTGCAGCGAATGCTGTTTCGGTGAGTGGGCGCATGGCTTTTGAGCGGTGAGGCTTGCGACACTCCGACCGAGGTCTGCTTCGGCCGGAGGGGTAACCGTGTCAACCACGGTGAAGGCATTATGGTTGCCAACCAGTGGTTGATAAATGCTCGTTGCGGCGTTTCTTTGTCTCAAGAACGGAGACAAATCAACGGGAGTTTGTTTTGTGCCGCCTGCGTACTGTCGTAGCGGGGCTCGTCCAGACGCTGGCCGAGGTAGCGAGCACGCGATGACATGAAGTCGCCACGCAGGCGCGGGCGCTGCGTGGCGAATGAAGTTTCCAAGGGGGCGCTCGGCCCCCAAGGTCAAGGCTTCTCATCCCGGTCAGGAAGTTGAAGCCATTTGTTTAAGCGGTCACTGTTTCACGGCGCCGGCATCCTTCGCTTTTTGAGGCTCGGCCATCGCGACGGCCTGTGCGTCACCCCAACCACCACCCAACGCACGGATCAGGTTCACCGTGGCTGCGGCCTGCACGCTCTGCAACTGGACCGCTGCACGTTTCGTCTGCAGCGCGGTGCGCTCGGCGTCGATGACATCGAGGAAGTTGATCGCGCCCTCGGTGTACTGCGTCCGCGAGATGTCCGCGGCGCGCGTGGCGGACTGGACCGCTTCGGCCTGGGTCTGCGTCTGCCCTTCCAGGATGCGCAGGTCCGACAAGCCGTCCTCCACCTCGCGGAATGCGGTCAAGACCTGCTGGCGGTACTTCGCCACGTCTTCTTCGTATGCCGCCCTCGCGTTCTCCAGGTTGGCGGTACGGCGGCCACCGTCGAACAGCGGGATGTTCAGCGAGGTGCCGGCAAGCGGCCCGAGCAGGAACGCACGGCTGCTCCACTTGAACAGGTCGCCCAACGTGGCCGACTCGAATCCACCCACGCCCGTGATGGTGAGCGACGGGAAGAATGCTGCCTTCGCAATGCCGATCCGCGAGTTCGCGGAAGCCATCGCACGTTCAGCGGCGGCGATGTCGGGACGACGTTCGAGCAGCGACGACGGCAACCCTGCCGGAATACGCAGGTTGACCGCCTGGATCGGCGTCGCGGGCATCGAGAACTCAGCCGGCGTCTTGCCAAGCAAGACGGCCAGGCTATGTTCGGACGCCGCGCGCAGGCGCTGCACTGACATCGAGTCCGAACGTGCGGTGGCGAGCTCCGCCTTGGCACGCGCCACGTCCAGCTCGCCGATGTCACCCTCATCGAAACGACGTTGGACCAGCTTGAGCGCCTGTTCACGCAGGTTCACCGTATTGGCGAACACCTCGGCTTCGGCATCGAGACCGCGCAGCGTGAAGTAGTTCTGCGCCACGTCAGCCTGCAGCGCGAGCTGCATCGAGCGGAACAGCGCCTCGCTCTGCTGCATGCCCGCCTTGGCTGCATCCACCGACGATGCCACGCGACCGAACAGGTCGACCTCGTACGAGGCACTGGCCTGCGCGCGCCACAACGTTTGCTGCGGGACCGTGGTGCCGTCAGGCTGGCGCAGCGACGCGCCGGACACCTGCTGGCGCGTCGGGCCAAAGCCCGCGTCGAGCGTGGGGAACAGGCCAGCACGTGCGGCCTGGTTCAACGCCCTCGCCTCCTTCAGCCGCGCGGCGGCGGCAGCCAAGTTCTGGTTGGCTTCAAGCGCCTGTTGTTCCAGCGCATTGAGCTTGTCATCGCCGAAGATGGTCCACCATTCGCCGCGCGAGAGTTCCTCGGACGGCTTCGCGGTCTGCCATGTGCCGACCTCGGCCGGCTTCAGCGCGGTCTGCGTCCATTCCGCAGGCGCTTCCTTGAAGCTGGCGCCAGCGCCGTCAGGCACTGCAGGCTTGTTGTAGGTCGGCGCCAGCGAGCAGCCAGCGAGAACGAGCAGGGACGCCAGCAACATCGAGCCCTTGCTCAGCCATTGGGTCATAGGTGAGTTCATGATGATCTCCTTGGTTTCCCTGTTCATTCAGCCGATGCCGCCTTGACAACGTGCACCGGGTGCTCGGCGTGCAACGGCTCGGTATGCGTGTGATGCTTGTCGACAATCGGCTTGCTACCGGCCATCTTGCGCAGCGCCACGTAGAACACCGGCGTCAGCAGCAGGCCAAACAGCGTCACGCCCAACATGCCGAAGAACACCGCGATACCCATGGCACGGCGCATCTCCGAGCCGGCACCCGTAGACATCACCAGCGGAATCACACCCATGATGAAAGCGAACGACGTCATCAGGATCGGGCGCAGACGCAGCCGGCTCGCCTCGATGGCAGCCTGCATGATCGTGCGGCCCTGCATTTCCAGCTCGCGAGCGAACTCGACAATCAGGATGGCGTTCTTCGCCGATAACCCCACCAGCACCATCAAGCCAATTTGCGTGAAGATGTTGTTGTCGCCATTGGTCAGCCACACCCCCAGCAGCGCCGACAGAATACTCATCGGCACGATCAGGATGATGGCCAGCGGCAGCGTCAGGCTCTCGTACATGGCGGCCAGCACCAGGAACACCAGCAGAACGCTGATGGGGAACACCCACATGGCGGCGTTGCCGGCCAGAATTTGCTGATACGTCAGATCAGTCCACTCCATACGGATCCCGCGCGGCAGGGTTTCGGCGGCAATGCGCTCGATGGCGGCCTTGGCCTGGCCCGACGAGTAGCCGGGTGCCGGACCGCCGTTGATGTCGGCAGCCGTGAAGCCGTTGTAGCGCACCACCATTTCCGGGCCGTAGGTCGGCGTAACCTTCACTAGCGACGACAGCGGCACCATCTCACCGGCAGTGTTCCGTGTCTTGAGCTGCAGGATGTCGGCGGCCGTGGCGCGGAACTGCTGGTCAGCCTGCGCACGCACCTGGTAGACGCGACCGAACTTGTTGAAGTCGTTCACATACAGCGAGCCGAGGTAAATCTGCATGGTGTCGAACACGTCGGTCACCGGCACGCCGAGCTGCTTGGCCTTGACGCGGTCCAGGTCCACGTCGAGCTGCGGCACGTTGATCTGGTAACTCGTGAACATCGGGCCCAGTTCTGGCGCCTTGGAGGCTGCCTTGATGAATGCCTGCGTCGCCTCGTTGAGCGCTTCGTAGCCGAGTGCGCCACGGTCTTCAAGCTGGAGCTTGAAACCACCCAACGTACCCAGGCCCGACACCGGCGGCGGCGGGAAGGTGGCGATCTGCGCGCCCTTGATCTCAGCGAATTTGGCGTTCAGCGCGGCAGCAATCTCCGCAGCCGATTCACCCGGGCCACGTTCCTTCGACGGCTTCAGCACCGGGAACACCAGGCCCGCGCTCGACGAGTTGGTCAGGCCGTTCACGGACAGACCCGGGAACATCGGTGCGTGGACCACGCCCGGCTGCTTCAGTACGATTTCACCCATCTGGCGCACCACTTCTTCGGTGCGGTCCAGCGATGCGCCGGCCGGCAGTTGTGCGATGCTGACCAGATAGTCCTTGTCCTGCGCCGGCACGAAGCCGCCCGGCACCATCTTGCCCATCAGCAACGCCAGGCCCAGCAGCAGGCCGTAGAGCACGAACATGATGAGCTTGCGTTGGATCACACCGCCCACGCCCTTGCCATACGATTCCGAACCGCGGTGGAAGACCTTATTGAATCCGTTGAAGAACGGGCCGAGGATGCGGTCCATCACGCGGGTCAGACGGTCCTTCGGTGCGTGGTGGTCCTTGAGCAGCAGCGCAGCCAGGGCCGGCGACAGCGTCAGCGAGTTGAACGCCGAGATCACCGTCGAGATGGCAATGGTCATCGCGAACTGCTGGTAGAACTGACCGGTCAGACCCGACATAGAGGCCAGCGGCACGAACACGGCCACCAGGGTCAGCGCGATGGCGATAATCGGCCCACTCACTTCCTGCATGGCCTTGTACGTCGCGGCACGCGGCGACAACCCTTCCGAGATATTGCGCTCGACGTTTTCCACCACCACGATGGCGTCATCGACCACGATACCGATGGCCAGCACCATGCCGAACAGCGACAACGCGTTGATGGTGTATCCGAATGCGTGCATCAGCGTGAACGTGCCGATGATGGAAACGGGTACAGCAAGCAGCGGAATCAGCGAAGCACGCCAGGTCTGCAGGAAGATGATGACCACGAGTACGACAAGCGCGATTGCTTCGAATAGCGTGTGGACCACGGCGTCGATACTTTCCTGCACAAAGCGCGTCGGGTCGTAGACGATTTCGGCCTTCACGCCGTCGGGCATGTCCTTCTGCAGCTCGGCCACGATGGCGCGCACGTCATCCGAAATCTGCAGCGAGTTCGCACCCGGCTGCTGGAAGATAACGATTTGTACTGCATCCTTGTTGTCGAGCATTGCACGCAGCGCGTATTCCGACGACGACAGCTCGATGCGCGCTACGTCCGACAGGCGCACCACACCGCCTTCGGGCGTGGTCTTGAGGATGATCCCTCGGAACTGCTCTTCCGTCTTCAGGCGCCCCTGGGCATTGACGCTCAGTTGCATCGGCACGTTCGATGCCATCGGCGAGGCACCGATGATACCGGCCGCCACCTGCACGTTCTGTTCGCGAATCGCCTTGACCACGTCGGTGGCCGTCATGTTCTGGCGAGCCACCTTCTGCGGATCGAGCCAGACACGCATCGAGTAGTCACCGGCACCCCAGAGCGCGACCTCGCCGACGCCGGGCACGCGGGCGAGCCGGTCCTTGACGTTGATGAGCGCGTAATTGCGCAGGTAGGTCAGGTCGTATTTGCCGTTAGGCGACACGATGTTCACACCCATGGTCAGCGTGGGCGACGACTTGACCGTAGTCACGCCCAGGCGCTGCACGTCTTCAGGAAGACGCGGCATGGCCTGGTTCACGCGGTTCTGCACGAGCTGCGCGGCCTTGTCCGGATCGGTGCCGAGCTTGAACGTGACCGTGGTGGTCATGTTGCCGTCGCTGTTCGCCTGCGACTGCATGTACAGCATGTCCTCGACGCCGTTGATCTTCTCTTCGAGCGGCGAGGCTACGGTTTCTGCGATGACCTTCGGATTCGCGCCTGGATACTGCGCGCGCACCACCACCGAGGGCGGCGCGACTTCCGGGTATTCGGCGGTGGGCAGCTTGAACAGCGAAATCACGCCGCCAAGCAGGATAATCACCGACAGCACGCCCGCAAAAATGGGCCGGTCGATGAAGAACTTAGAGATGTTCATGATGTAACTCCCGTTGACCGGTATCAGGCGGCCGACTTGGCCCTGCCTGCGCTCACCATGTCGACGCTGCGCGCCTTGACGGTGTCGTTGGGGCGCACGCGCTGGATGCCGTTGACGACGATGCGCTCTCCTGGCTTGAGGCCGCTTGCCACGATACGCAGTCCGTCATGGAGCGCGCCGAGCGTGACTTCGCGGTATTGCACGCGACTGTTGGCATCGACCACGAGTACGTATTTCTTGGCCTGGTCGGTACCGATGGCGGCGTCGTCGACCATCACCGCAGGGTGGGCCTGGCCGCCGCCTACCTTGACGCGGGCGTAGAGGCCCGGCACCAGCGCGCCGTCGGCGTTGTCGATGCGGGCCCGCACACGGATGGTTCCGGATGTGGTGTCGAGATGGTTGTCGACCGAGACGATGACGCCCTTGCGCGAGTAACCCGTTTCGTCGGCCAGGCCCAGTTCGACCGGCATCGGTGAATTGGCGCCACGACGCAGCGAGCGCAGGTAGGTCTGCTCGTCGGCATCGAACGAGGCGTAGATCGGCGAAACCGATACCAGGGTCGTCAGCAGCGGTGCACCGGCACCGACGGACACGATGTTGCCGACGGTGAGCTCGGCGCGCGACACGCGGCCCGCCACCGGCGCCACGACATCGGTGTACGAGAGGTTCACCTTGGCGGCTTCCAGTGCGGCACGGGCGGCCTTGACGCTAGCCGACGCTTCACGCGCGGCATTGTGCTTCTCGTCGAAGTCGCGGCGCGCGATGGCATTGCTTTCGATCAGGCGGTCGGCACGCGCCGCGTCGCTCGTGGTGTAGCTCGCGCGCGCTTCGGCGGCGGCCAATTGCGCGGCGGCGCGGTCGACTTCGGCCTGATAGGGGCGCGGGTCGATGGTGAACAGCGAATCGCCCTTCTTGACGAGTTGGCCGTCCTTGAACTGGACTGCCACGATCTTGCCAGGCACCAGCGGACGTATCTCGACCTTGTCGATGGCCTCGAGCCGGCCTGAGTAATCCTGCCATTCCACGATGGATTGGCTGATCACGGTGGCCACGTCGACGTCAATGGCCGGCGCGGCAGGCGCAGGCGACGCAGCCGTGGCGCTCGCTACGGGACCGTCACTGCCGTGAGTGAGCGCCAGGCCCGTCACACCCACGACAAACAGAATGCCTACTGCCATCGAGAGTTTCTTGCGATTGGTAATCATGATTCAGAATCCTTTTCCGTCTTAAATCGTTTCAAAGCAAATCGGGTACTGCGGTCCAGGAGCTCCATCCATTCGGTGCGTCTCGCGGGTGTGGCTCTAAGCTTGGGAACCAGTATTGACCGCGCAATACCGTCGATAAAGGCCCGTTTTTTGGTCACTTTGTATCTTGCATGGAGACAATGTGAAAAAGGGTGCCTGGGCGCGTTTTTTTGTATAGCCAGGCAGTTACCCCGGGTGCGCCGCAGAGCTCATCGGGTCGATGCGGGGCCGAGTCTCGTTGCCAGATGCCGCAGCAGGAAGCCAGCGACATCGTTGAGGGCCGGCGGATTGCCGGGCAGTTCGGCGTGGCAAACGCCCGAGTACCGACGCGCTTCTGTCGGTACGCCAGCCACGATCAGCCGCCCCGCGTATTGCTCTCCTTCGCTCTTCGCCCCATCGCGCTCAGCGCTGACGATAAGCGTCGGCGGCAGGCCGGCCAACCGGCGGGAGTCCAGCGGAGCGGCGTACGGGTGCACGCACTGCGCCATCCCCGGCAGATACGCCTTGTATTGGCGCGCACGGTTGAGCGGGTCCGCCTCCGGCCCGGAGTCCGCCGGCCCGTGCACCAGTCGCGTCATGCTGGGGTCTAGCAACGGCGCAATCAAAACTTGAGCCGCCAGGCTAATCACGCCGCGGTCTCGAGCCATGGCCGCAACACCAGTGGCGATGCTTGCCCCCGCGTCGTGTCCGGCCACGGCGATGCGTTGGCTGTCGGCCTTGAACTGCCGCGCATGTTCGACTGCCCACTGCAATGCCAGGTAGACATCCTCCGGCGCTGCTGGGAACGGATGCGCTGGGGCTAGCGAGTAGCCGACCGAAACAACCAAGGCCCGAACCTGCTCTGCCAGTACCGATGCCTGGTGGTCGGCCTCTTCGAGGTCACCCCCGACGAATCCACCCCCGTGGCAGTAGACCAATATCGGCACTGCTGCCTTCTCAGACTTCGGTCGATAGGAGCGCAACGTAATGTCCTGCGCATGCCCGAAGATGGAAATTTCCTGTGTCTCGAGATTCGAATGCATTGCCACGCCAGTCTGTTCACATCTGCTGCGAGGACCTAAAGGGTCTTACGCGAGTCAGCCGACTCGGTCACCCTATGCACGGTTCCCCTTACGTGCACCGTGCCAAACTGTACTGCGAGTGCGCACGAAGATAAGTAGCCGCGGGGATGGAAGACTTTTCATGTTTCGTGAACGATGCAGGCGCCAACCTGGCGCGAGCGCATCGTCCTTCTACGCTTCCGGGCGCCACTCAGGAGCCGCGGCCAGAGTTCACGTTGCCTTGCTTGACGGGACTATTTGCCTCGAAGCCTGAAGCAAAATTTCGAAGGAGCGTACAGCGCTCGAATATCTCCGCGACCCAGTTCACGAAGGCGCGTACTTGTGGCGAGAGATGTCGGCTTTGTGGGAACACTGCGGAGATAGGAAGGGGCGCGGGGTTCCATTCCGACAACACTTCTACCAACTCTCCGCTATCGAGGTGCGGCTGCGCCAGGATGCGCGGAACCTGGATGAGGCCGAACCCCTTGAGCCCGCACTGGAGATGCGCATCCCCGTCGTTTGCGGCAAGCGTCGAAGTCACCTTGACGTTCATCGATTCGCCGGCCATCTGGAAGTTCATGTTAATCATGCGGCCGGTGCGACTCGAAAAGTAGTTCACCGCTCGATGCCTTTCCAGGACGTGCGGTGACTTCGGGGCCCCAAACATCGCGGATGTAGCCGGGGCTGGCGGCGGTCAGCAAACGGAACACTCCCACGCGCCGCGCCACGAGCGTGGAATCGTCGAGATTGCCGATGCGCAAGGTGCAGTCAATTCCTTCCTGGACCAAATCCACCAGCCGGTCGCCAAAGCCTAGCGTCAGCTCGATGTCCGGATACTTGGCTCGGAATTCGTCGAGGGCGGGCACTACGATCAAGCGGCCGATGGAACTCGCCATGTCGACACGCAACTTGCCCTTCGGCGCGCGCGGTGCATCGGTGAAGGAGGCTTCCGCCTCATCAATCTCGGCAAGGATGCGCGCACATTGCTCGTAGTACGCCGCACCGGCGGATGTCACGCTCAGGCTTCGTGTGGTCCGGTTCAACAGGCGCGTATCGAGATACGCCTCCAACTCCTTAATCACGCGCGTCACCGAGCCCTTTGGCAGGTCCATCAAATCGGCGGCCCGCGTGAAGCTGCTAGTCTCGACGACCCGGGTGAACACCTGCATTGCTTGAAGCTTGTCCATGATCTCAATGATGAGCAATGTGCCGCTGCCAGTGCGACGCAACATGTGTTTCTGATGTGAGATTGCGGTGACGAAAGACGTCTATGGCGCCGTTCCGTTCGATTTCTGTCGTAGCACATTGGCGAGGTCGGCGATGTATTCATCCCTCAACCCGCAATCGGACAGCGCACGGTCCAGCTTGTGAACATATTCGGCGTTGGACCCAAAGGCCCCCTTGGCGCCGGCGACGATTGACGCGATGCTTTCCACGCTGGCGTCGCGCTCGAACTGGATGCCGGTTGTATTGGCGACGAACACGATGCCGGTCACTTGGGAACCATCGGCCAGTTCAAACGAGGCCCAGGCCGGCACGTAAGAGCCCGCGATCATTTCGCGCACCCATAGGACTCGGAGGTCGTCTTCGAGATGTGCCGCAGCGAGCCGGAGCGCTACCCCTTGCGTGGCCCCTCCTTGTTCGAGGGCCAACATTCTTCCGGGCACTTCTGACGACCCTCGTCCCGCCACCATCCGGATGCAAAAGCTGCGGCGCCAGCCTTGAAGGGTCGCCACCTCGCGCCTGTCGAAGTTGAGCAATGGGTTCCACATCAAGGACCCGTAGGCGAAGACCCAAATGTCCTTGCCGCGAGGCCTGGCGCGCATCGTGGCAGCGAGCGAGGCGTCGATTTGGGCTTGGGTCCAGATTAGGGCTTTGGGAAGGGCCAAGCTCCCCAGCCAGGCCCCTGAATGAATAGATTCTCTGGTGTACATGCTCTCTCTCTCTCTTGGCCACATTTGGCCGAGGGGGCCGCGAATCGATGCGGTGATCTCGCGGATATGGCAGCATTATTGGTGTCAGGAGACACTTGATAAACATGCTAAACTGCGACTGTTTGTCTCCGGATAGGAAACAATGTCTGATCGCATAGATGCTTCCGTTGCGGATATCGAGGCCTTCGTCGCCGTAGCCCGAAGCAGCAGCTTCACGCGCGCGGCCGAGGGATTGGGAACAAGCAAGTCAAACGTCGGCAAGTCGGTCCAGCGACTCGAAGCCGCACTGGGGACGCGCCTGTTCCAGCGCACCACCCGCGCTGTCCGGCTCACCGAAGACGGCGAGACGTACCTGATGGCTTCGGAGACCGCGCTCGAGGGACTGCGCGAGGCTGGCCAGGCATTGGCGGCCCGACGCGCGGAGCCCATCGGCAAGGTGCGGCTCGATCTGCCTGCCGGCTTCGGCCGCCTTCTGTTTCCCGCGCTGGCCGAGCTCCGGCAACGACATCCCCGCCTCACGTTCGAGCTCGCACTCAACGACCGCATGTCCGACCCCGTCTCCGAAGGTTGGGATATCGTCGTGCGCATCGGCGACCTGCCGAACGACGGCGAAATGACCGTCCGAAAGCTGTGCGATCTGCGCCTGGGGCTCTACGCCTCGCCCGACTATCTGAAGCAGCGCGCCGAAATCCGCTCCCCGGCCGACCTGCCTGGTCACGATGCCATCGTATTTCGCGGACCCACCGGCCGTCTGCGGCCGTGGAAGGTGGCAGACGGCCCGCATATCAAGGAACTGTCGCTCAATCCCGTGCTCGCGCTGGCCGATGGTCACGCACTCGTTGAAGCAGCGGTGCAGGGTTTTGGCATCACGCAAATCCACGACCGCGTTGCCCAGCCACATGTCGACGCCGGGCGATTGGTCCACGTCCTTCCCGGCTCTGACGTGCCCGGGCCTCCCGTGCACGCCATGATTCCGCTTGGCCTGAAAATGCCCGCGAAGACGCGCGCCGTGCTGAATCAAATCGTGGCGTATTTGCAGCGGAGAGACTAGCTTCGTCGACCTGCGGCTCGGGGCCATAGGTCAATTGTTCTCGCTCTGGCAAAAGAGAGTCGCCCGCCAGTCGGTTTATCAACGTGAGCAGTGTCGGTAGATTGTGCTATCCCCAGACACATTGGTGTGTCGGGAGAACTTCGCGATTCACCATCGCATTAGCGACGACACTCATGTCAAACCAAACAGACTCTCGGCAATCAAGCGCCGATAAAGCCGGTCAGGAACAGATTGACCCGGCGCCTCGCCGCGTACTCCAGGTCGCTGCAGCTATCGGTGCCTCAGCAATCCCGGCGGTCGACGCATTCGCTGCGTCAGCGCCCAAAGACACTCCCTCTGCCGCCATCGTGCCCTTCCGCATTGCGGTGCCACAAGCTGAACTCGGTGACCTCAAACGTCGCCTGGACACGACCCGTTGGCCGGAGCGTGAGACCGCGGGCACGGACGAACAGGGGGCCCAGTTGGCCAAGGTTCAAGCCCTCGTCGAATACTGGCGCACCCGCTATGACTGGCGCCGCGTAGAGGCTCGTCTGAATGGCTATCCGCAATTCAAGACGGAGATTGATGGACTGGGCATCCATTTCCTTCACATCCGATCGAAGCACGAGAACGCCACGCCGCTCATCATGACGCACGGCTGGCCTGGCTCTATCGTCGAGTTCATCGAGACCATCGAGCCACTCGTCAATCCGACTGCCCACGGCGGCCAGGCAACTGACGCATTCCACCTGGTACTGCCATCGCTGCCTGGCTATGGCTTCAGCGACAAGCCCACTGCCAAGGGTTGGGGCCGCCAGCGCATTGCAAAAGCCTGGGGGGAACTGATGCAGCGACTCGGCTACAAGCGCTATGTGGCACAAGGCGGCGATTGGGGCAGCGTGGTGACGACAGAAATGGGCCGCCAGCAGCTCCCCGGACTGGCAGCCATTCACGTCAACCTCCCGTTCGTGGTTCCCGCCACCCTGCCGTCCAATCCGACGCCGGAAGAGAAGGTCACGATTGACCAGTGCATCCGCTTTGCCAACAACGGCTCGGACTACCATCGCCTTCAGGTCACGCGTCCGCAAACCATCGGCTATGCCCTGGCCGATTCGCCGAGCGGGCAGGCCGCCTGGATTTACGAGAAGCTTGCAGCATGGTCGGACAGCAACGGCAATCCGGAATCGGTGCTGAGCTATGACCGGATGCTCGACGACATCATGTTCTACTGGGTGACCAACAGCGGCGCATCGTCGGCACGGATGTACACCGAAAACTCCGACCTGACCTTCAACTCGGTGCCCCTGTCGTTGCCAGTTGCAGTGACGGTGTTCCCTGGTGAAATCATCACGCCGCCGAAGCACTGGGCAGAGCAAACCTATAGCAACCTTTACTACTGGAATCGCGCACCGCGCGGCGGTCATTTCGCAGCATTCGAGCAACCGACGATCTTCGTCGATGAACTGCGGAAGGCGTTTGCGCGCAAGCACACCGCGTAGCACTTCGCGAGCGTGTTACCGCAATCCTGGTCAGCCACCGAAGCAATAGTGGCTGACCAGGGTGAACCTGAGGTTGGCCTGAAGGCCAGCCCCATATTCGTTATTGCTCGCTTTTAGGCGTTGTTGCCGCCATCGATCTGCAGAACAGAGCCGGTCATAAAGCCATTGCTGATTGCAAATAGTCCTGCATCGGCAAGCTCATCAACGGTGCCAACACGTCCGCGCGGCAAGGCGGCGCCGATTGCGCCAAGCGTATCGGCACGAGCGTCGCCAGGAAGGAAGTCCCATACCGGGCTGTCGACGACGCCAGGAGAAATGACGTTGACGCGAATGGGGGCGAGCTCGAGCGCCAGGGTGCGCGCCAGGCCTTCGAGGCTGGCATTCAGCGCCGCAACGATGCTTGCGCCTGGAATCGCCTTGTAGGCTGCCGCTCCACTGAAGAACGTCACCGACCCATCCTTCGCAAGGCGCTTCGTAAGGTGGCGCACCAGGTAGATCGGGCCCCAGAACTTGCCACCGAGCATCCGCTCGATATCCTCGTTCGAAGTACCGGCGAAGGGCTTGAAGGCCAAGTCCGCCGCGGTGCATACGAGGTGGTCGACGTGGGGGATGTTCACTGCCAAGGCTTCCACATCGGCTTCGACCCCGATATCAGCGCGATGCGTCACGATGTCGCCAATACTGAGGCGTGCGGCGTCGAGTCTTTCTTGCGAGCGGCCAATGACATGAACAATCGCCCCCAGCGCAACGGCCTTCCGGGCGAGCGCCAGGCCCATTCCGGAGCTGCCGCCAGCGATAATAATGGTTTTACCTGCAAATGATTGAGTCAACTTGGTTCCGATTGAAAGCGTCTCGAGGAGACTGATAGACGGCAGCCAGAAGTTGTTCCGGCTCGTATGGACTAAGCCCTGGCCCGCAGGGTCGCCAGAAGTATGAGGCAGGCGAACTCGGGCCCTGAATCGGGCAGCCACGAACATACCGATCCCCTTCGCTGTGATAAATCCCCGGCGCGGATACAATCTGTCTCCCCCAAGGCGACATTCAGTCATCGTGGGCCTTGGAAACCGCGCTCCGACTGGGGCCCCAAGGGTCGTGATGTCGTTTCGGTGGCTTCGTCAGTGGATGGGAATCACGGACATTACTCAAACGCCGCGCTCGCGACTCCGCATCAGCATCCCGCTCGTCAGCGTGCAGTTTCTGCCGGCACTGACTGCATTCCAGATTCAGAATCCGGACATCGAACTCGATATCGACTGCGACAATCGCAGGGTCAAACTCGTCGAAGAGGGCTATGACGTGGTCATTCGGACAGGGAACGTCGAGGACGAAAGCCTCGCCTCATGCGAGCTCGGCAGCTTCCGGTTGTTCATCGTGGGGACGCCCGACTACCTCGCGCGGCATGGTCGGCCCCAGTGCCCAAGCGATCTGGCCAACCACGCAATCGTTCAGTATCGAATGCCGCACAATGGCCAGCTTATGCAGTGGCCACTACTCCTCGAGGAGGGTGAACAGCCGCCGCAACTCGCGCCGCGGGTCGTCTGCAATAGCAATGAAGCGCGGCTGCATTCCGCGCTTGAGGGGTTGGGGTTGACCTGCATGTCGGAGTTCTCAGTGCGGGACGCGCTCCAGGCTGGAAAGCTGGAGGCTGTCCTGGAACCCTACACCCAGAGCCGGCACACTTTCCGGTTGGTATGGGCGGAGAGCTCGGCTGCGCGTCCAGAGCTGCAGACGTTTACCAAGTTCGTGAGCACGATGATGACCAAGGGGACAACTCACGCGCCGGACACGCCTCAAACCTGAGGTTTTTGAATTGTCTCCGACACGGAGACACAGCAGGTCACTTTTGCCTGTTTATCTTATTCCGGGCGATCACTAGAGTTGGGTCTGTTGGCGCGACGGACCCGGTGGTTCGAAGCGCAACGCTTACGAACCCCCCAAGGACCCAATCATGAAACTCTACATCGCCCAAGCCACCTGCTCCCTCGCAGCCCAACTCATTGCCAATGAACTGGGCCTGAACCCGGAACTGGTCCATTACGATGTGTTCGGCAAGACCACGTCTAACGGCGACAATTTCCTGGAAGTGAATCCCCTCGCGTACGTGCCGGTCCTTGCCCTCGAGAACGACCAGAAGGATCTGCTAACCGAAACGACCATTATCACGTCGTACCTTGCAGACCAGCACCCGGAAGCCGGGCTGATCCCGGCGCATGGCACGCTTGAGCGCGTGAAGCTCGACCAACTGCTCACGTTCATCGCAACGGAAATCGCACAGAAACACATCCCGCTGATGCGCAAGCTGCAGACGGAAGCGGGTGCGGAGTGGACTCGGAACAAACTCGTCAGCGCCTACACCGTGCTTGATGAACGCCTTGCAGACGGCCGCGCTTACCTGACCGGTGAACAGTTCACGGTCGCCGATGCTTATGTTTGGGCGACGATGTGGCACGAGCGTTCGGGCGCGCAAATTGGCCACCTGAAAAATCTGATGGCTTACATCGCACGGATCAATGCCCGGCCTTCTGCGCTGAAAGCAATCAAGGACGAAACCGATATGGTCAACATCCATGAGGCTGCGAAGGCTGCCTAACAGGCTGCGGAAGTACCTCGACTAAGTGTCAACGCATCGACAGGTCGAAACGTTGATCTGAGACCACAACACGATTCACGCTCCCAGATCGCATGCGCGGCGAAGACACCTTCACTGAAAGCTTGTTCACCGTGCGGCGGCTGGACGATTTCGTGCCCAAGTCCCATCCGCTGCGCCCGATCCGCACCATGGTCAATCAGGCCTTGGCGAAGATGGATCGGTTGTTCGCGGGGATGTATGAGGCCGACATCAAGGGCGGCCGCCCGAGTATCGCGCCGGAGAAGCTGCTGCGAGCGATGTTGCTGCAGGTGCTCTACAGCATTCGGTCCGAGCGCCAACTGATGGAGCAGACGCAGTACAACCTGCTGTTTCGCTGGTTCATCGGGTTGTCGACACTGGACGTGTTCGCAAGATGGCCCCTTTTTGCTGTTCCCAGCCGATAAGCGAGTCAAGATGCTCCCTTTAGTGTTCTTGCCTGCCATGCCGTGCGATGAGCGTCTGTACCTCGCACAGGTTGCCGGCTTATCGGACGTGACACGTGGGAAGCAAATGGCGCACGCATTGCCCGACGCTCGATTGGAGGTACTTCCAGGGTGTGGCCATTTTCCATCGATCGAGCGCCCTGACGAAACGACGGCCCTGGCTCGACAGTGGCTGCAGCAGAGGTTTCCGTAGCGCGAAGGCTGCCTTGGCCGCAAAGCTCTCCACCGCGGTGCGACCCCAGCAATTAGTCGGCCCGGCACCACTGGCCAGAATCCGGGCACACACTGGCCCTTGCACCGCTCAGCCAGACTTGCTCTTCATTCAGCGGCAGCGAGGTCGAAGGGGCGATGTCGAAGGCAACCTTAAGTGCGTGCCCGACATGGGCATCCTCGATGGGAAGCTCCCAGGTCAGGAATAGTTGGGTGCAGTCCTGGTCGGGCGGGAAGTCAGCCACATTAAAACCGCTGCTGCGGCGTTGAATTACGCCATGAGGCTGGCAAGTATCGAATATCACCGCCGTACCCCGGGTCAGCGGGATGCGATGACCCAAAGAGGGAAAATGCAAGTCCTGCCCCCTGTCTTCGCTCAGGAAGAGATTGCAAAAGGCCGCACCGCCATATTGCGCACCGTCATGGTGGTACCTTGCGCCGCGGCAGGCCATGAGGGCTACGTCACTGGAGGCAAGCACCCCAGGCAGTCCAAGCGCGCACGCCCAATCGGACACCGCCTGCACGCAGCGCGTGTAGTCCGGCCAGCGCGCTCGTGCTCGTGCCAGAGGCATTGCCTCGACATCCCCCGGCTCCAGGACCAGGCGGGACGATATCTCCCTTGCCCAATCTGCAAGCAAACGTGCAGGGGGTACAGGCACGTCGACCGTGCCTGAGAGCACGATGTCACTCACGCGTCGACTGCGGATGGCGTCGCCACTCCAGAAATAGGAAGTGAGGAGGTCTTGTACTCGATGCTGTTGAGGGCTGTGGCTCATTTGGACCAATGTAATGCGGCTGCCTCGGTAATGTAGCGGATCATAGCCCGTCGGCCGCTTTGGGTCGCTGATGAACCGGCGCAGTCTTCCCCGGAAATCGGCCAGGAAGCAAAAAAAATGGCGCGCTTCAATGGGCGCGCCGATGTCGCGCAGCGCGTCGGCGCTGCGATAGTACAAGTGGTGATGCGGGCCGGGAAGGCTTTCAGGCAGGGAGCGTCTGCGCCAACACGGTTGCCATGGAGCCACTGGCGGCGCAAACCAGTGCCCAGCCTGCCAAGGAAACTCTGCCAACGGCTCATGATGTGCTCCTGATATCCGTGCGCCGCCATGACGGCGGCACGACGATGATGCATGGATCGCGGTACGCCGCGGTCATGCTGACCTCACGGCATACCGGTGGTTTGCTCAGGCATTCGCGCCGTCGGTAAACACGTCGCGCTTGCCACTGCGCGCACCGTCGGTGTACGGGTCGCGCTTGTCGGTACGAGCACCGTCGGTGTACGGGTCGAAGCTGCGGCCCGGTTCAGACGACACGCTGCGGCGGTCCAGGCCGGCGACGGTACGGAAACCATCCGTATAGGGGTCGGTCTTGCCGACGCGCGCGCCGTCGGTGTACGGGTCGATGCTGCGGGCAGGCTCGGACGACACGCCGGCGCGGTCCAGGCCGGCAGTCAGGCCGCCTTCGCTGAATACGTCGAACTTGCCGCTGCGGGCACCATCGGTGAACGAGTCGGCCTTGCCGGTACGGGCACCATCGGTGAACGAGTCGAACTTGCCGGTACGGGCGCCATCGCTGTACACGTCGCGGGTGCGGTATTCATAGCTGTACTTGTCGGCGGAAACGGTGGCAGCCTGGGCATGGCCGGCGGCAAAAGCTGCGGCGAGGGTGGCGGCGGTGAGCAGGGACTTGGCAAAAAGCTTGGTGTTCATGATGTTCTCCAATCGAAGCATGGGTCCGGGGGTCTGCTTTGGCCGCGGGGACCGGGATTTAGCTGAATCGCCACTTCTCTTTCGTTTTACCTATCACTAGGTAGACAAGCCGGGCAAAAAAAAGTGACTTTCGTCGTCGTTACATATCTGTTGCATTGGAAACCGGCTGGCCGGCCTATTCTGCCTGACCTTGCTACGGCACCCATGGAACACATCTTATCTACCTGTAGGTAGATAGTCAAGGGTTTTTACCGGGTTGCGCTTAAGAATATTCGGAAAAACCTTAAGCGGCACAAGCAGCACTATTGGCAGCCGACCGGAAATAGTGATCCATTGGCTGTCATTCTTCTGACAGCCGCCTGCACCTGCCATCGGTGTGTACTAGGCTTTTGGAGGCGCGATCGCGATCGAGGGCACTCGCGCCGCTGTGCGCAGTAGGTCTCACACGCACCGCCGAAGATTGCCATCAGGGATTGCCGCGTTGCGGCATCGCGAGCAAACTCTCCATGGCCGTGCGCGGGCGTTCCCGCGCACGCTCCTGCCGCACTCGAATCCATTGCACCGCCTCCCGCGCGGTGCCACCGGGAGGCCGTACTCATGAGCGCAGACAATGCCATCGGGAGTTCCGAACACGCCGATCCGCAAGCCATAGCGCCGGCGGACCTGTCAGTCGAGCCAGAGGCCACCGCGGCAGTATTCTCCCCGATGGAGTCGCGCCGGCATCAGATGTTTCCCCTGCTGACTGCCGGCGAGATCGCCCGGCTCCAGCATTTCGGCACGGTGAAGCAATGGCTCCCCAACGAATTCCTGTTCCGCACGGGTGACCCCGCCCACGGCATGGTGGTGCTGCTGCGGGGCCATGTGCGGGTGTCCCAGCGCGACGCCCTGGATCGTTCGACGGTGGTGGGCGAACACGGACCGGGGCACTTCCTCGCCGAGGTCGGACAGCTATCCGGCAAGCCCTCCCTGGTCGACGGCATGGCGCTGGAGGACGTCGAGGCCATTGCGATCCCACCCGACCGGCTGCGCGCGCTTCTGGTCGCGGAAGCCGAGCTGGGCGAGCGGATCATGCGCGCGCTGATCCTGCGCCGCGTCGGCCTGATCGAACGCGGCAAAGGCCCGACCCTGCTGGGCCGCGGCAGCGAGCCGCGCCTGCTGCTGCTGCAGGCCTTCCTGCGGCGCAACGGTTATCCCCACACCGTGGTCGACGCGGACACCGATCCCGACGCCGGCGCGCTGCTCGAGTTCAGCGCGGCCGCCCCAGGCGATTTTCCGCTGGTCATCTGCCCCGGCGGCGCGGTGCTGCGCGCGCCCGACCCAGGCCAGCTTGCCACTTGCCTGGGCCTGTTGCCCGAGTTCGATCCGAACCATGTCTACGATGTGATCGTGGTGGGTGCCGGCCCTGCTGGGCTGGCAACGGCCGTCTATGCCGCGTCCGAAGGGCTCTCCGTCGCGGTGTTCGACGAGTGCTCGCCGGGTGGCCAGGCAGGCGCCAGTTCGCGCATCGAAAACTATCTCGGCTTTCCCACCGGCATCTCAGGACAAGCACTGGCCGGCCGCGCCTTTGTCCAAGCACAGAAATTTGGTGCTCACGTCGCGATCCCGCTGGAGGTGGCTGCACTGCATTGCGGCGAACACCCGCAACGCATTGAGTTGTGCGACGGCCGCAAGATCCCGACCCGCACCGTTGTCATAGCCAGCGGCGCGGCCTATCGCCATCCCGCCATCGCAGCACTGGATCGTTATGAGGGGCGCGGCGTCTACTATTGGGCGTCTCCGGTGGAAGCCCGGCTATGCGGCGGCGACGAGGTCATGCTGGTCGGGGGCGGCAACTCAGCCGGACAGGCGGCGGTCTTCCTGGCGGCGCACGCAAAGCACGTGCACATGCTTATCCGTGGGGCGAGCCTGGAGGCCAGCATGTCGCGCTACCTGATCGAGCGCATCGCGGCCCAGCCCAATATCGAACTGCATACCGGCGCGGAAGTCGTGACACTGGCCGGAGAAGAGCGCCTGGCTACCGTCGGCTACCGCACGCGCGATAGCGACCGCATTACAGAAATACCGATCCGGCATCTGTTCCTGTTTATCGGCGCCGATCCCAATACGGCATGGCTGCGTACGTGCAATGTCCGCGTCGATGCAAAGGGATTCGTGCTGACCGGCTCGGACACACCACATGAAGGCGAGGCGCCCGCCTCCGCGCTGGAGACCAGCGTACCCGGTGTTTATGCGATTGGCGACGTGCGCTCGGGCTCCACCAAGCGTGTTGCGGCGGCCGTTGGCGAAGGCGCCGCTGTGGTCGCGCAAATCCACGGCTACCTGGCGAAACTAAGGCAGCCGGAGCCGGGAATGCTCGCCATGTAGGGCACGCCGGGCGCTGCACAGGCCGGGGAAATATCGGGTTTTCCTGAATGCCGGCCCTCCAGGGAATCGCCGGACAATGAATTTACTCCTGCCTCCGTGCGCCGGCAATCGACTGTGTGGACGGCGCGCGACAGAGCGTGAAACGCGCTTTTATTTACTATATTGGTTGCAATGGCAGGTGCTTCAATTCGAAGCCGCTGATCGGGGAGGTTGCCATGCGTTCGCTTGCAGACAGATTTAGTCCGCCCACACCGGAGAAAATAGCAGCAAGGGAATTGCAGCAAATGCGGCTTACCCTATTCCAGGCCGAACGCCGCCTGCTGGAAGCACAGATGCAGGTCGACTACTATCGCGACCTCGTCGCCTTCCTGGAAGACGTGAGCGCCTCCGGCGTCGAAAGCGTGGTGGACAAGCGGCGCACATCTGCCGCCGCCGAGCACGCACAGGCCCATCGCTCCGCGCCCGGACTCATCACGGTGCCTGCCGTGCCTTCAGCAGCCTGACGTTTCACCGTTGCCGGCGCAGCCCGCGCCGGCACGGTGATGGCGCGTCCCTCGCCTGCGCGGGGACGCGGCTGCTGCCGTGCCGCGTCTGCCGCGACGCTGTCACACGCAACCGCTGCACGTGGCGCTCGTCATGGCCCGTCGCGCATCGCCGTGGGCTGCGCGAGCGCTGTGCGATACTGGCCGCCTTGCGCGGCTCTCCCGCGTCATCCACACAGACCCAACGCCGCGCGCGGTGCCTCGCGACGTCCGTGCCCGGCCCGGGACCCAACAGGAAACTGATATGATCGAACTGCTGCCAGCCATTGAAATCGAAACCGCGCCATCGCCGACATGGTCGGTTATATGGATGCACGGCCTCGGCGCCGACGGCAGCGACTTCGTCCCCGTGGTGCCCGAACTGGACCTGGCGCCCGTACCCGGCGTGCGTTTCGTGTTTCCCAACGCGCCGGCCATCCCGGTCACCTGCAACGGGGGCTACGTCATGCCGGCGTGGTATGACATCGAGTCCCTGGACGACGCGCGCCGCCAAGTGGACGAGGCTGGTATCCGCATCACCCGCGAGGCCATTCGCGCGCTGATCGCGCGCGAGAACCAGCGCGGCGTGCCCAGCTATCGCATCGTGCTGGCCGGCTTCTCGCAGGGCGGCGCCGTGGCCTATACCACCGGCCTCACGCATCCCGAGCGCCTGGGCGGCATCATCGCCCTTTCCACCTATATCCCCTCGCCTGCGCTGCTTGCCGCCGAATTGAGCGAGGCCAACCGCGCCACGCCGATCTTCGCCGGGCATGGCGCCGAGGACGACGTGGTACCCGTCAAGCTAGGCATGCTGGCGCGCGATACGCTGCAACAGCAGGGATGCACGGTGGAATGGCACACCTATCGCATGTCGCACTCGGTCTGCATGGAAGAAATCCAGGCAATTGGCGCGTGGCTGACCGCGCGCTTCGCCGCGGACAAACCGTCCTGATCACGGGAAGGACGAGAAGGCGGAATGGCCCGGCACGGCCATTCCGGCATGGCACGAATCCGGCCATGGTAGGCTCGCGCCCTCCGCATTATTTGCAAGCCCTATGAAAACCTCACATCCCGACGCTTCCGCGGCCGCCCCTGCCGCGCCGCTCAAGCTGGATTTCGATACGCGCAAGGCGCTGCTGTTCGCCCTTGCCGCCGAGCGTTTGTCGGCGTACTACGAACACCGCCAGTGGATGACCGATGCCCAGGGCTCCACCCTGGCAGGCCTCTGGCTGTCGCGCTCCAGGCTGCAACTGGCGCTGGCGGAGCGGCGCCTTCTGTCGCAACTGAGCGATCAGTTCGCACGGCAACTGGCCGGCACCCTGTCGCGTGAGGCCGGCCTGTACACCGCACATGAAATGATGGAAGCGCTCGACCCCAATTACCAGTCCGCTTTTGCGCACGACCTGCTCGACGAGTGCGAGCGGCTGCTGCGCGAGAATGGCGTGACTGAGTGACAGGCCACGCGCCGCGCCTTCGCAGGCGCGGCCTGGCCGGCACGATTCAGCGGCTGGCCACGCTTGGTGCGCGTCCCTTGTCGAACTGTTCCCCGTCGAGCCGGCGGAACACCAGCGCCGACAGCAGCGTAATGATGCCCACGGTAAGGAACGCCAGCCGGTAAGCCGTGCCCGCCACCCCAAGCTGCGCGGTGAACAGGCTCACCAGTCCGCCGCCGATGGTGACCCCGAGGCCGATCGCCAGCATCTGCACCATCGAGAACAGGCTGTTGCCGCTGCCGGCGTCTTCCACGCTCAGGCCCTTCAGCGTCACGCTGTTCATGGCCGCAAACTGCATGGAGTTGGTGGCGCCGAACAACGCGAGCTGCGCGATGGCCAGACCGGTCGGCCAGCCCGGCGAAATCGCCGCGAACGATGCGATCGAGCCGCCCACCAGCAAGGTGTTGACCAGCAGGAAGGTGTCATAGCCAAAGCGCTTGACCAACGGTACGATCCAGCGCTTGGCGACCACTCCGGCCAGCGCGGCTGGCAGCAGCATCAGCCCGGAATGCAGCGGCGAGTAACCCATCTGCAACTGCAGCAGCAATGGCATCAGGAACGGCACCGCGCCGGAGCCGATGCGGCAAACCAGGTTGCCGGCCAGTCCGATGCTGAAGTTGGGCTCGCGGAACAACGCCAGCCGGAACAGCGGATCGCGCCGCCGCCGGGCATGTGGAATATATAGCAGGGCGGACAGCAGGCTCAGCGCGAACAGGCTGCCGCTCCATGCCGCGTGACTGGCTTCGTGCGGCGTGTCGAGCGCCAGCGAAAACGCCACCATGCAAAGCGACAGCAAACCGCAACCGATGAAGTCGAACGGGGGCGCGCGTCCGATGGTGTTATCCGGCAAGTAGCGCAAGACGGCCAGCATCCCGATCGCGCCGACCGGCACATTGATCAGGAAGATCCAGTGCCACGCCACCGACTGCACGATCCAGCCGCCCAGCACCGGCCCGAAGATGGGTCCGACCTGCCCCGCCACCGACACGAAGGCAAGGGCCGCGATGTACTGCTCGCCGGAGACGCTGCGCAGCACCGCCAGCCGGCCGATCGGCAGCAGCATCGAGCCGCCGATGCCCTGGACCACGCGGGCAATCACAAGCTGGTCCAGGCTCTGCGCGCCGGCGCAAAACAGCGAGCCGAGCACAAAGGTCAGGATCGCGGCGAAGTAGACCCGGCGGGTGCCGAAGCGGTCCGCCAGCCAGCCCGAGGCCGGCGTCAGCATGGCCATGGTCAGGGTGTAGGCTACGACCACCGGCTTCATGTCCAGGGGAGTTTCGTTGAGGCTGCGCGCCATCGCGGGCAACGCGGTGTTGACGATGGTGGTGTCGAGCGTTTGCATGAAAAAGCCCGCTGCGACGATCCACAGCATGGCCTTTTGGGAGGATTGGCTGTTCATCTGGTACATCTCGGCAAGGACCGGTGGAGAACCGGCGCGGCCATCGGGTGGGATCGCGGGGAGCAAATCCGGAAGAACCCAGGGCCACGAATGCTATCGATGTTAATGATTGCGCCGTCAATCGGGAACCCCTCTGGATATATTGACTGTAATCGGATATTCCGATGACAATGCCGCATGCTCAATCCCGTCTGGATCCGAACCTTCGCCACCGTTGCCGCCGCCCACAGCTTCACCGATGCGGGGCGCCAGCTCGGCCTGTCCCAGTCCAGCGTCAGCGACCATATCCGGCGCCTGGAACAGCACGTGGGACGGCGGCTGTTCGTGCGCGATACCCACACCCTGACCATGACCGCCGACGGCGAGGCACTGCTGGCGCATGCGCGGCTGATCCTGGAAGCCATCGCGCGCGCTGAATCCCAGTTCAATGCGCCCCGCCTGCAGGGACGCGTGCGGCTGGGCACCTCGGACGACCTGGCGCTGGGGCCGCTGCCCAATGTGCTGGCCGCGTTTCGCAACTCGCATCCGGACGTGGAACTGGAAATCACCATCGGCATGACCGGCAAGCTCTACGAGCTGATGGATGCCGGTGCGCTGGACCTGATGATCGGCAAGCGCCGCGAAGGCGACAGGCGCGGTACCCCGCTGTTCCGCGGCAAGCTGGAGTGGCTCGCGCGGCCCGGCACCGTGGCGGACCTCAGGCAACCTTTGCCGCTGATCCTGGTACCCGAGCCCAGCGTCACGCGCGCCATCGTGCTCGATACGCTGGCCAAGGCCGGGATGCGCTGGCAGATCGTCTGCACCAGCAGCAGTCACTCGGGCTGCATCGCCGCGGCGCGTGGCGGGTTGGGCATTACCGTGAGGGCGCAATACCTTTCCGGGCGCGGCCTGTCGCCGCTGGTCAATAGTGAAAGCCTGCCGGCGCTGCCGGAGGTGGAGTTCATCTCGCTGCGCGCGGGCCGCCTGAGCCGACCCGCCGAAACGCTACTGCAACTGCTGCAAAAGAGCGATCTGCGCGGGTCCTGGCTGGACGAATAGCCAGCACCCTCGTGCGATTCCCGCCCCGGCTCACGCATGGGCGCCGTCCTGGTACGGGTCGAAGCTACGGGCCGGGGATGCCGATACGCCGCGCGTGTCCATGCCGGCCAGCTTCTGCGCGCCGTCGGTGAACGGGTCGATGTTGCGAGCCGGATCGGACGAGACGCCACTGCGGTCCAGGCCGGCGATGCGGGCGCCATCGGTGAAGGGATCAATCATGCGAGTGCGGGCACCGTCGGTGTACGGGTCGATGCTGCGGGCAGGATCGGACGAGACGCCAACGCGGTCCAGGCCGGCAATGCGGGCACCGTCGTTGAACGGATCCACCATGCGGGTGCGGGCGCCGTCGGTGTACGGGTCGATGCTGCGGGCAGGATCGGCGGAAGGACCCGTGCGGTCCAGGCCGGCAATGCGCGCGCCGTCGGTAAAGGGATCGGCCGTGCGGGCGTGGGCACCGTCAGTGAAGCTATCGAACCTGCCGCCACGGGCGCCATCGGTGAATGCGCTCACGGGTGCCGTGCGCGCACCGTCGCTGAATACGTCGCGCGCGCCGCTGTGCATCGACTGGGCATAGGGCGCGTTGCCAGCGCGATCCGCAGCCGCGCTGGCGGCATGGGCGCTGCCCAGGGCAAACACGGCACCGGCAATGGCGGCGGCGGCAACCAGGGACTTGGCGAGGTTCGGGTACATGGCAATCTCCAACTGGGTGAATGAGCCCATTCGTCGCCGGCACCCGATGGAACTTACAGGTTTTTTTCAGATTATTTGCCGAAACCCGTCCGCCTCGATCCGCGTGCGGTGCCCTGCACGTGGACACGCCGCGCAGCCCAACGCTGCGCCCTGCCCCGCCCGGACCTGACTGGCCTAAGCCTTATTCCAGTCATCTTCCAGTCAAAAGGATGAACCCAGCCAAAAGCTTATCCCCCCCAATACCGTGACGATCTCCAACCTCCGGCCAGTGTCGGCAAGCGCACGCATGACGCTAAATACAGTAACGGGTCAAGCGCTGCTGCGTGGCAAACCGAACAGAACAAGACAGAACGGCTGACGCCGTGGCCGGGACTTTTCGACTAGGGGAGAATGGGATGACCGACACAGAACTGGACCTGTCCGGCAATCATTTGCTGGGCGCACTGCCGCAGCGCGAGCGCCGCCTGCTCATTCCGCGGCTGGATAGCGTCAACCTGCGCACGGGGCAACTGTTGAGCGACTCCGGGCAACGCATCCGGCATCTCTACTTCCCGATTTCCGCGGTGATCTCGATGATGTCCCTGCAGGAAAGCGGCGCTACCATCGAACTGGCCTCGGTGGGCCGCGAGGGGATGGTAGGTCTTCCCGCGCTGACCGGCGGCGAGACCATGCCCAACCGCATCGAGGTACGCAGTAGCGGCTGCGGCTTCCGCGTGGCCGCCGGCGACCTGCGCGCCATCTACCCCGAGCTGCCCATGCTGCAGCGCATGGCCCTGCTCTATATGCAGGCGCTGCTCACGCAGGTTTCGCAAACGGCGGTCTGCATCCGCCATCATTCGCTGACCACCCAGTTGTGCCGCTGGCTGCTGCTGGCGCTGGACCGTTCGCCCTGCAACGAGCTGGATGTCACCCAGCAGACCATCGCCGACATGCTTGGCGTGCGCCGCGAGGGCGTCACCGAAGCAGTGGGCAAGCTGGCGGAACTGCGCATGATCAGCCACAGCCGTGGCCATATCACCGTCATCGACCGCGCCGGGCTGGAAGGCTTCTCCGGCGAGTCCTACCGCATCGTGCGCAACGAATTCGACCGCCTGCTCAGCCCTGCCGCCAGCTAGCCGGCAGTGGCATGTGCCAGCGCCTGGTAAGCGGTGGCAAGGTGGTAAGGCGTGGTCGAAGGCATCTCGGCCCGCTCCACCTTGCCCTGCGCCGACAGGCATTCGTACCAGCCACCCGCGTGAAGAAAACGCGCCGGGAATGATTGCAGCCATGCCTGCAGGTGTGCGAGCGCAATGCGATCGCCATGCACCACCAGCGCCCGCGCGAATTCGGTTTGCGCCCAGATCCGCTGGAGCGGGTCGCGCACCGAGCCATCCAGGTTCAGCGCCGCCGCCACGCCCATGGTGCCGGTATCGACACCGTGCCCCAGGGCGAAGTCGAAGGCCCGCGTCAGCGCCTGGCTGAGCGGCGAGCCGTCGAACAGGGACGGCGCCGAAGCGAGCAGCGAAAACCACTCGAACTGGTGTCCGGGCTCGATCCGATTGCCGGCGTTGTCCGTCGTCAACGGCAACTCGGTGATGCAGCCGCTGGCCGGATCGACAAAGCTGGCCAACATGGCTGCGGCAATGCCCGCCAGCCGGTCCGCGTAGAAATGGTCCGCCGTGGCCTCGTAAGCCGCCAGGTAAGCCTCGGTCAGATGCATGATCGGGTTTTGCAGTGGCGTGCCGCCGGCTGGGCTGAAGTCTTGCGCAAGCGCGGCGTGGTAGAGGCCGTCCGCCATGCCGAAACGCTGCTCGATCAGCCGCGCCGTGCCGTCCAGCAAGGCGCGCGCCTCGGGACTGCCCGTCCGCTTGAAATACGCCGCGCAAGCGAAGACCACGAAGGCGTGGGTGTACAAGTCCTTAGTGCTATCGAGCGGCTGGCCGTGCGCATCGATGCTGTAGACGAAGCCGCCGTACCCGCCATCGGCAAAGCGGCCGCGCAGCGACGCGAACAGCCGCGCGGCGTGGGCGGCCGCGTCGGTGCCCTCGCACCGGGAAAACACATAAAGCTGGCGCGCGCATGCCATGGCGCGATAGCGCGCCACCGGCAGCGGCTGGCGATCGGTGGCCGACAGCGCCTCATAGGGCAGTTGCATGGCGGCATTCCAGCCCGGACCGTTCCATAGCGGCAGGATGGCGGCATCGTAGTGCGCGAGCAGCGTGGCAACGGACGCGGAAATGGAAGCAGCACCGGCTGCGGTAAGGGTTGGTGTAACGTTCATGCGGAAAGGAATTCGGTAAGGGGCGCGCCATCGCGCGGGCCCGGCTAAATATTCATGACCAAGACCCGGGGCGTGGGGAATGGCAACCGAGGCGTCCCGGAGACTGGCATCCGTGCAATATACCTCAGCACGGCAACCGGCCTTCCCGACTAGCCGGCGCCGGGGATGGTGCCCTGATGCACCGGACCATGCACAAAGGCAGGCGCGGTCGTCCCGATCCGCATTCCGGCGGCCTGCCGCAGCCCGGAGTGGCGGCCTCGTCCCACCCGGCCTTTCATGCCATTGGCAAGCTTGAACCCACCGGCAGATCGCCTAACCTTACCAAGTGGACCCCTGCTTCGAGAACCGCGACGAGCGGCTATCGCGCCGCATTCCGCGCCCGCCGCGGCGCCTGGACCACATCCCTGGTTTGTGCAGATATCACGGCCGGAGGGATTCCCGCCTTCCGTCCTCCCCGCACTTTCTGGCCATCCGGCGCCCGCCGGAGGTTACGCCGATGCTCCATGGGAGAGCACGATGGAAAAGCCAGTCGTAAGCCCCTTGCGTTTTGTCGAGATGCTGAACGCCAGGCTGCCCGCCCATCCCCTGTATCAGGAGGGGATGCGCGTGTACGCCATTCCCAATCATTCAGAGCACCCTCACAGCCTGGTCTGCGTCGGCCCGCGCGGCGTCAAAGGCGTATGCGCAACGGTGGAACTGATCGTGCGCGGCGAGTGCGAGATCTTCCCCGACATACCGGGCGACTGGCACGCCGCCCCCCGCGCCACCGCTCGCGCCTCCAGCCGCTAGGGCGCTGCCGTCCGGCCACGCGCGGCCCCGTTTCAGCCTCCGATATGGCCGGGGGCAGCGTCACGCGGCTGCGCGCCCCTCCTCTACAGAAGCGGGAATCCGGACGACGCCGGCGCTGTCGGAACTCATGACGCCTGCCGGATACCGTGCGGCAAACACCAGGCGGCCCGCTGACCACGTATGCGTCACCAGCGGCTGGCCCGCCACCATTGCCACCGCCACCAGGTCGGCGCGCAGCCCGGCCGCGATGCGGCCGCGGTCGGACAGCCCGCAGGCCGCCGCCGGGTTGGCGCTGACCAGCGCGGCTGCCCGCGGCAGGCTCAGGTCCGCCTGCCGCTCGGCGGCGAAGGCCGCCGCAATCAGCGTGGATGGCTGGTAGTCCGAACAAAGGCAATCCGCCACGTCGGCGCGGATGGCGTCGATGGCGCGCATCGAACCGCTCTGGCTCTGGCCGCGCAGCACATTGGGCGCGCCGAGGATGGTCGGCAGTCCTTGCGCCTTGGCCGCCTGTGCGGTCTCCAGGTTGATCGGGAACTCGCTCATGCGCACGCCCAGCGCCTGCATGGTGGTAATGCGCTCAACCGAATCGTCGTCGTGGCTGGCGGCGGGAATGCCCATCCGCGCGGCCAGCGCCAGCAGGCGTTCCACGCGATCCAGCGCGCCATGCTGCTCCACCAGTTTCTTGTCGGCGGCGGCGCGGGCTTCTTCGCGGCTCATGGCGTGGTTGCCCATCATATAGGCCAGGTACGCTTCGAGCGTCTTGAACTGGCCCTGGCCGGGCGAGTGGTCCATCACGGAGACCAGGTCCACCACGCCGGCCTCCATCAGTTGCTCCAGCACGGGCAGCGCGCTGGCATCGGTGACCTCGTAGCGGCAATGGACACGGTTGTCCACCAGGCTGTGATCACGGAAAGCCGTGACGGCGCGCACCAGAGCGTCGGCGGTGTCGTAGTTGCGCACGCCGAACGTATTGCTGGCGAACGACACCGCATGATAGGGCGTGGTGATGCCGGCAGCGGCGTTGCGGCGGTCGACGTGCGCCACGGCAAAATCGAGCGGGAACATCACGCGCGAGCGCGGTTCGGCTTCTTTTTCGATCGCATCGCAATGGAGGTCGATCAGGCCGGGCATCAGGGTCTGGCCGCGCAGGTCGATCACCTGGGTGGCGCGCGGCACGGCGGCGGCATCCGGCTCGATGGCCGTGATCATGCCATTCTCGATCAGCAGTGCGCTGTCGGAAAGCACGCCGTCGGGCAGGACGATCCGCGCATGGGTCAGGTAGGCAGGAAGCATGGTCGGTTCCGGAAACGATTGGAAACGGATAAAAACAACAACGAATCGGCTCAGCCAGCCACGGCGGCAAGCTTGCCAGCGGGCGCGGCCTCGGTGACGGCGGGCGGGTGCAAGGGCAGCAACCGGGTGGCCACGGCATCGCGCACCGCTTCGTCGTGGAAGATGCCGACCAGGCAACGGCCCTCGGCCAGCGCCTCGCGAATCAGCGCCACCACCACGGCGCGGTTGTCGGCATCGAGCGAGGCGGTCGGCTCGTCGAGCAACAGTACCGGATGACCGCCGATCAACCCGCGTGCGATGTTCACGCGCTGCTGCTCGCCGCCCGAGAACGTCGCCGGCGGGAGGCTCCACAGACGGCCCGGCACCTGCAGCCGCGCCAGCAGCGTCGCCGCGCGCTCGCGCGCTTCATCGGCGCCGGCGCCGCGCTGCTGCAGCGGCTCGGCCACCACGTCGAGCGTGCTAACGCGCGGGATCACGTGGAGGAACTGGCTGACATAGCCGATCACCTCGCGGCGCAGTTGCAGGATGCGCTGCTCAGGCGCGCGGGTCAGTTCCACCCAGTCGTTGCCGTCGCGGATGCGGATGCTGCCTTCGGTGGCCAGGTAGTTGCCGTACAGGCAGCGCAGCAGCGTGCTTTTGCCCGCGCCCGAACTGCCGGCCAGCACCAGGCACTCGCCGGCGGCGGCGTCGAAGTCGATGGCCTGCAGCACCGGCAGGCGCGTGCCGCCCTGGTTATGCAGGACGAAGGTCTTGCCGAGGCCGCGCACCTGGATGCGGCTGGCACCGGCGGCATCGACGGTATTGCTATCGGCTTTGCCTTGATGGCTGTTGGAGTCTTGCGTCATGGTCAGCTCTGCAGGATGGAAGACACCAGCAATTGGGTGTACGGATGGTGCGGGTCGTCGAGGATCTGGTCGGTCAGGCCGCTTTCCACCACGCGCCCGCCTTGCATCACCAGCGTGCGGTGCGCCAGCAGGCGTGCCACGGCGAGGTCGTGGGTCACGATGATGGCGGCGAGGCCAAGGTCCGCCACCAGCCGGCGCAGCAGGTCGAGCAGGCGGGCCTGCACGGAGACATCGAGCGAGGCGGTGGGCTCGTCCATGAACACCAGGCGCGGATGCGTCACCAGATTGCGGGCGATCTGCAGGCGCTGCTGCATGCCGCCCGAGAAGCTCGCCGGCGCGTCGTCCAGGCGCCCCAGGTCAAGCTCCATCTTCTCCATCCACGTGCCGGCGACCTCGCGCAGTTCGCCGTAGTGGCGTCCGCCAACCGCCATCAGGCGCTCGGCGATATTGGCGCCGGCGCTCACGCGCATGCGCAGGCCATCGCGCGCGTTCTGGCGCACGAAACCCCAGTCGGTGCGCGCCAGCAGGCGCAGACGGGCATCGGACAGCGTGGCGAGGTCAACCAGCCCTTGCTCGCGGGTGTCGTAGCGCACGCTGCCGGACTCCGGCGCGGCCTGCCAGGAAACCGCCTGCAGCAAGGTGCTCTTGCCGGAGCCGGATTCGCCCACCACGCACAGCACTTCGCCGGGAAAGAGATCGAAGCTGACATCGTGGCAGCCGTGCACGCCGTCCCAGGTGCGGGTCAGGCCGCGCACGGACAACAGCGGCTGGTGCGGATCGGTCCGGCTCATGCGGCCTCCTTGCTGGCGTTGGCACCGGTTTCACCTTGTTCCTGTCGCGTGGCGCAGTACTCGGTATCGGAGCAGACGAACATGCGGCCGCCCGCGTCGTCGGTGATGATTTCATCGAGATAGCTGTCGGTGGCGCCGCACAGTTCGCAGCAGCCCGACCACGTTTCGACGGCGAAGGGATGGTCGTCGAAATCCAGGCTCCTGACGCTTGTATAGGGCGGCACCGCATAGACCCGCTTCTCGCGCCCCGCGCCGAACAGCATCAGCGCCGGGCTGCGGTCCAGCTTAGGGTTGTCGAACTTGGGGATGGGCGACGGCCGCATCATGTAACGCTGGTTGACCATCACGGGGTAGTCGTAGGTGGTGGCGATGCGTCCATGGCGCGCGATGTCCTCGTACAGCTTGACATGCATGGCACCGTATTCCGCCAGCGCATGCATGGTGCGGGTCTCGGTCTCGCTCGGCTCCAGCCACCGCAGCGGTTCCGGGATCGGTACCTGGAACACCATGATCTGGCCCTGGGCCAGCGGCGTTTCCGGAATCCGGTGGCGGGTCTGCACGATGGAGGCTTGCGCGGTGCGTTCGGTGGTCTGCACGCCGGTGACGCGGCCGAAGAAGCGGCGGATATTGATGGCGTTGGTGGTGTCGTCCGAGCCCTGGTCGATCACCTTGAGCACGTCGTCGCTGCCGATGATGGAGGCGGTGACCTGGATGCCGCCGGTGCCCCACCCGTATGGCAGCGGCATCTCGCGGCTGCCGAACGGCACCTGGTAGCCGGGGATCGCCACCGCCTTGAGCAGCGCGCGGCGCAGCATGCGCTTGGTGGACTCGTCGAGATAGCCGAAGTTGTAGTGTTCGTCGCGCACGATGGCGTTGGCATTGGTGTCGTTCATGATGCGATGGCCTCCTGCGACGGGGCTTGAGCGATGGCGGCGGTGTCGTTCTCCGGCGGCACCGGCGCCGGTGCGGGGACGCCCTGCCCGCGCTCGGCGCGCAGCCGGCGCAGCAGTTCGAGATTAGTCTGGAAATCCACGTAGTGCGGCAGCTTCAGATGCTGCACGAAGCCGGAGGCTTCCACGTTGTCGCTGTGGTAGAGCATGAACTCCACGTCATTGGCGGGAGCGTCGGCCGCTTCGCCCAGTTCGGCGGCGCGCATCGCGCGGTCGGCCAGCGCCATCGACATTGCCTTGCGCTCGCCGTAGCCGAACACCAGGCCATAGCCGCGCGTAAAGCTCGGCCCCTCCTGCGCGTTGCCGGCAAACTGGCTCACCATCTGGCATTCGGTGACCTCGATCTCGCCGATGGTCACGGCAAATCCCAGCTCTTCCACGAACAGTTCGACCTCCACCGCGCCGTAGCGGATCTCCGCCGCGAACGGGTGCGAGTTGCCGTAGCCGCGCTGGGTCGAGTAGCCCATCGACAACAAGAAACCTTCATCGGCGCGTGCCAGGTTCTGCAAGCGCGCCGGACGGGCGGCGGGCAGTTCCAGGGGTTCGCGCGTCAGGTCGGGCGGCGCGGGATCGTGCGGGGGCACCGTCTCCGGCTCGATCAGCGATTCCTGGCGCAGCAGGTCGGTCACGCGGGGCATGCGCGCGTCCAGCGTGGACGCCGCCGGCGGCAACGGCGCATTCTCGCGCTCGGCCTCCAGCGTGAAGTCCAGCAAGCGCTGGGTGTAATCGTAGGTCGGGCCCAGCACCTGCCCGCCCGGCACGTCCTTGAAGGTGGACGAGATCCGGCGCCGCAAGCGCATGGCGCCGGTATCGAGCGCCACCGAGTAGCCGAAACGCGGCAAGGTGGTGCGATAGGCGCGCAGCAGGAACACGGCTTCGATCAGGTCGCCCGCGGCCTGCTTGATGGCCAGCGCGGCCAGGTGCGGGTCGTACAGCGAGCCCTCGGCCATCACGCGCGACACGGCCAGCGGCATCTGCTCGCGCACCTGCGCCAGCGTCAGCTCCGGCACGGCGCGGTCGCCGCGGCGGTAGTCGTCCAGCATGCGATAGGAGTTGAGGATGGCGCGTTCGCCCCCTTTGACGGCAACGTACATATCAAGCCTCCGCTTGGGTGGTGCGCGGCAGCGCGCACAGGCGGCTGGCACTGGTCAGGAGCACATCCACGCCGAGCGGGAAGCGCGCATGGTTGGCTTGCCACTGGGTCCAGAAACCACCCGGCAAGCCTTGCACGGCAAGCGTCGCCTGGCGCTCGATGCCGGGGCCGCGCAGCGTGACGGCAGGGCCATCGCACAGCGACTCCACTTCGAGCAACAGCGTGGCGGAGCGGTCCGGATAAGCCGGATCGCCCTGGGCGCACGCCGCGAGATCCGGCACGGCATGGCCGGCCGGCACCGCCACGAAGGTGGCCTGCCCCACTTCGGCCACCAGCGGGCAGCCGCAATGGAAACGCAGGAAGGCGCGCACGCCCTCGGGCGTTTGCGGCGGCAGCCACACGGGCGTATCGCTATCGGCCAGCGCCAGCAGCAGCGCGCTCAGCGCAGGCGACAGGCCCGGCGGCACGCCGCACGGCTCGGCCAGCTCGCCGATGGTGCCGGGGTGTGACATGGCGTCCAGCGCGGCGCGGAAGGTCCGCTGCGCCGACTGCACCGCATCGTCGAAGCCGGGCAAGAGCATCGGCGCCTGGCGGCCCGCAGGCGCGTTGTCGTATCCAGCCGCCTGGGCGGCAATCGGTTGGCCTGGCATCTCAATCCTCTCCACGCACCATGGTAAAAAACTCAACTTTTGTCTGTGCTGCTACCGCGGCCTCGTGTTCGCCGCGCGCCGCGCGCTCCCCGGCCAGCGGCGCGACCACTTCGGCCTGCACGCGCTCATGCCAGCCTGGCAGTTGCAACAGGGCATCCAGCACGGCGATCTGCTCCGCCTGGCGGTGTGTACGGCCCTGCACGTAGCCCACGCCCACCACGCCCGGCTCCAGCGTTACCGCGCAGCGCGTTACGCTGACTTCGCCCAGGTTGAACTGCGCACCGGTGCCGCCGGCGCGCCCTCGCACCATCGCCATGCCGCTTTCCGGCTTGCGCAGCAGGCGATACGCCGGCAGCGCGCCGAGGCGGCCAACGGCCTGCTCCAGGGCTTCCGGGTCCGCCAGCGCCAGCACGCGCAGCCATGCGGCGCGGGCCGCCTGGCCGGCCTGTTCCTGGGCCGCCGCTGGCTGCCTGCCGGATCCGGTATCGGTTCGATCCATTTCATATCCCCTATACGTCTATACGTTTAGATGTAGAATACCATCCATGGCCGAACTACAACATAGCCAGATGAAGCTTTGATGACGCCTGGCGACGTTGTTTGGTTCTACGCATCGCATTGCGCGGTTGAGGCACAATCGCATTCCATTGAAGCACGCCAATGATTAACGCAGGATGACGAAAAGGCAGGACAGGATGGTGGAACAGGAAGTCGAACGCGGTTCGGGAGTTGCGGTATGGCGCCAGATCGGCGAAGCCCTGGCGCTCGACATCCGCAACAAGCTCTACATGCCGGGCGAGCGGCTGCCGCCCGAGCCGGAGTTGGCCAGCCGGTTCGCCGTCAATCGCCACACCATCCGCCGCGCCATGGGCGAACTGGAGCAGAACGGCCTGGTACGCATCGAGCAAGGCAGGGGCACGTTCGTGCAGGAACACGCGATCGACTACGCCATCGGGCGCCGTACCCGTTTCTCGCAGAACCTGGCCAGCCAGGGCATGCGCGGGCACATCGAAGTGCTCGAATCGCAAACGCTGCGCGCGCCCGAGATCGCCAAGCACCTGGGGCTGGCGCGCAGCGCCCCCATCCTGCGCGTGCAGATGCTGGGCAAGGCCGAAGCCCGCACCATCGACGTCGCCGATCATTACTTCGATGCCGCCCGCTTTCCCGACATGGATGAACAGTTGCGCGCGCGCCAGTCCATCTCCAAGGCGTTCGCCCATTACGGCATCACCGACTACACGCGCAAATGGTCGCGCATCACCGCGGCCATGCCGACCGCGCCGGTGGCCCGCCAGCTCAACCAGCCCAAGACCCGGCCGATCCTGCAGGTGGAAGCGCTCAATGTCGACCCGGGAGGCGCACCGCTGCAATACAGCGTGGTGCGTTTCGCCGGCGACTGGGTGCAACTGACCGTGGCCGACCAGGACTAGGCGGCAGCCATGATCTTCGCGCCACAGGGATGCACCGAACATGGGCCGGACATCGGCCGGCCCGCAAATTGCTTACTTCCGGTATGGCGTGCAGCACTGGTGGCAATCGCATACCGGGACACGATAGCTTCGCCGCGGGTTGCGCAGGCGGCGATGCACCGACACAATCTGCCAATGCACGAATCGCACCGCAATTGGTCTAGACATCCGCTTGTCATCTGCCCGCGCTAAGGTCGCCAGCATGGATACCAATCACGCATATCACCCCACCCTCGCCGGCCTGCGCGGCCGGCGCGTCCTAACCGCCAACGGCATCGCCCCGGCCGCCTTCGCCTTCCGCGATGGTTGCCTGGCGGGGCCCGCCAGTACGCCGGGAGCCGCCCTCGATGCGGGCGACCTGCTGGTGCTGCCCGGCATCGTGGACATCCACGGCGACGCCTTCGAGCGCGCGGTGATGCCGCGGCCCGGCGTTAGCTTCCCGTACACCAGCGCGCTGTTCGACGTGGATCGCCAGTTGCTCGCGCATGGCATCACCACCGAGCTGCACGGCGTGACGCTGTCGTGGGAAGGCGGCTTGCGCGGCGAGGCGTACGCGCAACGCATGTTCGACGGCCTGGAACGCATGCGCGGCACGCTGGGCGCGCAGCACCACGTGCACCTGCGCTTCGAGGCGCACCACCTGGCCGGGCTGGAGACGGCCCTGGATTGGATCGATTCGGGCAAAGTGCGCTTCCTCGCCATCAACGACCACCTGCCGCTGATGGCGACCCGCATGCACGACGCCCGCAAGCTGGCGCAGTACGCGGACCGCGCGGAATGCGACCCAGCCACCTTCCGCCAACGGCTGGAACAGGCCGCCGCGCAGGCCGGCGCCGTGCCCGCCGGCGTGGCCCGGCTGATTGCCGCCGCCCGCGCCGCCGGCCTGCAGGTGGCATCGCACGACGACGGCGATGCCACCACGCGCCAGGGCTATCACCAGCAAGGTTGCACGGTGGCGGAATTCCCGCTGACCGTCGACGTGGCCCGCGCCGCCCGTGCCCTGCGCAACCACACCGTATTCGGCGCCCCCAATGTGATCCGCGGCGGCAGCCACACCGGCGCCCCGGACGCCACCGAGATGATCGCCGCCGGGCTCTGCGACGTACTGGCCTCCGACTACTATTACCCCGCGCCGCTGCAAGCGGCATTCCGGCTGGCGCAGCTCGGCGTGCTGCCGCTGCCGGCCGCCTGGGACCTGGTTTCGCGCAACCCCGCGCGCGCCGCCGGCATGAACGACCGCGGCACGCTGGGCCCCGGCCTGCGCGCCGACGCCATCATCGTCGACGACCGCGATCCCGCCCTGCCGCAAGTCTGCGCCGCCATCGTCGGCGGCGTATTGCGGCACGCCACCCGCGCCTTCCCGCTGGTGCTGTCCGGCGACGAACGGCGAGCTGCCTGACCGTTTCCCATGATGCCAAGCACCGCACCAAACCCGATGTCCCGGGCCTATCGCTACGCCATCTACCTCAATCCCGCCGCGCCGTTCCGGCAGGTGGGCGCGCAGTGGCTGGGCCGCTGCGCCGACACGGGCGCAGCCATCGCACGCCCCGCGCGGGAGGATGCCCGCATTGCCTGCTGGACCGAAGCACCCGCCCACTATGGCCTGCATGCCACGCTCAAGGCACCGTTCCGCCTTGCGGACAGCCAGGCGCCAGCCGGGCTCGACGCCGCCATGCGCGCCTTCGCCCTGGACCGCCAGCCCTTCGCCGTTCCGCTCGCCCTGCAAAACCTGCGCGGCTTCCTGGCCTGGTGCCTGGGCGGCGACGCGAGCGCCAATGCGCGCATGCACGCCCTGGCGGACGCTGCGGTAAGGGAACTGGACGACTTCCGCGCGCCGCCCACCAGCGCCGAACTCGCTCGCCGCAAACCCGCGCAGCTCAGCGCGGAGTCCCGGCGCATGCTGGACGCCTGGGGCTACCCCTACGCATTCGAAACCTTCATATTCCACATCACGCTGACCGGCATGCTGGACGAAGTCGAGCAAGCCGAAGCGATCGCCATGCTGCAAGCCGCCAGCGGCACGCTCCTGCAAGCGCCGATGCCCGTACGCGATGTCAGCCTGTTCGTGCAGCCTGCACCGGATGCGCCCTTCATGGCGGCCCGCCACTATGGCTTCGACGGCAGCATCACCGACGCCGCCGGCGCGGCCCTGCTGGAAAACACGGCATGAATACCCAGGCAACAGGCATCGCCGCCCGGGCCGACATGGCCGCGGCACCGGCTCAAGCCGCCGGCGGAAGCCGCCTGATCTACCTGATGGGCCCCTCCGGCAGCGGCAAAGACTCCTTGCTGCGCGTCTTGCGCGACAAGCTGCAGGACAATGGACGCGAACGAATAGCACAGCGCTACATCACCCGCGCCAGCAGCGCCGACGAAGCCAGCATAGCGATCACCCAGGCCGAGTTCGAGCGGTGCGCCGCGCAACACGGCTTCGCGCTGCACTGGCGCAGCCACGGCCTGTGCTACGGCATCGGCATCGAACTCGACGCCTGGCTGGCGCAAGGCCTGTGCGTGGTCGTCAACGGCTCACGCGAACACCTCGCCGCCGCCCACGCCCGCTACCCCGCCCTGCACGCGGTACAGATCAGCGTGCGCCTGCAGGTACTGGGAGAGCGCCTGCGCCTGCGTGGCCGCGAGGACGAGCAAGCCATCGTCCGGCGCCTGCAGCGCGCCGGCGAACCGTTCGCGGTGCCGGCTGGCTGCAGGCTGACGGTGATCGACAACAGCGGCGCGCTGGAGACGGCAGCGCAGGCGTTGCTGCGGCTGACACGCGAGGGGGGACATGGGGGGAAGACCGGGCTGACGGTGGCCGGGCGATCCTGATCCCGGACGTCGTCGCCGCGCGGCAAGCCGTCCGGCTAAGCCGCCACCGGCAACCCAATGCTAAAACTGATGCCGTGCTCGGTAAAACCGAGCCGCCGATAGAACTGATGGGCCTGCAGGCGCCTGGCGCTGGACGAAAGCGCCAGCTTGGCGGCGCCCGCCTCCTCGGCCAGCCGCATGGCCGCGCGCATCATGGCCGAACCCACGCCGGTGCCGCGCGCGGTGCGGGCCACCACCACGCTTTCTACGATAGCCTCGCTGCGCCCGTCATGCGCCAGCACCGGGAATATCAGCAGGCAGAACGTGCCAAGCGGTTCGCCGGAATCCGCCAGCATCAGGTAGCAGCGATAGTCCGGCATTGCCTTCAGTTGCGCAAACAACGCGCGCATGCGGGGCAGTGGCAGCGGTGCCTCGCCATCCATCTCGGACAGCAAGGCGGCCACCTGCACGAGTTCGGTGTCGGTGCCGGTGACTTCGCGCAGGGCCAGTCCGCCGGCTCCCCGACTTCCTTCCTGGTCGTTCATGGATCGGTAGTTCAGGAAATGCGCCGGATGCAGCGCGACACCATCGGAAGGTAGTGCTCCAGCGGCGGCGTGGCAAGGCCCACGACCTTGGCCAGATCGTCGTAGCGGCGCAGGCGCACCGCGTCCGGGCCATGCGGATGCGCGACGAAGGCTTCGGCTTGCGCCGCATCGTAGGGGCCGCCCTGCAAGGCGAGGCTGTGCAGCGAGGCTGGCGACAACGTTGCCTGGTAGCCCGGATCGATGGCGCACAGGTAGCGCTTGGCCGCCACGTGCAGGCGCACCGGCTCGGTCACGGCGGGTCCGAACCCGACCGCCAGCAGATCGGCGCCCACCTCCTGGTGCCGCATGTCGGTGGTGCCGTCCTCGGACATCACGAGATGGCCAAGATCGTGCAGCAGGCTGGCCACGATCAGCGATTCGGGATCGCCGGCCTGCTCGGCGAGTTGCGCGCATTGCAGTGCGTGCTCGGTCTGCGTGATGGCCTCACCGCCGTAGAAGGCGGTGCCGTGGCCTGAGAAGAGTATTTCGATGCGGCGCAGGATGGTCATGAAGATTCAGGGATGGTGGCTTGCTTGAGTGGCTGGCATACGAGGCGGGCTGATGCCCTCGTCACACAAGCGCCTTGCGGATGCGCGCCGACAGCAAATCGATGACCGTGACAAAGCCGACGATGATGATGATCACCGCGCAGGTCTCGGCATACTGGAAGCTGCGGATGATCTCCCACAGCACGGTACCGATGCCGCCCGCGCCGACTATGCCCAGCACCGTGGCCGAACGGACATTGGATTCAAAGCGGTACAGCGCATACGAGATCCACAGCGGCAGCACCTGGGGAATCACGCCATAGACAATCTCCTCGATCGCGCTGGCGCCGGTGGCGCGCACGCCTTCGACCGGACGCGGATCGATCGCCTCCACCGCTTCCGAAAAGAGCTTGGCGAGCACGCCGGTGGTGTGCACCCAGAGAGCCAGCACGCCGGCGAACGGCCCCAGCCCCACCGCCACGATAAACAACATGGCGAACACCATCTCGTTGATGGCGCGGCAGGCATCCATCACGCGCCGCATCGGCTGGTAGACCCAGGCGGGCACGATGTTGGAGGAACACGCCAGGCCCAGCGGCACGGCAAATACGATGGACAGGAAGGTGCCCCAGATCGCAATCTGCACGGTCACCAGCATCTCATCCAGGTAGATGCGCCAGTCGCGGAAACTTGGCGGAAAGAAGTCGGCGGCGAATTTCGCCATATTGCCGGAATCCTTCCACAGGTCAAACGGGCGCATGTCGGCGCCCTGCCACGACATGGCCAGCAAGGCGAGCACCACCGCCCAGACGAACAGGACTGGCAGGCTGGCCCGCGGCGGGCGGCCGGCGCGAGACGGAGTGGCTGGAGGCATGGCGGTGTTGACGGAAGGCAGCATGGGGGAAGCAAAGACAACGGTGGGTACAGCGGCAATTACGATGAAGCGGCAGTAGCAAGCAGCAAGGGCAGCACGCCGCAGCAGCGGATACGTGGCGGCCCGCCCCAAGCATCGGGACGGGCCGCGCGATCGCGCCCGGCGGACTGCTTTGCGCTTACTGCGCGCTGGCGGCGATCTTGTCGAGTTCAGCCAGCTTGCTGCTCAGGTCGGCAAGGCGTTTTTCCTTGTCGGCGGCGGCCAGCGTGGTATCGGTCTCGATCTTGGTCTTTTCGCGGGCGAGTTCGATCTGGCGGATCGGCACCAGTTGCGCGTCGTTGGAAGCGCGGAAGCCCTGATACGTCAGCTTGGCCAGGTTTTCCTTCTCGCGCGTGGCGTCGGCGCCCTTGCCGTAGTTGACGAAGAAGGTCTTGACCTTGGCCTTGACGTCGGCCGGCAGGTCCTTGCGGTAGACCAGCGGGTCCGCCGGGATCAGCGGCGACTTCCACAGCACGCGCACCTGGTCATAGGCGTTCTTGCCGGTATTGATGCGGTAGCGCTCCATGTTCTCGGTATTGTTCACCGCCACGTCGACCTGCTTGTTCAGCACGGACAGCAGGTTGGTCTCGTGATTGCTCACGCGCACTGTCTTAAAGAACGTCTTCGGCTCGATCTTGTGGGCAGCCCACAGGTAGTGTCCGGGCACGGCGGTGCCGGAGGTGGAGTTCGGATCGCCCGCGCCATAGCTCAGCGACTTGCCTTGCTTGAGCACATCGTCAAGCGTCTTCAGGTCGCTATCCTTGTTGACGATCAGCAGCGACCAGTAGCCGGGGTTGCCATCCTTGTCGATCACCGAGGCGAAGACCTCGCCGTTGGCGCGGTCCACCGCCTCGATGGCAGACTTGTTGCCAAACCAGGCGATCTGCACTTTGTTGAAGCGCATGGCTTCGATGATGCCGGCGTAGTCGGAAGCGAAGAACGGCTTCACCTGTACGCCCAGTTGCTTGCTCAGGTCATCGACCACGGGCTGCCAGGCGGATTTCAGGTTGGACGAAGTCTCCGTCGAGATAAAGCCCATGTTGAGGACTTTGCCCTCCTGGGCGAAAGCGGGAAACGAAAGCGCGCCCGCGGCGCTCGTGACGATCAGGGCAAAAAGGGTTCTGCGCAGCATAAGGGAACTCCGGGGAAAAGCCTTGTTGGGGGTGCTTGCGGAAAAACTTGTCAAAAAAATCCGGGAAAATCAGGCTGCCGCGAGGCCACCGGGCATCATGGCGGGAGCCGCCGCATCCAGCCCTGCGCCGTCGGGCAGCAGTTCGGCGGCTTCGGTGCCGTAGAGGTCTCGCAGCATGCCCGGCGTCAGCGCCGCCGAGGGGCCGTCGTAGACCACCTTGCCATGCCGCAGCGCCACCACGCGCGGGCAATAGCGCATTGCCACGTCCACCTGGTGCAGCGACACCACCACCGCCACCTTGCGCGTGCGGTTGATCTGCGCCAGCAACTCCATGACGCGCCGCGCGGATTCGGGATCCAGCGAAGCGATCGGCTCGTCGGCCAGGATCACCCGCGCGTTCTGCACCAGCGTGCGGGCGATCGCCGCGCGCTGCTGCTGGCCGCCGGACAAGGTCGAGGCCCGCTGAAACGCATAGTCGTCTATACCAACCTGGGCAAGCGCATCGAGCCCGGCGTCGATCTCTTCGTTACGGAAAAAGCGGATCAGGCTGCGCCACAGCGGAACGCGCGGCAGCATGCCCGTCAGCACGTTCGTGATCACCGGCAGGCGTCCCACCAGATTGAACTGCTGGAACACAAACCCGATCTCGGCGCGCGCGCCGCGCACATCCGGGGCCAGCCGGCCGCCTTGCTGGATGGTGCGGCCGTTGACCATCACCTCGCCAGCGCCAGCCGCATCGGCTGCGACAAAACCCGCTACATGGCGCAGCAACGTGGACTTGCCCGAGCCCGAGGCGCCCAGCAGGGCAACCATCTCACCGGGCGCAACGGCAAGGCCAACATTATCCAGCGCCTTGCGTCCCGCCTGGAACGACTTGGACAGGCCGCGCACTTCAATCGCATGCGTCATCCCACTCTCCTTGCATCAACAGTGAGCGCATTCTGGGTGGTGCTGATGACAAAACGATGAAGGTTATGAGGCAATTGCGAATCGGACCGGATAAGCGTCACTCCCTGCCGGAGCGCAGCAGGCCAAGCGGACGCGCCCGGGCCCGGCGCCCGGCGCCTCGCGGCCGCCCTCCTGGGTTCCCCTCCTTGTGGGACGGTTTCCGCTTTCCTGCCCGCAGGCGCACCCCTAGACCGGAGGCATCGCTATTCCGGGCAAAGTGCAGCCGACCGCCAACAGTATCACCCCCGCGCCCCCTGCCGCCCCCGCACCGCCCGCCACGCACTCGCCACCACCAGCGAACCCAGGCCGAGCGCGAGACCGAGCAGCACGATGGCGCTCATATGGTCGCGCACCAGCGGCACATTGCCAAAGAGATAGCCGCCGACCAGCAGCGAGATCACCCACACCGCCGCACCGGCGCTGGCCGCCAGCACAAAGCGCGCTACCGGCATGGCGGACACGCCCGCGACAAAGGGCGCGAAGGTGCGCACCACGGCGACGAAGGGCGACAGCAGCAGGGCCAGGCCGCCATGCCGCTGACAGAAGTCCTGCGTCTTGCGCAGCGCGTCCTGGTTGATCCAGCGGTAGCCGCCGGCAAACACGCGTGTCCCGATGGCTTTGCCAATGGCGTAGTTCAGCAGGCTGCCAGTGACCGCGGCGATCAGCAGCAACGGCAGGAGCACCCACAGCTTCAACGCCCCCGAGGCGCAGAAGGCGCCGCAGATAAACAGCAGCGGATCGCCCGGCAGGAAGAACAGCGGCAACAGGCCTATCTCGCAGAACACGATGGCGAACAGGATGCCGTAGACCAGGAGGCCGTACTGCGCGATGGCGGGACCGAGATGCTGATCGAAATGCAGCAGCAACGGCAATATTTGCGTTGAATTCATGCTCGCCCCGACTCTCAAAGCTGTGCTTACAGTGTAGGCGCGGGCGAGCCGGCGGGTAGCCTGTCCAGGCGGCGTTACATCGGCAAGCGAATTCGCCGGCGCCGGCCCGGTCCTTTCCCTCGCGCCCGCATCTGCGTAATATCCGCTCAACCAACCCTTGGAAATACCATGTCGAACTCCCAAGCCACCGCCAGGATCGGCCCGGCCGACGCCAACTACCTTGTTCACCTCCAGGCTGGCAGCCACGCACTCGTCGGCGACGAATCCGCCGGGCTGGGCGGCACCGACCAGGGCCCGCCGCCCTTCGCCTTCGTGCTGTCCGGGCTGGCATCGTGCACGGCCATCACGCTGAAGATGTATATGCAGCGCAAACAATGGCCCGTGGCGGACGTGGAAGTCACCGCGGTCTTCCAGGGCAAGGACGAGGCACGCTTCATCCGGCGTGAAGTCCGGGTGAGCGGCGCTGAACTGGGCGAGGCCGAACGCAAGCGGCTCGCCGAGATCTGCGAGCGTACGCCGGTGACGCTGTTCCTGAAGGCGGCATCGCGGATCGAGACCACCCTTCTCTGAGGGCCGAAAGGAGCGGCCGCACAGGCCGCCCCTCGCTGCCTAACTGGCCGCCGTCTCCGCCTCGTGCGTCCGCACCATCACCTCCGAATGCAGCGTTCGGTGCACCGGGCATTTATCCGCAATTTCCAGCAACGCGGCGCGCTGGGCCTCGTCCAGCGGACCGCGCATGGTGATCTCCCGTTCGATCCAGTCGATCTTGCCTTCGGTGGTCGAGCACTCCGCGCAATCGGCCGCATGGATCTTCTCGTGGCGCAGGGACACGGCCACGTGTTCGAGCGGGAAGCCCTTGCGCTCCGCGTACATGCGCATCGTCATGGCCGTGCACGCGCCAAGCGCGGCCAGCAGCAGGTCGTAAGGCGCCGGCCCGCCATTGAGCCCGCCGAAAGAAACCGGCTCGTCGGCAAGCAGGTGATGCGGCCCGGCGGTGATACGTTGCTGATACTTGCCGGCGTGGTTTTCCTCCACGCGCACCAGCCCCTCTTCCGCCACGGCGGCCGGCACCTCATCCACATTGATATCGAGGTAGCGCTGGCTCCATGCGGCAATCGTGTTGGCCACGTAGACGGCATCTTCCTTGCGCGTCAGCAGGTGATCGGCGCGATCCAGGGAGACAAAGCTCTTGGGATGCTTCGCGGCGATGAAGATCTGCGTGGCGTTGTCGATGCCAACCGTATCGTCCTGCGGCGCGTGCATGACCAGCAAGGCCTTGCGCAGCCTGGCCACGCCGTCGAGCAGTTTCTGCTCGGCCACATCCTCGATGAACTGCCGCTTGATCCTGAACGGGCGCCCGGCAAGACGGACCTCGGCCTCGCCGTCGGCTTCGATGCGCGCAGCCTGGTCCTTGAACAGGCCGACGACATGGCTGGGATCGCTCGGCGCGGCGATTGTGACAACCGCCTTGGCCTCGGGGATGCCGAGCGCGGCGCTGAGAATGGCCGCGCCGCCCAGGCTATGGCCGATCAGCAGGGCTGGCGCGCGGTGATGTTGCCGGAGATAGTCCGCCGCCGCCAGCAGGTCGGCCACATTGGACGAGAAATTGGTATTGGCGAAATCGCCGCCGCTGCCGCCAAGACCGGTGAAATCGAAACGTAGGACAGCGATGCCGTGTGCGGTCAGCGCCTGCGCGATGCGCGTCGCCGCCAGCACGTCCTTGCCGCATGTGAAGCAATGGGCGAACAAGGCAAAGGTCCGGACCGGGCCAACGGGCAAGTCCAGCCGCGCGGAGAGTTGCTGGCCGTCACTTCCCGGGAACTGCAGGCGCTGTGCTTCCATTGATGTCCTCATGCATGACGCAAGCTGTATGAGGTTCCCACTCTAGCCAAGTTTGCCGCCGGGTGCCACTGGCGCCGCATGACCGTCGGCGCACAACGCACGACAGCCTTGTGGAGGCTTGCCAGCGTCCGGCTTTCCGATGTACAAAATGCAATGCGCCCCGCGCAGGCGGGCAGATCAATCGGATCTCTTGTTCGTCTCCCTCAGGCACGCGCCTTATCCCTGCCCTTCAACGCACTGCGCAGGTAGTCGGCCAGCGCCACCACATTACCCGGCGTGGCGGGCTCGCGTTTCCACACCAGGCCAACATCCATCGACGGTACCTTGTCGGCAATCGCGCGCCGCACGATCCGCTGCCCTTCGAGCGACCAAGGCCGGTAAACCAGATCGGACAGGATAGCGATGCCGCGCCCGGCCGCGACCAGGCTGCGCACTGCCTCGATCGAGCAGCTCTGGTAGCGCACCTGCGGCGCCAGGCCGTATTGCCCCCAGTACTTGCCGACGGTGGCGATATGCTCGTCCATGTCGAGCAGGATGTAGTCGTGCCGTGCCACGTCCGCCAGACCGATGCGGTCCGCCATCATCAGCGGATGCTCGGGATGGCCCCATAGCTGCCGCGGCGAGCGCAGCAGCGTTTCGCAAGCGACGTGGTCGATACCGGGCAGGTTCGAGACCAGCAGCAAGGCAATATCGATCTCGCCGGCCAGGACGCCGCGTTCGATGTCATGCCGCTCCCGCTCGAGCACTTCCAGCCGGAGCCCGGGAAACTTTCGCTCGATCGACTCCAGCAAGCCGGGCAGCACATAGGCCGTGATGGTCTCTGTCACACCCACGCGCACCGTGCCGGCGATCTCCACCGGGGCCACGCTCACGGCTTCCACGGCGTCCAGCACGGCGTCCTCGATCTGCTGCGCATGCCGGAGAAATCGCGTGCCGGCGTCGGTCAGGCGGACGCCGCCGGCATGCCGCGTGAACAAGCGAGCGCCCACCGCTTCCTCCAGCGCCTTCAGGGATGCCGTCATCGACGACTGCGACACATGGCAGCGAAGTGCGGCACGCGACACCTGCCCGGTTTCGGCGATGGCCACGAAATGCTGCATTTGCTTCAAAGTTGGGGCCATCGATTTTTACGATATTACTGTGTCGAAATTATGAATTATAAATACCTCCACATGCTAGCTAGCATCCGGTCAGGAGACAAGATGCGGTGACACTCATGACAAAGGAAGACAAACGCGGCTACTGCACGTTGTGCCGCTCACGATGCGGCACGGTGAACGTGGTGGCGAATGATGCGCTGATCGAAGTCCGCCCCGACACCTCGCACCCCACGGGCAAGGCGATGTGCATGAAGGGCAAATCGGCGCCGGAACTGGTCCACAGCGCGGACCGCCTCCTTTATCCGATGCGGCGGACCAACCCCAAGACCGATGCGGATCCCGGCTGGCAACGCATTTCGTGGGATGAGGCCTTGTCCGAAGTGGCGCGGCGGATGCTCCAGGCCCGGCGCGACGACGGCGCCGAATCGGTTGCGTTTGCTGTCACCACGCCGAGCGGCACGCCGCTGTCCGACAGCATCGACTGGATCGAGCGGTTTATCCGGCTATTCGGCAGCCCCAACACCTGCTATGCCACGGAAATCTGCAACTGGCACAAGGACTACGCGCACGCTTTCACCTTCGGGTGCGGCATGCCGACCGCGGACTACCGCAACGCCAACCTCATCGTGCTGTGGGGCCATAACCCGACCAACACCTGGCTGGCGCAGGCCGAGGCGATTGGCGCCGGCAGGGCCGCCGGCGCCAAGCTGCTGGTGGTGGACCCCAGGGAAACGGCGCTGGCCGGCCAGGCGGAGCAATGGCTGCGCGTGCGGCCGGGGACGGATGCCGTGCTCGCCATGGCAATCGCCAACCTGCTGATCGAGGCGAATGCGTTCGATCTCGCCTTCGTGCGTCAATGGACCAACGGCCCCTTGCTGGTCCGCAACGACAACGGGCGCTTGCTGCGGGGCCGCGACGTGGGGCTCGACGATGGCGAGGCCTGCCTGGTATGGGATGCCTGCGCGGGACAAGTCCGGCCGTCATCGGCGCTGGCCGGGCGGGATTTCGAGCAGGTCGCGCTGCGGGGGACGTTCGAAGTGGGCAATGCCAACCGGCCGGGTCCCCCCACCCTCGCCTGCCGGCCCGCCTTCGACCTGTACGCAAGCGAATGCGCCCGCTATCCGGCGGACGTTGCCGCGGCACTCACCTGGGTGGCGGAGGCGGATATCCACCATGCGGCCAGCCTGTTCGGCGCGGCTGAGCGCGTGGCCTATCACGCGTGGTCCGGCGTCGGCCAGCATGACAATGCGACCCAGACGGACCGGGCGATTGCCTGCCTCTATGCCTTGACCGGCAGCTTCGACAAGCAGGGCGGCAACCGCATTTATCAAAAGCCTCCGTACAATCCCGTCAGCAGCTTCGACCTGCTGCCGCCGGAGCAAAAACGCAAGGCGCTGGGCTATGAGGCGAGGCCGCTCGGCCCGCCCGCGCAAGGATGGGTCACGGCGCGCGACCTGTATCGGGCCATCCTGCACGCGCAACCTTACGCCGTGCGCACCCTGGTCGCCTTTGGCACCAATCCCCTGCTATCGCAGGCCGACGTGGAAGACGGCGCGCGCGCCCTGCGCAGCCTGGACTTCTACGTGCATTGCGACCTGTTCGAGACACCCAGCGCCCGCTACGCCGATGTCTTGCTGCCGGTCAACACGCCGTGGGAGCGAGAAGGCCTGCGCATCGGCTTCGAGATCTCCGCCGAGGCCGAACAACTGGTGCAGTTGCGCCAGCGCATGGTGTCGCCGCGCGGCGAATCGCGCGCGGACAACGACATCGTGTTCGATCTGGCTGTCCGGCTGGGCATGTCGGAGGCCTTCTTCGGCGGCAGCCTGGAAGCGGGGTGGAATCATATGCTGGCCCCTTGCGGCCTGACGGTGGGCAAGTTGCGCGAGCAGCCGGAAGGCATCCGCGTGCCGGTCGCCGACGTGGAACGTAAGTATGCGTTCAGGCCACGCGATCGTGCCTTCAATACGCCGACCGGGCTGGTGGAGCTGTATGCCGAGCAGCTCCTGCGCCACGGCTATCCGCCCTTGCCACGCCCGGACGAGTCTCCCGTGGATGCGGAGGATGCTTCGGGCGATGCCTTCCCGTTCGTGCTGACCTCGGCCAAGAGCGGCTACTACTGCCACAGCCAGCATCGCGGCCTGCCCTCGCTCAGGCGCCGTGCGCTCCAGCCCGAAGCGGAGATCCCTGCCGCGCTGGCGGCCGCGCGCGGCATAGCGAGCGGCGATGCGATCCGGGTGAGCACAGCCGTCGGCAGCGCAAGGTTTATCGCCAAGGTCAGGGAAGGCCTGCATCCGCGCGTGGTGGTCGGCGAGTTTGGCTGGTGGCAGCGCTGCGATGCACTTGCGCAACCCGCGCTGGCTGTCTCGGGACAGGGCAACAGCAACTACAACGGCCTGATCGCCGCTGACAGCATCGACCCCGTCAGTGGCTCCGTGCCGCTGCGCGGCTACCGCTGCAACGTGGAGCGCGATCCCGGCGTCGATGTGGGGCGGCGCAGGTGGGACGGATATCGCGCCTTCCGCGTCGCCAGCCTGGTGGAGGAAGCCCGCGAGGTCACGTCGGTATTTCTGGAACCCGCCGATGGCGGCGGCCTGCCGGACTTCCAGCCCGGCCAGCATGTGACGATCAGGCTGACGGTGCCACCCGCCGGCGAGGAGATCGTGCGCTCGTATTCGCTCACCGGCCCGGCCCTCGTGCCGGACCGGCGCGGCTACTCCATCTCCGTGCGCCGCGCGGTGGGCGTGTCGGAAACCGGCGAGACCGTATTCGGGCGCGCCTCCTCGCATATCAACCTGTGCCTTGCGGCCGGCGATACGGTCTGGCTGCGGGCGCCGTCCGGCACCTTTGTCATGCCGCTGCATACCCGGCGGCCGCTGGTGCTGCTGGCCGGCGGGATCGGCATCACGCCGTTCGTCTGCCTGCTCGAATCGCTGGCCAGCCTCGCCGATCCGCCGAAGATCCTGCTGCTTTATGCGAACCAGAACAGCGTTGCCCATGCATTCCGGTCACGCATCCGGGCACTACGGCAAACCCTCCGGGGGCTGGAAGTCGTCGACTTCTACGACCGTCCGGCGGAATGCGACGTGCCCGGCGTCGACTACGACGTAACCGGACGCGTCAGCGCCGACCATGTCCCGGCACGCCTGCTTGCCCAGCGCCCCCTCGTCTATATGTGCGGCCCCGCGCCGATGATGATCGCTTTCGCCGATGCGCTGGCTGCCCGCGGCGTGCCCCGCTCCGACATCTTCCGGGAAGTGTTCCGCTCCCCCGAACGGACGGTGGCCGGGACCGGCCAGCAGTTCAACGTGGTGTTCGCCAGGTCCGGCATGTCCAGCACCTGGCGCTCGGCGGACGGGCCTTTGCTGGGCTTCGCCGAAAGACTCGGCCTGGCATTGCCCAGCGGGTGCCGGGTCGGCCAGTGCGAAAGCTGCGCGGTATCCATCGTGTCGGGCCGCATCCGGCACCTGCACGGCGAGGATCCCGACGATGCCGGCGTGTGCCTGGCGTGCCAGGCCGTTCCGGCCAGCGACATCGTGCTGAATGCGTGATCGCGATCGCCGGTGCCTGCCTTATTCCAACCCCCACCCAAGCCACTATGTTGATACTGGACTCCGAAACCACCCGTGCCCTGCTGCCGTTCGAGAAACTCGTGCCCGCGCTGCGCGAGGCGTTTATCCGGGGCTGCGAAGTCCCGCAGCGCCACAGCCATGCCATTGATGCGGACGGAACCATGCTGCTGATGCCCTCCTGGCGGGCCGGCGCCTACCTTGGCGTGAAGACCGTGACGATCTACCCCGGCAACACGGCGAAAGGCCTGCCGGGCTTGTACTCGACCTACCTGCTGCACGACGCGCGCACCGGCAAGCCGCTGGCCATGATCGATGGCAACGAGATCACGTCCAGGCGCACCGCCGCCGCGTCGGCGATGGCGGCCTCGTACCTGAGCCGCAAGGATGCGTCGTCGATGCTGGTGCTCGGTTCGGGCCGGGTCGCCAGCCTGCTGCCCCATGCCTATCGCGCCGTCAGGCCGATCGGGCGCGTTGCCGTCTGGGATATCCATGCGCGGCAAGGCGAAGCGCTGGTGGCACGGCTGCAGGCCGACGGCTTCGAGGCGCGCTTTGTCCCGACGATCGCCGCCGCCTGCGAAGACGCCGACATCGTGACCGCCGCCACGCTCTCCACCGCACCCCTCGTGCATCGCGCGTTCCTCAGGCCCGGCACCCACCTGGACCTGATCGGCGGCTTCACGCCAGCCATGCGCGAGGCCGACGACGGTTGCTTCAATGCGGCTTCCGTCTTCGTCGACACGGGCGAGGCCGTGCTCAAGGCCGGCGACCTGCTGCACCCGATCGAGGCCGGCGTGCTCAACGCGGCCGACATCCGGGCCACGCTCGCGGACTTGTGCCAGCGGTGCCATCCCGGCCGCGTGGACGACGCGGAAATCACCGTCTTCAAGGCTGTCGGCACCGCGCTGGAAGATCTCGCGGCGGCCGTCATGGCCTATGAAGGATTCAAGGGCTCGCAAGGCGCCACGCCAAGCGCAGAAGCCATGTCAATGTAAGGAGACAGCAATGAAAAGCACCCCCCTATCGCTGGACGCGGCGGACCATCCAGGCCGCGGCGGACTCGAACGGCTGGCCGTCAAAGTCACCGACTGGTCCGAGCGCTGGTTCCCCGATTCCTATATCTTCGCCGCCATCGCGGTGATCGTCGTGGCGATCGGCGCGATGGCGGCCGGCGCGCCGGCGCAAAGCGTGGCGCAAGCATTCGGCGACGGCTTCTGGAGCCTGATCCCGTTCACCATGCAGATGGCGGTGGTGGCCATCTCCGGGTATGTGGTGGCGGCTTCGCCCCCTGCTTCGCTGCTGATCCGGCGGCTCGCCGCCCTGCCAAGGACGGCGCGGGGCGCCATTGCCTTTGTCGCGCTGGTGAGCCTGCTGACTTCCCTGCTCAACTGGGCCATCAGCCTGATCCTCAGCGGGCTGCTGGTGCGGGCCATCGCAAGGCGCAGCGGACTGCGCGTGGACTACCGCGCGGCCAGCGCGGCGGCCTACCTGGGGATGGGGGCCACCTGGGCGCTGGGACTGAGTTCTTCCGCCGCGCAGTTGCAGGCCAATCCCGCCAGCCTGCCCAAATCACTGCTCGATATCACCGGCGTGATCCCTTTCTCCCAGACCATCTTCCTGTGGCAGTCGATGGCGATGACGGCGGTGCTGATCGTTGCGTCATTGCTGGTGGCATATTTCTCGGCACCGGCGGGAGACCGCGCGCGTACTGCGCAGGACATGGGCGTAGATCTCGATGACGCCGGCGATGGCATCGGCCGTCCCACGCGTCCCGGCGAATGGCTGGAGTACAGCCCCTTGCTGACCTTGCTGATCGTGGCGCTGGGCGCGGGATGGCTGGTCCGCGAGTTCACCACCAAGGATCCTGTCCTCGCGATCTCCAATCTCAACACCTACAACTTCCTGTTCCTCATGCTGGGCATGCTGTTGAACTGGCGGCCCAAGCGCTTCCTGCGCGCCGTGGCCAAAGCGGTGCCCTCCACCGCCGGGGTGCTGATCCAGTTTCCGCTTTATGGCGGCATCGCATTCATCCTTACCAAGGCTGCCGGCGTAGACGGCACGACCCTTTCGCACCACCTGGCGTCGGCCTTTGTCTCGGTCGCCACCAGGGAATCGTTTTCCGCCGTCATGGGCGTGTACTCCGCCGTGCTCGGCTTCTTCGTGCCGTCGGGCGGCGGCAAATGGGTCATCGAAGCGCCCTACGTGATGCAGGCGGCAAACGCGCTGCAGGTCCACCTGGGCTGGGCGGTGCAGGTGTATAACGCCGCGGAGGCGCTGCCCAACCTGATCAACCCGTTCTGGATGCTGCCGCTGCTGGGCGTGCTGGGGATCCGGGCCAAGGACGTGGTGGGCTTTACCTTCACCCAGCTGCTGGTTCACACGCCGCTTGTGCTGTTCATGCTCTGGGCATTTGCTTCGACGCTGCCTTACCGCCCGCCCATGATGCCTTGATGCGTACAGGCTCCGCCAAGCCGCGGAGGCCGGAGGCGGCCCCTGTTCAACCGGATATTCCGGTGCCTCCGGCGCATTGCCCGGTTGAGTCTGGCCATCGGGGAGTCCATGCTTCGCAACGGCGTCTGGCGGCGCTGGCGCCATCGCGCCCGGCCCCCTGGGTTCCGCCCAGTTGCGGCTTGCGATGGTCATCCCGGTTTAAGATGGTGGTTTCCGGCTGGCCTTGCCGGCCCGGACTTCACCCCCACCACTCTGCAAACTGACACATGAAGAAAATTGCCCTGCTACTTGCCGCCCTGGGAATGGCCTCCGTCGCCCACGCAGCCGCTCCGGCCGTGGAAACCCTGCCGTCCGGCATGTCCATCGAGCAAATCGTCAAGGGCACCGGCGCCACGCCGAAGGCGTCGGACACGGTAAAGGTGCACTACCGCGGCACGCTGACCGACGGCACCGAGTTCGATAGCTCGTACAAGCGCGGCCAGCCGATCTCGTTCCCGCTGAACCGCGTCATCCCCTGCTGGACCGAAGGCGTGCAGAAGATGCAGGTCGGCGGCAAGGCCAAGCTGGTCTGCCCGGGCCCGACCGCCTATGGCGCGCGCGGCGTGCCGGGCACGATCCCGCCGAATGCCACGCTGAACTTTGAAGTGGAGTTGCTCGGCATCGGCAACTGACGGAGGGTGGGTCCAGACTTTGACCAGGCCCCGGCAAGCCCGCCGGGGCGCTGACGAGCTGACCATTGCGAGCGAGTCGCCCGAGAAGAGCTTGAAGAGGTCGGGATGTGACCATCGCCAGCACGTGCTGCCGGATGGGCCAGGCGATCCATCGCTGTCGGATCGGGTTCGAGCCACTCGAATCTGACGCGGCAATTCGCAGCGATTAGCAATCGCATCCGGCAAAGACGGACTTCGCGGCAGCCTATTCGTTTCCGCTACCGGGCACCATGGAGCGACGCTTTCGCGTCACCACAAGGGGTGCCTGGGGGTTGCCGTCGGACGTCACGCGTGGCGTGCGCGGACCAACGCCCGGCGTGCGCGGGCCGCTGCCCGGCGCACGCGCGCCGCCACCGCCACCACCGGGCGGGCGCGTGCCGGTGTCCAGCTGGATGGTCGATATGGCTCGCTTGTAGATGGTCTGCATGCCGCCAGGTGTACTCAGCATCACCACAAAGGCGTCGAATGACTCGATGGAGCCGACGAGCCGGATGCCGCTGACCAGGTACACCTGCACACGCTTGCGCTCTTTGCGCGTTGTGTTCAGGAAGGAGTTTTGCGGGTTGGTATCGTCAAGCTGCATGTGAATTCAAAAATGGGGCAGGCGAAGCGCTGCGGGAAACTTGGGCTACTGCGGCGTTGCCTGGCCGGCGCACCACATCGGTGCTTGCACGCACATGCGCCATGTGCCGCGCACGCCGGAATGGCGCCGCGCCATTCCGGCCTGCATTAGCCATTCTAGCGCAAGCCGATCAGTCCCCCTGAAACCGATACGCTGCCCTTGCGGCGGCAGGGGCAAGTCCGTATTGCGAATCGTTACCTGTTTGTCTATGCTTCGCTGTCACATATGACTGAGCCGAGGCCTTCCATGCAGCGTATTTGCCTGTTCCTCCTCGCTGGCGTGTTCTCAACGGGAGCAATCGCTGGTGCCAAGTGCGTCGCCCATCCCAAAGCCGAATGGATGAAAGAAGCCGACGCCAGGGCCACGATCGAAGCCCAGGGCTACACCATCAAGAAGTTCAAGGTGGACGGCAACTGCTACGAGATCTACGGCACGACGAAGGAAGGCAAGAAGGCCGAGATCTACTATGACACCAAGACCCTCGATGTCGTGAAATCGGAAATCGAGAAGTAACGGCAGTCTCAGGCGGGCACGCCATGACGACAGGCGCTGCGTCGGTTCGCGTTTGGGATATTGCCGTGCGCCTGACGCACTGGAGCGTGGCCGCGCTTGTGCTGCGGGACCTGGTCGAGGACTCCGGCGGCCCGTCGCACCGCGCCGTGGGCTATGTTGCCGCCGGAATGGTCCTGTTCCGGATCCTGTGGGGTTTCATCGGTAGCGAGCCTGCCAGGTTTTCCGCGTGGCTGCCCACGCCCTCCCGCCTACTGGCCTACCTCAAGGCACTGATTGCCCACCGCCCGCCCCGGTATCTGAGCCACACACCGCTCGGCGCGATGATGATGATCACCATGTGGGCCATCATCATCGCGCTCGCCGTGACGGGCTGGATGTCGAGGCTGGACGCCTTCTGGGGCGAGGATGGACCGAAGGACGTGCACGAGTTGCTGGCGGACGCCCTGATGGTGCTGATCGTCGTACACCTCATTGCCGCCGTCGCGATGAGCATGGCTCACAAGGAGAATCTCATCGCCGCCATGCTCACCGGCAACAAGCGGCGCGGTGGCGGCACTTGAAGGTGCCGCTGCCGCATGGGAGCATTGTCCCGATACGGGCCTCCCACCAGTCATTGCGATTCCGCTTAGCCCGTGCTAATGCGCGGCTTCCAGGAGAACGGCAATTCTGCCAGACTCCGGTCTGCGCGCTGGCGACATATATATCACATAGTGATACAAATTGGAGTTACCTCGGGCTTGTCACGAGAACGTTCAAGCTGGTAGCATCCCGCAACTAGTTGCATCGTATCGGCAGTGGGTGCTGACGCGCGGCATCAACAAAGTGCCAGGGCGCCCAGAGCCTCATCGAGCACTGACCGGAGACAGTTTTATGCTTACCCACGTTTATCTCCGTTCGGCGTCCCAAGCCGACATCGAGCCGATGACTTCGTTGCTGGCAGAATGCGGCCTAGCCACGGAGGAGGTGACGGAGATCCTCGACAGCTTCCAGATTGCGCTTTGTGACGGTCGTATCGTTGGCTGTGCTGCAGCGGAGCGCCGTGGACACTCAATTATCATCCGGTCCGTGGCAGTGGAGTCCGGCTATCGAGATAGGGGCGTCGCGAGCCGCCTCGTAGAAAAGCTTCTCGTGCGCGCCCGCGGCACTGAAGTCCGACATGCTTTTCTCTTGTCTGCATCGGCTCCCGCCTATTTCGCGCGCTGGGGTTTCTGCCACATCCCGTTCGATAAGGCTCCGCCTGAAGTCCAAGCCTCACGGGAGTTCCGCAATGCTGCACAAAGCTCAGCGCTATGCATGTACTGTGAGCTCAAGTAGGCATGCAACGCGCGCCTAACGCGTGAAGGACATTGCCTCGCTCAATGGCCCTGTAGCCGCTTGCTGCCAGAAGAAGATCCAGTGCACATTTCCGCACAAAAAGACCCACGTCGCCGGAAACTGGTGACACAGTGGCCGCAGGACTATATCGCCAGTCCATGCAGAATTAAGAATCCTTAATCTGAGAATTAAGCAGATTTCTTCGGCTTATCTCTTGGCCATTGTGACCCTCACCACCCATGGCATGGCAGGTGGTCGGCAAGTCGCCATGACACAGCGCTAAGGTTAACCCGCGCCCCACTGATATCCGTCTTTTTCGGCACTCACCTGACTCCAAATTGTCATCTAGGTCCAGTTAAATACGCGAGCGGTTATATGCAGCGTCATCGGCGGGTTCATCGCCGCTAGTGGCCAGCAAGACTCTGGCATGTTTGCCAAAACAAAAAAGAACGCCCGTTCGCGAGATACCGCCAAGCGAAACGAGGCATAGAAAAATTTGAAGGTCAATATGCATCAAGCTCTCGCTTCTCCCATGGCCACGAACGACGCGTCGCTGCCCGGCGCTCGCAGTGGGAGAAGGACTCGCTGGACTGTCTCGGCGGGCATCAAGGCCCTGCGCCACGAAGCGGCAAGCCTGCGCGCAACTGCTCAGGCAAGGATGACCCTGGCCGGCACTTGTGTTGCGCTCTGTGACCCTAGCGACTTGCTGCAGCGGGCCGCGATTCTCGACAGGGGCGCTGACGTTCTGGCGCTGACCGACTGGACCTGAGTCGGTTCGTTTTCTCCATAGTCGCCCGGGCAGTAAGCGATGGTGGTACGGCGATTCCGTCGTGTCCAGTTGGGAAAGAGAGCCAATGCCAAGCATTGCCATGTCCCGCGAGACTTCCGCCTTCAGCAACTCAATGGCGTGGGTGACGCCGGCCTCACCGGCAACGGCGGCAGCGTATGCGAATGGCCGGCCGACGAATACGAACTTGGCACCGAGGGCAATGGCCTTCAGAACATCCGTTCCGCGGCGGATGCCAGTTAGTGCGAACGGAGGTCGGAAAGGAACGCTTTCGCTCTGGGATGTTGCGGCGTCGTGGGTGACACAGACCATTGTCATGCCGTCCTTAGCCAAGCCTTTCATGACGTTCAGCACCTCCCCCACCATCTCCGGGTCCAGCGCACTCGTAGGCTCATCAAACAGCATGACGGGTGGGTCCATCGCCAACGCGCGTGCGATGGCAACCCGCTGTTGCTGCCCACCGGAGAGATGCTGAAGATGCGCTTCAGCCTTGTGGCCAAGACCGACGCGTTCGAGCAGTGCGAGCGCCTTTTGCTTCGCCTCACTCTTGCTCTTCGACGCGACCTTTGTCGGTGCGAGACAGATGTTCTCGATCACGGACAAATGCGGGAAGAGATCGAACTGCTGAAAAACAAAGCCAACGTGGCTGCGGAATTTATTGATGTTCAGTGACGGCGCGTGAATATCTTACCCATCGAGTGTGATACTGCCCTTCTGGATTTCTTCCAGGTGATTCAGTTTTCGCAAAGCTCAAGCAATTCCTGGCCTTTTCTTGTCGCGCAACGAAGCCGAAAGGTCCACGTCGGGTTGGAGCGTGACCTGCGGATACACGCCTTTTAGTTTCCTTACGAGGCTGGGGAACCATGTCAGTGCGATTAGCTCCGTGAGTCCGATATGACGCACTCGCGCAACGTGCCGGGCGGATGCCCGGATTTCCTCCAGCCGTGCCGTAGCAGCCAGGAAGCGCTTCACCGCTGCCATGGATGGGCCGAGGTGGGCCTCCGGCAGGACAGCGAAGTCCAGGCGCCCATCCAGGACCGCTTCAGGCCGTGGAATTTGCATGGTTCTGCCCGCCTGGTGCATTCAATGGTGAGACACCAATGTCCCTGCAGCAGCTATCGGCCATGCCGCTCATAGAGCAGGATGCGGGCTCCGGCATTACGGCGCTCTGTGAGAGCTTGTTCACACAGGTTGGCGCTCAACCGAAAGGGGCCTGGGGAGCAATAGCATGGTCGCACTCGCCGGCCTCATCGAAGCGGGGATGGGGGTCAGTTGTCTTCCGCTCCATTTATTCGACCAGCAAATCCGGCAGAAGCGCCTTCAAGTCGTGAGCACGGAGCCGCCAGCACCCAAGATTACCTACTACGCCGCGTTTCTCAAGCAGCATCAGGCTGTCCTTGGATACGCCGTGGCGGATATCGCCAGGCAGTGCTGTGACTTCAGTTCGCGAAAGCAACCGACTCGACGGCGCGCGGCTACTTCAAACGTTTAAGAATCGGCGACTCCAGAAGGAGATGCTACAAGACGCTGCTACATCGGCGGGGCGGGCCCGACGCCCGCTACCTATACTGCCCTTGCAGTCTCCCCGCCATGCGTGCTATGGTGGGGTTTCCAGGAGAACGAGGCGCCCCCCGTCATATCAGGTTGGGCGCTTCTACCGAAGGCGTACCCCTGAAACGCTCAGGTGCAGAAGACTGGAAACCGATAAAACTGGAGAGCGCCGGACCGGACCACCAAGCGTGGCGCGGCATGCGGCCGCCGAAGGGGCAAGCCGGCACCCGTGGTGGGTGCGGCGAATCTCTCAGGCAAAAGGACAGTGGGGGCAGAGAGGCCAGATGGCCTGTCTGCCCCTTTTTGCTGTCCGGAGCCTGAAGAATGAAAGTCATCGTGATGGGAGCCGGCGTGATCGGCGTCGCTTCTGCGTGGTACCTGGCCAAGGCCGGGCATGAGGTGGTGGTGCTGGAGCGCAATGCAGGCGCCGCCCGGGAAACCAGTTTTGGCAACGGCGGCCAGATCTCGGTCAGCCATGCCGAGCCGTGGGCCAACCCGGCCGCGCCGCTGAAGATGCTGCGCTGGCTGGGCCGGGAGGACGCGCCCCTGCTGTTCCGCCTGCGCGCCGACCCGGCACAATGGTCATGGGGCCTGAAGTTCCTGCGCGAGTGCACGGCTAAGCGCTCCACCCACAATATGATCCAGTTGCTCAACCTGGGCACATACAGCCGCGCCAGCCTGCAGGCCCTGCGCGAGGAAACCGGCATCGAGTATGACCACCTGACTCGCGGCATCCTGCATTTTTACACCAGCCAGAAGGAGTTCGACGCAGCCATCGAGCCGGCGCGCATCATGCGAGAACTGGGCTGCGAGCGCCGCGTGATCGGGCCCGACGAAGTCGTACGCCTGGAACCGGCGCTGTCCAATATCGCGCCGCGCCTGGCTGGCGCCACCTATACCAGCGAGGACGAATCCGGCGACGTGCACCGCTTCACCACCGAGCTGGCGGCCAAGTGCGAGGCGCTTGGCGTGCGCTTCCGCTACGGCGTGCGGGTGCAGCGCCTGCATGCCGATGGCGGCAGGATGCGCGGCGTGGAGATCGCCGATGAAACCGGCGGCTACCAGATCGAAAGCGCCGATGCCTATGTGCTTGCGCTGGGCAGCTTCAGCCCGATGCTGGCGCGCCCGCTGGGGGTGAAGCTGGATATCTATCCGGCCAAGGGCTACTCGGTGACGCTGCCGGTACTCGACCCCGCGCGCGCGCCCAGAGTGAGCCTGACCGACGACGAGTACAAGCTGGTGTTCTCGCGCTTTGGCGACCGCCTGCGCGTAGCGGGCACCGCCGAGCTCAATGGCTATGCGATGGACCTGAACCCGGTGCGCTGCGACGCCATCGTCAAACGCACGCTGGACGTGTTCCCGGGCATGAGCCGTCCTGAACTGGCGCGCTTCTGGACGGGCCTGCGCCCGGCCACGCCGGGCAACGTGCCGTATATCGGTGCCAGCGGGATCGACGGCCTCTACCTCAACACCGGCCACGGCACGCTGGGCTGGACGCACGGCTGCGGCTCGGGCCGCGCCATTGCCGACATCATCAGCGGTTATGTGCCGGAAGTGGACTTTGCCTTCAGCGGCGAGCTGCCGGCGCACAAGGGCCCACGCGCGCTTGCTGCGGCGGCAAGCCCGGCCGGCGTAACGGCCCACTGAGCGCGAACTGCGGCGTTCGTTCGTTACCGCGCCCGGCCACCTGCGCCGGGCGCTTTGCCTTTAACATGTGCGTCCACGACTCCGCAGGCTCCCCATGAAGCTTAACCAGCTGCGCGCCCTGGCCGCCATCGCCGACACCGGCAGCATCCAGGAAGCCTCCCGCATCCTTCACCTGACGCAGCCCGCGCTGAGCAAGGCCATCAAGGAACTGGAGAGCAGCGTAGGCGCCACCTTGTTCGTGCGTTCGAGCAAGGGCGTGCGCCTTACCCCCCATGGCCAGCGGCTGGTCACGCATGCCCGGCTGATCAGCGAGAGCGTGCGGCGCGCGCGCGAGGACCTGGAAGACATGATGGGCAGCGTGGTCAGCGAGATCACGGTTGGCGTGACGCCGGTCACGGCGGTGATGCGGCCGATGGCGGCCTGCCTGAGCACCTTCCGGCGCGAGTTTCCCAACGCGCGCCTGCGCGTGCAGGAGATGCGGCCGACGCAGTTGCTGGAGCACCTGCGCGAGGGCACCATGGACTTTGCCGTGACCTCCCAGTTGCTGCCGGCAGACCGCGGGCTGGACTGCACCCAGGCCTGCCGCCTGCCGACCATCATTGCCGGGCGGCGCGGGCACCCGCTGCGCGCGGCCCGCTCGGTGCGCTTGCTGCAGCAGGCCGACTGGCTGGTGCTGGACCCGCTCGCCGACACCAGTTCGCCCTTTCACCAATTGTTCGCGGGCAATGGCCTGGGGCCCCCCGCGCGCGTGATCGAGTGCACCTCCATGGGACTGGCGCTGGAACTGTGCTGGAAGGCGGATACCCTGATCCTGCTTTCCAGCGAATCGCGCGGCAGCAAGTTCGTCACGGACAATATGGACTTCATCGAGGTGGAAGAGCCGGTGCCCGAGCGCACCATCTCCCTGGTCACGCGCGACCGGCACGTACTGACCTGGGCCGCGGCTCGCCTGCACGACGCCATGCTGGAAGCGCTTTCCGGCAACTCCCCGGCCCCGGGCGGCGCGGCCGCCCCCTGAACTGGCCTGCGCCTGCGCCGTTGCATGGACGCGCGTAAGCTGCCCCCCCCCGCCGGCTTGCGCGGCACCCCTCCCCCCTTTGAGCATCGCCCGCCATTCCCGATGGCTGGCGCCTATCCCCGCCTATTCCCGATCCTCATACCCATGAAAAAAAGCGAAGTGCTTATCCGGCGCCTCGCTCTTACCATGCCAGCACACCAGTAGAGACGGCGCCGCGCCGCAACCGTCCCGAGCCAATCCCACCCGAGGAGGAAAGCATGACACACGCGCCTACCGCGCTATCCAGCCCTGCCGGGACGGCATCCGCCGCCGCCCCCACCGCGGCCCGCCCGCATTCGCGCCGCGCCATCGTCGCCGCCGCGATCGGCAACGGGCTGGAGATCTACGACTTCACCGTGTACAGCTTCTTCGCCGCCACCATCGGGAAGTTGTTCTTTCCGTCGAGCAGCCCGCTGGCTTCGCTGTTGCTGTCCTTTGCCACATTTGGCGCCGGCTTCGTGATGCGTCCGCTCGGCGCGGTGCTGATCGGTAGCCTGGCCGACCGGCGCGGGCGCAAGACCGCGCTCACGCTCACCATTGCGCTGATGACCGCGGGCACGGCGCTGATCGCGTTCACGCCTACCCACGCCAGCATCGGCGTGACAGCGACCGTGCTGGTTGTGCTCGGCCGCTTGCTGCAAGGCTTGTCGGCGGGCGGCGAGGTCGGCGCGGCTTCCGCGTTGCTGCTGGAGTCGGCAAGCAAGCGCAACCGCTGCTTCCTGGTTAGCTGGCAGGCCGCCACCCAAGGCGGCGCCGCGCTGCTGGGCGCGCTGACAGGCGCTGCGGTATCGGCCCTGCTCAGCCCGGAAGCCATGCATGACTGGGGCTGGCGCCTGCCGTTCCTCCTAGGTCTGCTGATCGCGCCCGTGGGCATGTATATCCGCCGCCATCTGCAGGAAACGCATGAAGGCGGGCAACACGGCGGCATCGGCGCGGTGTTCCGCGAGCATGGCCGCACGCTGCTGCTGGGCATGCTGCTGATGACCGGTTCTACTTCGTCGATGTACATCATGGTGTTCTACATGCCCACCTACCTGGTGAACACGCTGCACATGCCGCCCGTCACCGCGTTCCTGGCGGCGTGCATGGCCGGCCTCGCCATGCTGCTGGTAGCGCCCTTTTCCGGCCTGCTGGCCGACCGGCTGCCCCACCGCAAGCCCCTGCTGTTTGCCGGCGGGCTGGCATCGCTGGCGCTGGTGTACCCCAACTTCATGCTGCTCTCGTCGGGGCCGGGCCTGCCGCTCACCATGGCGCTGATCGGCGGCGCCGTGGCGCTGATGTCGGTCAGCAGCGGCGCAGGCGCCGCACTGATGATGGAGGCGCTGCCGCGCCACCATCGCGCCACCGGCATGTCGGTGATGTACAGCCTTGGCGTGACCGTGTTCGGCGGCTTCGCCCCGCTGATCGTCACCTGGCTGATCGCCGCCACCGGCAGCAACATGGCGCCGGCCTGGTACCTGTTTGCCTCCGCCTGCATCAGCCTGAGCGCGCTGGCGCTGTTCCCCAGCCACCCGGGCCGCGACTGACGCGCGCCAGGATCGTCTTCCCCTCTTTCCCTATTCCACAGCACCACCCAGGATCGTACTGTCATGACCCAGACCCCAGGCAATGTCCCGTCCGCCCTGAACGAATCCGCCGCACGCTTCGCCGAACTGCGGCACCGCATCCACGCGCATCCCGAACTTGGCGCCGACGTGCCGCGCACCGCCGGGATGGCCGCCGCCCTGTTGCGCGAGTGGGGCTACAACGTGCACACCGTCGGCGGCCATGGGCTGGTGGCGCAATTGAAGGTGGGCAACGGCACACGCAGCATCGGCATCCGTGCCGACATGGACGCGCTGCCGCTGCAGGAGCGCACCGGCCTGCCCTATGCCAGCCAGGTGGCCGGCCACATGCACGCCTGCGGCCACGACGGCCATACCGCCACGCTGCTGGCGGCCGCCGAATACCTGGCCGCCACGCGCAACTTCGACGGCACGCTCAACCTGATCTTCCAGCCGGACGAGGAAGGCATGACCGGCGCGCTCGCCATGATGAACGACGGCCTGTTCGAACGTTTCCCCTGCGATGCGATCTACGCATTCCACAATGCGCCGGGCCTGCCGGTGGGCATGGCGGTGGTACAGAGCGGCCCGATGGGCGGCTCGTCGGACCGCGCAACGATCACCTTCCGCGGCAAAGGCGGCCATGGCGCCATGCCCCACCGCGCCGCCGATCCCACGCTGGCGCTGGCGGCTACCGTGGTAGCGCTGCAGGGCATCGTGGCGCGCAACGTGGCGCCGGTCGATGCCGGCGTGATCAGCGTGGGCCAGATGGAAGCCGGCAGCACCTACAACATCATCCCGGAGACCGCGACGCTGAAGCTGAGCGTGCGCGCCACCGTGCCGGAGGTACGCGACCTGCTGGAAAACCGCATCCGCGAGGTGGTGACGCACCAGGCCGCCTCCTGTGGCGTGGCGGTGGACATCGCCTATGAGCGCCTCGCGCCCGCGATCTGCAATACCGTGGAAGCCACCGCCATCGCGCGGCAGGCCGTGGCCAGCGTGCTTGGCAGCGACAAGGTCATCCAGGTACCGCCGTCGATGCAGATGGGCAGCGAGGATTTCGCGTGGATGCTGGAGAAGATGCCAGGCTGCTACTTCGCGCTGGGCAATGGCACCGGCGAGTGGGTGGGCTGCTCGATCCACAACGACGGCTACGACTTCAACGACCAGTTGATTCCGCTCGGCGCGGCGTGTTGGGTCGCGCTGGCGGAGGGGTATCTGCGCGCTTGAGGCTGCGACATGGCCGTTTGCTCCCCTCTTTCACCAAGACCTTATCTGAGGCCATTTACAGAGCATCGGGGAAATCTGCCTACAGGTGGCTACGTCGACCCAGGCAACACTGGCGAAATCGTGAGAGAGAACGACATCATTGCGCTGCGGCTTATCGGTATGCAAGACGACTCTGCACCAGGGGACACGCCCCAGTACGCCCGGAAACCAACTCACCGGCTCTCTTTGTCGCAACATGCGTGTGTGCATCGCGGATTTACAGCTATCGTAACAGTGTTCAGGAACGTGGCGGCATCCGCTGGTGAGACGTGGCGGTTATCGATGTCGCGAATCTCTGGCTGGTGGATGTCGGCCCGGTTGACATCCATATGCTCCAGCAGATCGGCGAGCCAACGCGCGCGCGCTTCGGCAAGCTTGCTTGAGATTCCGGCGCTCTCGTTCTGCCACAGCGACATGAATACCTCAAAGCCCGCAGGAAATGCTTGCCGTGTATCACTGCGTCACGCGGCCAGCCGAGCAATTTCGGGGGCAGAGAGCTTCGCAGTGCCACGCTCGAAGATGGGTTCGTGCGTCAAGAATGCAGGGCGGCAAGCATATGCAGGCAACACACAGAGTAATACGAATGCGACGAGCAGCTTTTTCATCATGGTTTCCATGCTGGCTGCCTGTAGCTCCAATTTGGGATGTTCGTCACGTAATATGCGATGCTGTCTGCATTGACCATGCAAAACTGATTGCGCGCTTTGGCCCGAAGCCTTGACAGGAGAATGTTGTACCACTTGTCTTCAGAGTTCATCGCCTCGGGAAAGTGGGAAACCTCATGAATGAATACTGTTAGCTGTGCGGGCTCGGCTATGAAGTCGCTAGCGGATGATCCAGAGGAACGTGACCCGCCACGGACTTGCAGGTACGTGTTCCCCTCGCCCGCTTGCGTGAGAGCAGCCGGACGAGAGGAAGTGACAGCCGTCATCATCGCAGACGGCTCTGGCGCACCCGGCGGCTTCGGCCGAGGCACTTAAACGTCGATCGCCGTATCCGACTTCACCTTGCGGCGCAGTTCGAACTTCTGGATCTTGCCCGTCGAGGTCTTGGGCAACGGCCCGAAGTACACCGCCTTGGGCACCTTGAAGCCGGCCAGCAAGGTGCGGCAATGCGCGATCAGGTCCTCCGCGGTGACGCTGGCGCCGTCTTTGAGTTCGACAAAGGCACAGGGCGTCTCGCCCCATTTCGCGTCCGGCTGGGCCACCACCGCCACCGCCAGCACGGCGGGATGGCGGTAGAGCGCGTCTTCCACCTCCACGCTGGAGATGTTTTCGCCGCCGGAGATGATGATGTCCTTGCTGCGGTCCTTGATCTTGACGTAGCCGTCCGGCGTGCACACGCCCAGGTCGCCGGTATGGAACCAGCCGCCGGCGAAGGCCTCGCGGGTGGCCTTTTCGTTCTTCAGGTAGCCCTTCATGCAGATATTGCCGCGGAACATGATCTCGCCAATCTCCTCGCCGTCGGCGGCCACGGGCTGCATCGAATCCGGATCCAGCACCGCCACCTCGGTCTGCAGGTGGTAGCGTACGCCCTGCCGTGCCTTCTTGGTGGCGCGCTCCTCCTGGGACAAGCCAGCCCAGTCGTCCTGCTCGGCGCACACCGCGGCCGGGCCGTAGGTCTCGGTCAGGCCATAGACATGGGTCAGCTCGAAGCCCATTTCCTCCATCTGCGCCAGCACCGCGGCCGGCGGCGGCGCGCCCGCCACCATGCCGCGCACCGGGCCGCGCAGCCCTTCGCGCCAGGCCGGCGGGGCGTTGACCAGCGCGGTATGCACGATTGGCGCGGCGCAGTAGTGGGTCACGCCTTCGTCGCGCATCAGGTCGAATACCAGCTTGGGCTCGAACTTGCGCAGGCACACATTGACCCCGGCGCGCGCCGCAATGGTCCACGGAAAGCACCAGCCGTTGCAGTGGAACATCGGCAGCGTCCAGAGGTACACCGCGTGCTTGGGCAGGTCCCACTCAAGGATGTTGGAGATGGCGTTGATGGCCGCGCCACGATGGTGGTAAACCACGCCCTTGGGGTCCCCGGTGGTGCCCGAGGTGTAGTTGAGCGCGATCGCATCCCACTCGTCGGCGGGCATCTGCCAGGCGAATGCGGGATCGCCGGAGGCCAGCAGGCTTTCGTAGTCGGTCTCGCCGAAGGGCTGCGCGTCCTGCGGGCCCAGTGCGTCCACCACGGCGACTACCTTCAGCCCCGGGATTTCGTTGGCGATTTGCCGCGCCAGGTCGGCAAACTCGGTGTCGGCCAGCAGCACCCTGGCCTCGCCATGGCGCAACATGAAGATCAGGTTGGCGGCATCCAGCCGGATATTCAGTGCATTGAGCACCGCCCCGGCCATCGGCACGCCGAAATGCGCCTCCACCATGGCGGGCGTGTTGGGCAGCAAGGCGGCAACGGTATCGCCCTTGCCCACGCCCAGGTTCGCCAGCGCGCTGGCCAGGCGCCGCGCGCGTACGTAAGTCTCGCGCCAGTTCTGGCGCACCGGGCCGTGCACGATGGCCAGGCGATCGCCATAGACTTCGGCGGCGCGCGCCAGGTAGTCGATCGGTGTCAGGGGAACGTGGTTGGCCGGGTTCTTGCCCAGGCCGGTATCGAAATCGCTTGGCATTGCTGTAGTCTCCGCATGCGCCGGCGGGGCCGGTTCCTTTCCACAGGATGAACCACGCGCTGCCGGTCGCTGTTACTTTTAGCCGTGCAAGGCTATCATCGCACACGACGAAGCTCTGTCGTCCGGATGACAATGCCCGCGCCGGGCCAAGCCGAAATCATGTCCAGCCTGCCAGCAGCCACACCCGAAGCGCTTACCTCTCCCCCTGCAGCCGCCACACAGCCGCCAGTATCCTCGCAGTGCACCGGGCATGCCGCCCTGCTCTCGGAACATGAATGGTTCGCCGCGCTCGCGCCCGGCCATCAGGCACTGGCGGCGCGGCAAGTGGTCGTGCAGGACTTTGCCGCGGGCGCCTTCGTGGCGCATCGCGGCGAGCCTTCGCGCTACTGGATCGGGGTGGAGCGTGGCCTGATCAAGCTCGCGGTCTACACGCCGGACGGGCGCGGCTGCACCTTCTCGGGCGTGCCGGCGGGAGGCTGGTGCGGAGAAGGCAGCGTGATCAAGCGCGAAGCGCGGAGATACGATGTGATCGCCATCCGCGACTCGCGCGTGGCGCTGGTGCCGGACACCGTATTCCACACCTTGCTGGCCGAGAGCCTGCCTTTCGCCAGCTTCGTGGTGCGCCAGCTCAACGAACGCATGGGCCAGTTCATCGCCACCGTGCAGAACGAGCGCCTGCTGAGCGTCGATGCGCGCGTGGCGCAAGCGGTGGCCCAGTTGTTCCATCCCGCGCTGTATCCGCGTACCAGCGAGGTGCTGGAACTGTCCCAGGAGGAGATCGGCCTGCTGACCGGGCTTTCCCGCCAGCGGGTCAACCAGGCGCTGCGGCGGCTGGCGTCGGAGGGCATGGTGGACCTGTCCTACCAGAGCATCCGGGTGACGGATCTTGAGCGCTTGCGTCACTTTGGCTTGTCCGAACTGTAGCCAATGTGGCCAGCGCGGCCGATGAAACCTTCCTTCGCCATCCCGGAAGCCACTGGCCTTGCGAACCCGTACAATGCGAGTTCGGCTTCGCGCCCCGCGCGTCGCCTGCCAGCCGGACCCTCCTGAACTTCGCATGGCCCTCGTCAGCAGAACCGATCTGCGCCTGTCCCGCTTGCGCTTTCCCTTCGCGGTGCGCGTCGACGCACTGCGTGGCAGCGCGCGCCTGCGCGACGCCAACGCGCGGCGCGAGGTGTGGCCGGGGAATCCGTTCGTGGTCCCTGCCTTTTCATATTTCGATTGCGATTTGCTGCCGGCGCCTGGGCGCAGCGCGGTTATCGCGCTGCGCGCGGTGCCGGACGACGCCTGTCCGCGCATGACGCTGGCCGCCACGCCGGGCGGCACATACCCCATGCAGAAATACTGGTCGCGCGCCCTCGCCAGCGAGATGTTCGAACAGCCCAGGCTGGCCTGGAATGCGGCACTGGTGGCCGAGCGCTGGCAGGCCACGCCGCGTTTGGTACGCGCACGCCTGTTCGCGGAAGGCGAATCGCTGCGCACCCTGCTGCGCGAGCAGCGGGTAGCGCATACGATCTACCTGCTTGCGATGGACAAGGACGCACCCCCCGAGTGGCTGGCCAGGCAAGTGGGACTGGCGGGCGTCGCTGCGTTAAGGGCCGCCTGCGCCAACACGCTAGGCCCCTCTGCCCTGAGCTTGCTGGCGGACAGAAGCAGCCAGGCTGCCCCTGCCGGACTCCGTCCGGCATTCACGCTGGCGGCCTGAAGCACCGCCTCCGGCTTCACTTCATTGCGGCCCTCACGGCGCTTGTAAAAAACCTGCGGCGTTTGTAAAAAGCACTGGCCTGCCTGCGGTCCATAGTGCCCGGCATGTGCGGGGCCGTGAACATCGCGCCCTTGCCCTGCTGGTGGCGGCAAAAGAAAAGCAAGGCCCGCGAGACGCGCAAACCGTCGCCAGCCGGTCCGTTGCGGGGCGCACGCGATCTCGGGTGACCGGCAGGTGGCATGGATACCCGCAGCGTGGCACGCGCCTTGCAGCCCTCCATTAACGCGGCATTCCGCCGCGCCATGGAGAGCACAATGGGACAGCAACAGCAACCCGGCCAAGGCCAGCAAGACCAAAGCAAGCAACAGCAGCAATCCGGTCAGCAAGGCGGCCAGTCCGGCAGTCAGGACCAGAAGGGCGGCCAGCAACAGCAGCAGGACCGTGGTCAAGGCCAGCAAGGCGGCCAGCATGACAAGCAAGGACAACAGGGCCAAAAGGCCGACCAGGCTGGGCAGCAAAACCAGCAAGGCCAGAAAAGCGGCCAGCAAGGCCAGCGTTAATCACTTGCCGGCATAACGAATTGGCTCGCGGCGGCAATCAAGGCCGCCGCCCGGCGCCGCCTCCGCGTGCTTGCGTGGAGGCGGCTTTTTGTTTGAGTTGGATTGAGGAATGGCAGCAGGCTGGCGGGCGACGCCATGGATCATGCTGACGCCTTACCCCGGTGGCGGCGGCGGTTTGCCTTGCTGCCGCAAACCGGCGCCGGATGGCCCTTGTCAGGCGGCATCCCGGGCAACGGCCCTCGCACCTTTTTCCTCGCTGGCCTTGCGCGCCTCCAGCAAATCCAGCGCCACGTCGACGATCATGTCTTCCTGCCCGCCCACCATGCGCCGGCGCCCGAGTTCGACCAGCACGTCGACCGTCTTCAGGCCATATTTGCTCGCCGCGGCCTCGCTGTGGCGCAGGAAACTGGAATACACGCCCGCATAGCCCAGCGCCAGCGTTTCGCGGTCGACCCGCACCGGCCGGTCCTGCAGCGGACGCACGATGTCGTCGGCGGCATCCATCAGCTTGTAGAGGTCGCAGCCGTGGTTCCATCCCATGCGCTCCGCCGCCGCGATAAAGACTTCCAGCGGCGCATTGCCGGCGCCGGCCCCCATGCCGGCAAGGCTGGCGTCGACGCGGTCGCAGCCCTCCTCCACCGCCACGATGCTGTTGGCCACGCCCAGGCTCAGGTTGTGGTGGGCGTGCATGCCGGTCCGGGTTTCCGGCTTCAGCACGTCCTTGAAGGCGCGGAAGCGCTCGCGGACATCGTTCATGGTCAGCGCGCCGCCCGAGTCCACCACGTAGCAGCAGGTGGCGCCGTAGCTCTCCATCAGCTTTGCCTGCGCGGCGAGGTGCTGGGGCGTGGTCATGTGGCTCATCATCAGGAAACCGACCGCCTCCATGCCCAGGTGGCGGGCGTACTCGATATGCTGGCGCGACACGTCCGCCTCGGTGCAATGCGTGGCCACGCGAACGATACGCGCGCCGGCGTCATGGGCGGCCTTGAGATCATGGACGGTGCCGATGCCGGGCAGCAGCAAGGTGGCGACCTTGGCATGGCTGACCACGCTGGCCACCGCTTCGATCCATTCCAGGTCCGTATGGGCGCCAAAGCCATAGTTGAAGCTGGACCCCTGCAGGCCATCGCCATGCGCCACTTCGATGGAGTCGACCCTGGCCTCATCGAGGACCCTGGCGATCCGGACGGCTTGTTCGATGCTGTACTGGTGACGGACGGCGTGGCTGCCGTCGCGCAGCGTCACGTCGGAGATATAGAGTTTCTTCTGGTCTTGCATGACAGTCTTTCCTGATGAGCGGCCGCGTCAGGCGGCAGCGCGTTGGGCAAGCATGGCGCCGGCCATGCGCCTGGCGATGGTCAGCGCGGCGCTGGTCATGATGTCGAGGTTCCCGGCATAGGCGGGAAGATAGTGGGCGGCGCCCTCCACCTCCAGGAACACCGAAGTCTTGAGCCCGCTCACCCGCCCCACGCCCGGCACCACCAGCGGCGCATTGGCCGGGATCGTTTCGAACTGCACCTTCTGCTTGAGGCGGTACCCGGGCACATACTGCTGCACCTCGGCGGCCATGGCTTCGATCGACACGGCGACGGCGTCCCGGTCCGCCATCTCGCTCAGGCAGTAAACCGTGTCGCGCATGATGAGCGGCGGCTCGGCAGGATTGAGCACGATGATGGCCTTGCCCTTCCTGGCCCCGCCGATCGCTTCGATCGCCTTCGAGGTGGTCTCGGTGAATTCGTCGATATTGGCGCGCGTGCCGGGGCCCGCGCTCTTGCTGGAGATGCTCGCGACGATCTCGGCGTACAGCACCGGCACAACGCGGGAGACAGCGGCCACCATGGGAATGGTGGCCTGTCCGCCGCAGGTGACCATATTGACGTTGTGCGCGTCGAGATGGGCGTCGCCGTTGACCACCGGGATGCAGTACGGGCCGATGGCCGCCGGCGTCAGGTCGATCATGCGCAGCGACGGGCGCAGGCCGCGCAGGAACGCATCGTTCTTCACGTGCGCGCCGGCGCTGGTGGCATCGAACACGATGTCGATGTCGCCGAACACGGGCAGGCGCGTCAATCCTTCCACGCCCTCGTGGGTGGTCGCCACGCCGAGGCGCGCGGCGCGTGCCAGGCCGTCCGATGCCGGGTCGATGCCGACCATCGCGCCCATCTCGATCTGCTCGCCGTGGCGCATGATCTTGATCATCAGGTCCGTGCCGATGTTGCCGGAACCGATGATGGCGGCTTTCAGCTTGCGGGTCATGTAGTTCTCCTGTTGCTTGTTTCGCGTCATTCCACGCTGGCGCCGCTGGCCTTGACCAGCGGGGCCCAGCGCGTGCTTTCGCTGTTGAGGAAGGCGCCGAACTGCTGCGGCGTCATGGGCAGCGCTTCCAGCCCTTGGTCGGCAAAGCGCTTGGTCACCTCGGGTGCCTTGAGCGCCTTGACCGCTGCCTCGTTGAGACGCGCGACGATGGCGTCAGGCGTGCCGGTCTTGACCACCATGCCGAACCAGACGCCGGCATCCAGCCCGCCAATGCCAAGCTCGGAGAGCGTGCGCACGTCCTGCAGCAAAGGCGAGCGGCGAGGCGCCGCGATGGCCAGCGGCTTGACCTTGCCGCCCTTGATCAGCGGCGAGGTGGTGATCACCGGGTCGAACATCATGTCGACCTGTCCTGCCATCACATCCTGCAAGGCCGGGGCCGAGCCCTTGTAGGCCACGTGGGTCATATGGCCGCCGGCCTTGTCGGCAAACAGGCCGCCCAGCAGGTGCCCGATCGAGCCAATGCCCTGCGAGGCATAGTTCACGCCGTCTGGCTTGCTCCTGGATAGCGCCACCAGTTCCTTGACGGAATTGACCGGGCTGCCCTGCGGCACCACCAGCACGAGCGGCGACGAAGCCAGCGCCGTCACCGGCTTGAAATCCTTGAGCGGGTCGTACGAGAAATTGCGGTACAGGCCAGGATTGATCGCGAACATTTCGGTGGCGGCCACAAACAGGGTGTAGCCGTCCGCATCGGCACGCTTGACCGATTGCGCCGCAATCTGGCCGCCACCGCCGGGCCGGTTCTCGACCACGACCGGCTTGCCGAGACCGGTTTGCATCTGCTGCGCCATCTGGCGCGCAATCATGTCGGTCACGCCGCCGGCGGGGAACGGCACGACGATGGTCAGCGGCCGGCTGGGAAAGGTGTCGGCCATGGCGGGGGCGTTGGCAGCCAGGCCGGCGGTCACGAGCAGTGCTGCCAGGATGGGTTTTGCGTATTTCATGTTGTCTCCTTGTGTATTTCTAATGGGGTAAATCGCTTGCTGCGCGGCGCGCTAGCCCTGTGCGAACCGTGCCCGCACACTGCCGATACCGCTGATGCGGGCCTCGAAGCACTGCCCCGGTCCGGCGGCGGCCATCGGGCCGAGCGCGCCGGTCAGGATCAGGTCGCCGGCGCGCAGCGGGTCACCCAGCGAGGCCAGCTTCCGGGCCAGCCAGACCGCGGCGTTGAGCGGATGGCCAAGGCAATCCGCACCCGAACCCATGGAGACGCGCTCGTCGTCCCGCAGCATTTCCATCCTCACCATCTTCAGGTCCAGGCCGGCCAGCGGCACGGGCACCGCGCCCAGCACCACGAGGCCGCTGGAGGCGTTGTCAGCCACGGTATCCACGTATGAGATGTCCCAGTTGCGGATGCGGCTGCCGACCACTTCAATCGCAGGTAGGACGTAGGCCACGGCATTGATCAGGTCGACCAGCGTGGCATCCTCGCCCGTCACATCGCGGCTCAGCACCAGCGCGATCTCGGCTTCCGCCTTCGGCTGCAGGGTGCGCGCGACCGGAATCGGCTCGTCGTCGCCGAAGACCATGTCGGCAAACAGCGTGCCGAAGTCGGGTTGCTCCACGCCAAGCTGGCGCTGCACCGCTGGCGAAGTCAGGCCGATCTTGCGGCCCACCACGCGGCGGCCCTGGGCCCGCCACGCGTCGACGTTGGCGCGCTGGATGGCATAGGCCATCGCTGCATCGCCCGGCGGGATTTCGCCGCGCAGCGGTTCAACCGGCGTGCGCGTCTGCTCTGCCTCGCGCAGCCGCCTGGCGAGCGCGAGCGTCATTTCCTGGTTTGACATGGTTGGTCCTGGTTGGGTTATGCGTGCGCGGTGGCGGGCTGTGCCTGCATCACGCCGAAGCCTGCGATCCATTCGTCGATGGGCCGGTAGTACTCGATCGATGCCTGGTAAGGCCCGGCGGCAGCCAGCGCGCCAAATGCGGCGATCCAGGTGCGGATCTCGTGCGCCGACTTGCCGGCGTCGCGCGTGATGTCGTCATTGCGCATCGCATCCACCCCGCCCAGGTTGCCGCTGGCGAGCAGTTCCAGGAAAACCCGGTCCCATGCCGGATTGAGCGGATGCAGGGGGCTGTCGCCCTTGGTGAACGCTTGCGCGGCGGCCACGGTGCGCGCCTGGCGGGCAGCACGCGACTCGGGCGATGGATTGCGCCCGGCAATCAGGCGCTCGGCGACCTCCGCGCTGGCCGATGTGATCTCCGGCACTGGCGGCTCATGCGAGATGCCGCCCGAGCCCACCACCAGCACGCGCTTGCCCAGGCCTTGCAGGAAGCCACCGATGGCCTCGCCCAGCAGCCGCGCACGGCGGCACGTCGCCATGGGCGGCGCCACCGAGTTGATGAAGACGGGAATCACCGGGCACTGGCCGAGCCCACCCAGCAACACTTCCAGCGCCTGCGCGCAGCCGTGGTCCACCTGCATGCGGTACGACACGGCCACGTCCACGTCGCTGGCCAGCACGGCCTGCGCCATCGCAAGGGCGGTGCCGCGGGGCACATCGAGCGGGCCGGCGAGGCTCTTGAAGTCGCCGATGGCACTGGCTTCGACGCCGATACAGAACTGCGGCATCACGTCATAAAAGAATCCATTGAAATGATCCGGAGCGAAGACCACCACCAGTTCCGGCGCAAAGGCCTGTACCCGGGCACGCGCCGCGGCCTGCACGCGCTCCACTTCGGCCACGATCTCCGGTGCGGGATCGTAATAGCCGTGCAGCGGCGTATGGGACAGGCATTCGAGATGCATCGGCATGTCAGGCTCCCCGGGCAAAGGCGATCGCGCGGCCGGGCACCGGCGCCGCATCCGGCTGGGCAGGCAGTACGCCCGAGGCAGCAGATGCCGCCGGCGACACGTCGGCCAGGGCAAGCTTCCCGGCCAGCGCCTGGATGGCCTCCGACACCTGCTGCGGCGAGCACATGCCGGCCACGAAGCGGTCGGGACGCAGCAGCACCACGGAGTCCGGCACCTTGCCGAACCATTCTTTGAGGCGCCCGGCGGCATCGCCGATGGCAATCACGCCGTCCGGCACATCGTCGCGATAGGCGAGCTGCGTATCGGGCTTGGCCATCACGAAACAGGCGCCCAGCTTTTCCCAGACGGCACGCGCTTGCGGCGTCAGGCCGAAGGTCGGGTCGGCACCCCAGGCAACAATGGCAAAGCGATTGCCGATCACGTCGTCGAGGCGCACCGTATGGCCTTCCTCGGTCCGCACCATCGGCTGGATGAACATGCGCCCGACCGGCGACCCGCCGGCCGGATCGCGGCCGTGGACAAGCCTTCCCACCAGCGAATCCCGTTTCTCGCTCATCAGCCCCAGCATGCGTCCCAGCGGCGAGTTGCCGGAACGCTCCAGCAAGCGCGCGAGAAAGCCGTCTTCCCCCTGGCGCCCGGGCAACAGCACCACCCCGGATTCGTAGCGCGGCATGGGCTTGAAGCGCATCTCCACGAAGTACTGCTTTACCGACGGGAACACATTCAGCACCCGCGTCAGGCCGTCGCGCAGCGACGCACCGAAGCGGCTGGCGGGCGCGAAGATGTCGCCCGCCACTTCCGACAGGTGGATCATCGAGCGCGCATGCGCGCGGCGCTCCGTGCCATAGGTGTCGAGCAAGCGGTCCTGCGCCACGCCCTTGACCACCATCGCCAGCTTCCAGCCCAGGTTGCTCGCATCGCGGACGCCGCTGTTGTAGCCCTGCCCCTGCCAGACCGGCATGATGTGCGCGGCGTCGCCCGCCAGCAGCACGCGGTTGACGCGGAACGTGCGCGCCAGCCGCGCGTTGTGCGTATAGACGCGCTTGCGGATGTAGTCGACCTTGTCCGGCTCGGCCACCACCTTGCGGATCAGCGCGGCGAGGTTTTCCGGCCGGGACAACTCCTCTTCCGTCTCGCCGGGCATGACCATGAATTCGAAGCGGCGGATCCCGTGCGGCAGCGCGGCCGAGACATAGGGGCGGGTCGGGTCGCAATGCATGTAGATATGCGGCGTGCCGATCGGGTCGTTGCGCACGTCGACCACAATCCACTGGTTCGGCTTGGTGCGCCCTTCGAACGGCACATCGAGCGTGCGCCGCACGATGCTGTTGCCGCCATCGCAGCCCACCATATAGGCGGCGCGGATCGACGTGACCCGCCCCTGAGCGTCTTCCGCGCTGAGGGTCACGCCATGTTCGTCCTGTGTGAAGGCCGCGATGCCGTGGCCCAGCAGGACCTTCACATGCGCAAAGCGCTGCAGGCCGTCATACAGGATGCGGTCGGCCAGCGGCTGGATGAAGGCGTTTCGGCGGGACCAGCCAAACTCGTCGGTGCGCGGCTCGATCGATGCAAAGCAGCGGCCGGTATGCGTGACGAAGCGCATCCAGTGGTGCGGCGTGGTATGCGGCAGCAGCGCATCGGCCAGGCCGACCGACTGGAACACGCGCAGTGCCTCGTCGTCGAGCCCGATGGCGCGGGGATAGTCGATGATCTGGTCCAGCTTCTCGACCAGCACGACGCGCACGCCCTGCAGGCCAAGGATATTGGCGATCATCAGGCCAACCGGCCCGGCGCCGATGATGGCGACGTCGGTGGCAAGATCCTGCGGACGAGCGTCTCCGCCCGCCATCTCGATGGCGTTGTTCATGTCTCCTCTCCTGCTGTTTCGCGGATCTGGCGGGCTTAAACCGTGGTCGCTTCCGGCACGGCGTTGCCGAGCAGGAAATTCAGGTGAATGCGGTTGAAGGTGGCGGCATCCTCGAACTGCGGCCAGTGGCCACAGCCGTCCATCACCGTGAACAGCGCGCCGGGAATCATGGTGGCGATGCGGCGGCCTTCCGAGACATCGGCGGTGGGGTCGTCGGAGGTCCACAGCACCAGCGTCGGGGCCTTGATACGGCCATAGTGCTCGGCGCGCAGGATGTTGCGCTGGCGCGTTTTCATGTCCTGCAGCACCATATTGCCGCGCTGGGCCTCGACCATGCCCGCTTGCGCGTAGATGGCCTGGCGCGTGGCGATTAGGTCGTCGAAGGCCTTGGCCTTGTCGGCCATCAGCCATTCCACGCGGGCCTTGATGAAGTCCCAGCCCGGTTCTTCCACGGCGCGCATCGACAGCGTCTTGAGGCGCTCCATCACCACCGGGTCCGCCTGCGAGCCGCCGGCCGTGTTCAGTACCAGCCGCTCCACCCGCTCGGGATGGTCGATGGCCAGCCGCGAAGCCACCCAGCCGCCCAGCGATTCACCGCTGAACGAGGCGCGCTCGATGCCCAGGGCATCCATCACGCGGATCACATGGTCGACGTAGTCGGAAATCTCGCGCCCGCCTGCCGGCTTGTCGGTCCAGCCGTGGCCGATCATGTCGATGGCCCATACGTCGAAATGCTCGGCATGCGATCGCAGGTTGCGTACATAAGCCTCGGCGTGGCCGCCGACACCATGCAGCAGAATCAATGCGGGCTTGTCGCTGCTGCCGGCATGCAGGTACCGGGTGCGGATGCCCTTGGCATCGAGCCAGCCCTGGCTGAAGGAAACGCCGCGCAACTCGCCCCAGATGCTCTGGAACGGCTGGCTGGCCTGGCTGGACGGGACGGGCTTGAGGCTGGTGGCGGCGCTGGACATCGTGTCTCCTTCGTTCGTGAGTGTCTAAGTAGTACAGCGGAGTGTAGAGACCCGATTGCATCCCGACAAAAAAACGAACAGAATGTGCAAGGAGTGCACAACGTTGATTTAAAAGGATTTTTTAGGGTAATTTATGCCGCATAGCCGAACCTCCCCATATGCCAGCGTGCGCGGGCTTACCCGTGGACTGGACGTGCTGAAGGCGCTGAACCGGATGGAAAGCGGGCGCGGGACCGCCCTGCAACTGAGCGAGCTGACCGGGCTGCACCGCACCACGGTCAGGCGCTTGCTGGAGACGCTGATCGCCGAAGGCTACGTGCGCCGCAGCGAATCGGACGACAGCTATCGCCTGACGCTGCAGGTACGGGCCCTGAGTGAAGGCTTCAATGACGACGAGTGGATCTCCACCATCGCCGCGCCGCTGATGGGAGAACTTTTGCAGCGCGTGCTGTGGCCGTCCGACCTGACGACGCCCGACGGCGACGCCATGATCATTCGCGAAACCACCCATCGCTTCAGCCCGCTGTCCTTTCACCGTGCGATGGTGGGACGGCGCCTGCCGATGCTCTCGACGGCAGCCGGGCGGGCCTATTTTGCGTATTGCGGCGACGCCGAACGGGACGACATCCTCAACCTGCTCCGTTCGGGGGCGGGGGGCGAAGAACAAGCGGCGCTGGCCAATAACGCAGCCTATGTCCGCAAGCTGGTGGAGCGCGTGCGCGCGGATGGCTTTGGCTCCAATCGCGGCGACTGGCTCGAGCAGCGCAAGATCGGCGCCGTCGCCGTGCCGATCCGGCACCAGGACCGCGTGCGCGGCAGCCTGAACGTAGTGTATCTCTCGCGCGCCCTGAGCGAGGAAGAAGCGATCAAGCGGTTCGTTGCGCCGCTGCAGGACATCGCAAATCGTGTCCAGGAAGGCATGGCCGCGCCCGTGCCAGCACGGCAAACCACCTAGGAGCCTGTCAGTCTTTCCGGCCTTCCAATCGATGATGTCCTGCCAGATAATCGTGGCAGCCCAACCGAGAGACTTCCCCGATGAGCCGCTTCGTTCCCGTTGACCGAGACACTGCGTACCTGCTGCCTCCGTCGGTGGACGAATGGTTGCCAAGTGATCACCTGGCGCGCTTCGTGGTCGACGTCATCGAGCAGCTTGATCTGAGCGAACTGACGCGCCAATACGCGAGCCGAGGCTCAGCGGCGCACCATCCGGCAGTGTTGCTGGGCCTGCTGATCTACGGCTACGCCAGCGGCGTGCACTCCAGCCGCAAGATCGAACGTGCGACCTACGACTCGGTGGCTTTCCGCTACGTGGCAGCCAACACCCACCCGGATCACGACACGCTGGCGACGTTCCAACTTCGATTCCTGAAGGAAGTGGAGTCGCTGTTCGTGCAGGTGCTGGTGTTGGCACGCGAGATGAAACTGCTCAAGCTCGGGCACATTGCGCTGGACGGCACCAAGATCGACGCCAACGCGAGCAAACACCGCGCCCTGTCGTGGGGGCATGCCCACAAAATCGAGGCGCAGTTGCGACAGGAAGTGCAGGCCCTGCTTGCGCTGGCCGAGACCAGCGACCGCGCCGCCATCCCGGATGGCATGGACGTGCCAGCGGAGATCGCACGACGCGAAGATCGCTTGAGCGCGATGGCGCTGGCCAAGGCAAAGATCGAGCAGCGTGCCGCCGAGCGTCATCAACTCGAACAGCAGGAGTACGAGGCCAAGACGGCTAAGCGCAAGTCTCAGCGGGACGCTGGCAAGAAGCCGCGCGGCAAGGACCCCGAGCCGCCAGAGGCTGGCCCCAAGGACGGCGACCAAGTCAACCTCACGGATGAGCAGTCGCGCATCATGCCCGTCTCGGGCGGGGGCTTCGAGCAAAGCTACAACGCGCAAGCCGGCGTGGATACCGAGACGATGATGGTGGTCACCCGACACGTGAGCCAGGCGTGCAACGACAAGCGAGAAGTCGTGCCCACGCTGGAGCAGATCGCGGCGTTGCCCGCGGTGCTGGGCGAGGTGCACACGCTGATCACGGACAACGGCTTCTTCAGTCAGGCCAACGTGATCGCCTGCCGCGAGGCGGGGGTCGAGCCGCTGCTGGCGCTCAAGAGGGAATCGCATCATGCCCCCGTGCTGGAGCGCTTCGCCCCCGATGCTCCCGCCCCCCAGACGAAGGACCCGGTTGTGCAGATGGCGCACCGTCTGGGCACACAAGCCGGGCGCGCCCTCTACAGCCTGCGCAAGCAGACGGTGGAGCCGGTGTTCGGCATCATCAAGCGGGTGATGGGTTGGCGCCAGATGAGCATGCGCGGGCTGGCCCACGCCCAAGGCGAATGGAGCTTGGTGACCATGGCCTGGAACATCAAGCGCATGCATGTGCTGCGCACCGCGTGAGGGGAAAAGTGTGCCCCGGTCACGCCTAAAACAAGTCCTCAGGCGGCTCGATACGACCTCGTGGAGACTCGCCAACCGCTGAGAACGCTCGATCAGCGCGACGCCGTCCAAGAAACGCGTCGCACCGATCCATCGGATTCGCTCGGGCTCAAGTCCGACAGCCTCCTAGGCGCGGCTCAGTCCAGCACGATCTTGTGCGCGCGGATCAAGGCTCCCCACTTCACGCGCTCACGCTCCACGAACTCGGCAAATCCTGCCCGCGTGTCGCCCATGGGTTCAAGGCCAAGCTCCTGCATATGCCTGACCACAGCCGGATCCTTCAGCGCGGCCGTGATCGCCGCGTTGAGTTTGTCGACTGAAGCGGCCGGCGTGCCGGCCGGCACTACCACGCCCTGCCAGGCAAAAGCCGTGAACCCCGGCAAGCCGGCTTGCGCAAAGGTCGGAACATCCGGCAGTACCGCCGATCGTTGTTCAGCGGGCAGCGCAATCGCTCGCAGGCGGCCGGCGCGGGTCAGCGGCACCGCTGCCGACAGGTCAGCCATCATGAAATCGACCTGTCCGCCCGCCACGTCTTGCAGCGCCGGCAGGGTGCCCTCGTAGGGCGCATGCACCGCGCTGGCCTGCACGCGGTCCAGCATCAGTTCGGCACTCAGATGATGCGGGCTGCCGGCGCCCACCGAGGCATAGGTCGCCTTGCCCTGCCCGGCCTTTATCCAGGCGATGAACTCGGGCAGCATATTCATCGGCAGAGCCGGGTTGGTCACCAGCACCACCGGCAGCTTCACGAGCGAGGTAACCAGCGCGAAGTCCCTGCCGACGTCGTAAGGCAGCTTGCGATACAGCGCGGGATTGAGCACCAGTATGCCCTGCCCGGCGGTCAGCAGCAGCGTGGCGCCGTCGGCGCGGGCCTTGGCCACGTCCTGCGCGGCCAGGATGGTGGCGCCACCGGGCTTGTTGTCGACCACGATGTTCCGGTGCATGACCGGCGTGATCGTCTGCGCGACGATGCGCGTGGCGAGGTCACTGCCGCCGCCCGCGGTAGAGGGCACCACCCAGCGTGCGGGGGGATCGGCGGCCAGGGCCTGAGTAACGCCGCAGAGCGATGCCGTCAGCAGGACCGCAGCACGGAATGTTTGCCGCGCGATAGAGAGCGAGCGCGCGCATGGCGGGCAGGCTGATGTTTGCATATTGTGACTCCTCGCTTTCTCTCTTGTTTTTCGTACTGCCAGGATGGGACCTGCTTCGGATACGCTGATCTGCTCCTCTCTCCCGCTTGTGGAAAAAGAGGGCGGGGGAGAGGGCGGGCGCTGGTTACGCCTTCGTGCTGGAAAAAACCATTGGCTCCGCTTCAAGTGGTTCCTGGCCAAACCGCCCCTCTCCCCAACCCTCTCCCCATGAGGGGAGAGGGAGTAACAGCCGTCGTCATTGCAGACGGTTTTGGCGCACCGGCCGGCTCCGGCTAGTACGTCTTGTCCCCGCCGGCCCCGGCACCGCCCTGCCCCTTGAACTGCGCAGCCAGGCTTTCCGCCGCACGGGCCAGCATCGTGGCATCCACGCCAACCGCGGTAAACGTCGTCCCGAGGGCCATGTACTTGCGGGACTGCGCCACATCGGCGCTGAGAATGCCCGCCCCCTTGCCGGCGCGGCGGATGCGCGCGATGGCGCCGGCGATGGCGCTCTGTACCTCTGCATGGCCCGGATTGCCAAGGTGCCCCATATCGGCAGCCAGGTCCGCCGGGCCGATGAATACGCCGTCCACGCCTTCGGTGGCCGCGATCTCATCCAGATGTTCAAGCCCGGCGCGCGTCTCTACCTGCACCAGCACGCACATCTCGCTGTTGGCGCGGCCCAGGTAGCCATCGACGCGGTTCCAGCGCGAGGCGCGCGCCATCGCGCTGCCCACGCCGCGCACGCCTTCCGGCGGATAGCGCGTCGCCGCTACGGCGGCGGCTGCCTCGGCTGCGTCCTGCACCATGGGCACCAGCAGCGTCTGCACGCCAAGGTCGAGCAGTTGCTTGATCTGCACGGTGTCGTTCCAGGACGCGCGCACCACCGGTTGTACCGGATAGGCGGCCAGCGCCTGCAACTGCGCCAGGATGGACGGCACCGTGTTGGGCGCGTGCTCGCCGTCGATCAACAGCCAGTCGAAGCCGGCGCCGGCGAGCACCTCGGCCGCGTACGGACTGGCCAGCCCGAGCCACAGCCCGAGCTGCTGGTCGCCCGCGGCGAGCGCGCGCTTGAAGGTATTGAGGGGAAATTCCATGATGGCCTCGGATTCATGCGAAATGGCAAGCCACGGCGCCCAGCGCGCCGTAGTCCACCTGGAATGTATCACCCGGGCTGGCCGCCACCGGCCGGGTGAAGGAGCCGCCAAGGATCACCTCGCCCGCTTCCAGGCCCACGCCAAAGGGATGGAGCTTGTTCGCCAGCCAGGCCACGCCGTTGGCCGGATGGTTGAGTACGCCGGCGGCCACGCCGGTTTCCTCGATCGCGCCATTGCGCGACATGATGGCCGAGACCCAGCGCAGGTCTACATCAAAGGGCCGCACCGGCCGGCCGCCCATCACCACCCCGGCATTGGCGGCATTGTCGGCGATGGTGTCGAACACCTTGCGCGGGCGCTTGCTGTCGGGGTCGATTGAATGGCTGCGCGCATCGATGATCTCGAGCGCGGGGATCACGTACGCGGTGGCGTCGTAGACGTCGAACAGCGTGCAGTGCGGCCCCTTGAGCGGCTTGCCCAGCACAAAGGCCAGCTCCACTTCCACGCGCGGCACGATGAACTGGCCGGGGGGAATCGTCGCGCCGTCCTGGAAGAACATATCGTCAAGCAGGGTGCCGTAGTCGGGCTCGTCGATCTGCGAGGACAGCTGCATGGCGCGCGAGGTCAAGCCGATCTTGTGACCCTTGACGGTGCGGCCCCCGGCCAGCTTGTGCGCAACCCATTCGCGCTGGATGGCGTAGGCGTCTTCGATGGTGATTTCGGGATGGTCCAGCGAGATCTGCCGGATCTGCTTGCGCGATTGTTCCGCGTCGTGCAGGCGATGGGCAAGCTGGCGAATCAGCTCAGGGCTGAGCATGGGGTCTCCGTGGGTAGCGTTGAGATCGGGTGGCGTGGTGCCCGTCAGGCCTTCTTGAAGCGGGCATGGACGTTGTTGTGCTTGTAGCTGCCGCCCTCGTTGAACTCAACCAGCTCCATCGACAGCGCCAGGTAGCGCCGCGCGTACAGCTCGGCAAAGTGCGCCTTGACGGCCTCGAACAACGCGTCGCAGGCCGTCTTTTTTACCGCTTCGGGGCGTCCGGCGCCGATCTTCAGCGTGATGTGGACGAAGGCATAGTCTTCCTCGCCGTCCGCCATGCGGTAGTCGGACAGCGCCAGCGCGCGCGAGCGGATGCCGCCGATGGGAAACACGCCATCCTGCGCGATCAGCACGTCGTTGATGGTCTTGAGCAGGGCCGGCACGCGCGCCTCGGCCCGGATGTTGTCGGTGTACTCGACGATGATGTGGGGCATTGGCGGCCTCGTTGGTGAGTCGTGATCAGTCGTGATCCGTCAGCGCACCGGGAAGACCGCATTGATCTGGCCGGTGCCGGAGCTGGTGAAATAGTCGGTGACGATATCGACGGGCTGGTCGTATTTGTCCCAGCCCAGCAGCCCAAGCAGCATGGCCGTATCGTGCATGCCGCCCTCGCCGATGCAGTGCTCGTTGTACTCCGGCAGCATGCGGCAGAAGGTGGCCCAGTCGCCCTGCTTCCACAGTTCCACCACGCGCAGGTCCACCTGTTTGAAGAACTCGCGGCTGATCTGGTGGATGCTTTCCTCCGGGCTGTTGTTGTCGTTGAAGCGGTGCGACAGCGAGCCGCTGGCGAGAAAGGCCACATTGGCGTCGCTGGCCTCGATGGACTCGCGCAGCGCGGCGCCAAAGCGGCGGCTCTCGTCGAGCTGGTGCCAGGCGCACCAGGCCGCGACCGACACCACCTTGAAGTGGCGGTCGGCGTTCATGTAGCGCATCGGCACCAGCGTGCCGTATTCCAGTTCCAGGCTGGCGATCTCATGGGCGCGCGTCATCACGCCACGTTCAGTCGCGGTGCTGGCGATCAGGCGGCCCAGTTCGGGGTTGCCGTCGTAGGCATAGGTCATGTCCTTGATGAAATGCGGCAGCTCGTTGCTGGTGTAGATGCCCTCGAAATGCGCGTTGCAGTTGACGTGGTAGCCGGCGTTGACCAGCCAGTGCACATCGGCCACTACGATGGTGTCCACCCCAAGCTCGCGGCAGCGCCGGCCGATTTCGCGGTGGCCGGCGATTGCCGCTTCGCGGCAACCGTGGTGCTTGCCGGGTAGCTCCGACAGGTACATCGACGGTACGTGCGTGATCTTGGCGGCGAGTGAAAGCTTGCCCATTGCGGTGTCTCCTGTTTTGTCATGGCGCCGGTTCGCAGCCCACCCGGCGCGCCGGGTGCTCTCAAACGCCCCAGCGCGGAATGTGATGCCCGCCCATCGAGATACAAACGTTCTTCACCTCCGCAAACACCTCGAAGCTGAACTCGCCCCCTTCGCGCCCGGTGCCGGACGCCTTGGTGCCGCCAAAAGGCTGCCGCAGGTCCCGCACGTTCTGGCTGTTGACGAACACCATGCCAGCCTCGATGCCGCGCGCCAGCCGGTGCACCTTGCCCACGTCCTGCGTCCAGATATACGAGGCCAGGCCGTAGGCGGTGTCATTGGCCATGGCCAGGCCGTCATCCTCGCCCTTGAAGGGGATCAGGCAGGCCACCGGGCCAAAGATTTCCTCCTGCGCCACGCGCATGTGGTTTTCCACATTCGCCAGCACGGTAGGCTGCACGAAGTTGCCGTTGCGCAGGTGCGCCGGCAGATCGGACGGACGTTCCGCGCCGCCGGCCAGGATGGTGGCGCCCTCCTGCTCGCCCAGGCGGATATAGCCCGTGACCTTCTCCCAGTGCTGCTGGGTGATCATGGCGCCCACATGCGTCTGCTCGCTGGTCGGGTCCCCCACGCGCAAACGCCTGGCGCGCTCGGCGAACTTGCGCGCGAAGTCGTCATAGACGGTGTCCTGCACGAAGATGCGCGAGCCGGCGGTGCAGCGCTCGCCGTTGATCGAGAAGATGGTGAATAGCGCGGCATCCAGCGCGCGCTCCAGGTCGGCGTCGTCGAACACCAGCACCGGCGACTTCCCGCCCAGCTCCATCGAGAACTTCTTCAGGCCGGCGCGCTCGATGATGCGCTTGCCGGTGGCGGTGCCGCCGGTGAACGACACCGCGCGTACATCCGGATGGCGCACCAGCGCATCGCCCGCGCTGGCGCCGTAGCCCTGCACCACGTTGAGCACACCGGCCGGGACGCCGGCTTCCAGCACCAGCATGCCGAGCTGGTCCGCTGTCAGCGGCGACAGCTCCGACATCTTCAGCACCGCGGTATTGCCCAGCGCCAGACACGGCGCGACCTTCCAGGTGGCGGTCATGAAGGGCACGTTCCACGGCGAGATCAGCGCGCACACACCCACCGGCTGGTAGAGCGTGTAGTTCAGCATCTGGTCGTCGACCGGATAGGTGCGGCCGTTCATCTGCACGCACACCTCGGCGAAGAAATTGAAGTTCTCGGCGGCCCGCGGAATCAGCTGCTTGCCGGTCTGCGCAATCGGCAGGCCGGTGTCCTGGGTTTCCAGCGCGGCCAGGTGCGGCACGTGCTCGGTAATCAGGTCCGCCAGCCTGCGCATGATGCGCGCGCGCTCCTTGGCGGGCGTATTGGCCCACTTGGGAAAGGCCGCCTTGGCCGCCGCCACCGCGGCGTTGACCTCGGCCTCGCCGCCCGCGGCCACGGTGGCGATCTCCTCGCCGGTGGCGGGGTTCCAGGTCACGAACGTGTCCTTGCTTTCGACCTGCTTGCCGTTGATCCAATGCCTGATCATGTCTTCCTCCTTGTTGGCGCGCGGCGTATCAGCGCACGCTGCCGTATCCGCTGGCGGAGGCGATGGTGTTGACCAGCCGCCCCACGCCTTCGATTTCCGTGACGATTTCATCGCCCGGCTGTGTATCGGCCAGCCCTTCCGGGGTGCCGGTGAGGATCACATCGCCCGCCTCCAGCGTCATGAAACTGCTGAAGTACTCAATGAGCCACGGAATGCCGAAGATCATGTCGCGCGTGTTGCCCTGCTGGGTCAGCTTGCCGTTGACCGTGGTGCGCAACGCCAGGTTCATCGGGTCCGGCACGTCATCGCGATCGACCAGCCAGGGCCCGAGCGGGGTGCAGGTGTCACGGTTCTTCACCCGCAGGTTGGGGCGGTAGTAGTTTTCCAGGTAGTCGCGGATGGCGTAGTCATTCGCCACCGTGTAGCCGCGCACGTAGTCGTAGGCTTGCGCCGCCTTGACGCCGCGTGCGGTACTGCCGATCACCACCGCCAGCTCGCACTCATAGTGCATGTACTTCACGCCTTCGGGCCGGATGGTGTGGGCGCGGTGGCCGATGAACGCGCCCGGCCCCTTGAGGAAGACCAGCGGTTCTTCCGGCGCCTTGAAGGCGAGTTCGCGCGCATGGTCGGCATAGTTCAGGCCGAGCGCGAACGTGGTGCGCGGCGCCAGCGGCGGCAGCCACGTCACCGCGTCCTCGCTGACCACACGGCCATCGTCGAGACGCAGTGCGCCCTCGCCCGCCGGTTGCGCGCTGTGGACCAGGCCATCGAAGGCCACGCGGGCGGTTCTCATGCGCTCTCCCCAATGGCTGCCACGACCCGGTGCCGCAGGCACCCTACACCTTCGATCTCGATCTCCACGGTGTCGCCGGCACGCGCCAGCGGCGCGCCTTCCGGCACCCCCGCCAGCAACACGTCGCCGGCTTCGAGCGACATGAAGGCCGTGACGTCGGCCAGCAATTGCGCCACCGGGCGCAGCAGGTTGCCGGTGTGATTGCGCTGGCGTTCCTCGCCGTTGATGCGCACCACCATCGCGAGCGCATCGGGGTTCCCCGCTTGCTCGCGCGCGGTCACCCACGGGCCGATCGGGCAATAGCCGTCGCGGCACTTGTGGCGCACCGCCGGGCGGTAGTAGCTGGCATGCGGCACGCTGACGTCGGACACCACCGTGTAGCCGGCGATATAGTCCGCGGCCCGCGCCGCATCGATGCGCGTGGCGCGGCGGCCGATCACGATGCCCAGCGCGGCGCCGATCTCCAGCGTGTCCTGCCCCGGCGGCAACGCTACGTCGCTGCCGTGGGCGGCCAGTGTATTGGCAGGCTTGATGTAGAGGATGGGTCCGGCCGGAGGCGCCTGGTACGGCGCGGCGTTGACGCTGTCGCCCAGGGCCGCGAGCGCGCCCTTGAAATTCAGCAGCGTGCCGTAGACCGTGCCGGTGATGGCGGGCTGCCACATGAACTCGTCTTCACCCAGGGCGCGCGCCCCGTCCCACGGCAGCAAGGTGGCTTCGTCCACCGGCATTGCCCGCACCGGCCGGCCGCCGGCAGCGATTCTGGCTTGTCGCATCGTGCTCCTGTCTGGTTACGCCCGCTCTGTGCCCTGCCATTGCATTGCCCGGCTTGCGGATCGTCGTGGCGAATCGCTCGTTGGCGCCGCCTGTACTTAACATGTTAATAAGATTGCGCGGGAGTTTCAAGTGCTTTGTGCCGTCCGGCTTCTCACACATTTTGCGGCCGCTGGCAGGTTCAGGCTACCCGGCTCCGGGAACGCGGACGCGGGCCTGTCATCGTGCTGTCATGCAGCATCGCCAGAATTCGCCCTGTACCGGGTCAGGCCTTGGGGCAGCGCAAATTTACTAATGCGCCGCAGCAGCAAAAGAGCTTGCTACCCGATTTTTTTGCAGCTTGAATGAAAACGTTTTCATTTCTGCCGCCATGCCTTCTTCGCTAACCGAGACCGGAACGACACACGTGAAGCGCAATCAGGACCGATCGCCCACCCTGCCCGACGCCGCCGGCACCGCCACCCTGGCTGACGTGGCGCAGACGGCCGGCGTCTCGCTGGCCACCGCGTCCCGCGCGTTCAACAGCCCGGCGCTGGTGCGCGAAGGCACCGTGCAGCGCGTGCTGGACGCAGCGCGGCAACTCAGCTTCCGCCCCAACCTGCTTGGCAGCAAACTGCGCGCGCAGCAAAGCCGCATGATCGGCGTGATGCTGCCGACACTGGAGAACGCCGTGTTCGCCGAATGCTGGCGCGGTATCGAAGACGCGGCGCTGGCCGCCGGCTACTCGCTGATGCTGGTGACCAGCGCCTACGACCCGGCGCGCGAGCGCGAACGCATCGAATACCTGCTGCGCCACCGCGTGGACGGCATGGTGCTGACCGTGGCCGATGCCGCCCGCAGCGCCGTGCTCGACCAGCTCGACGCGGAAGGCGTGCCCTACGTGCTGGCCTACAACCAGGCTGCCGCCCGCGGCCAGCGCCATTCCGTCTCGGTGGACAACCGCGCCAGCGCCCGCGAAGGCGTGGAAGCGCTGATCGCCGCCGGGCACCGCCGCATCCGCGTGGTATCCGGCGCCTTCATCGCATCCGACCGCGCCCGCCAGCGCTTCGACGGCTACCGCGACGCCATGCGCGCGCACGGCCTGGAACCCGCGCCACCGGTATGCCTGCCCACCCACACGGCCAGCAACGCCGAACAGATCCGCGCGCTGGCCGTGGGGCCGGACGCGCCGACCGCCTTCTTCTGCACCAATGACCTGCTCGCGATCGGCGTGATCTCGGACCTGAAACGGCTCGGCCTGCGCGTGCCGCGCGACATCTCCGTGCTCGGCTACGACGGCATTGCGCTCGGCGCGCTGGTGGAGCCGGCACTGGCATCGGTGGTCCAACCCAATACCGAAATCGGCAAGCGCGCCGTCGCGCGCCTGCTTGCGCGCTTCGCGCCGTCCGGCGCCGGCAAGCAGGACAGCGCCCGGCCTGGACGCATCACCCTGTTGCCACACACCCTGCGCCTGGGCGGCACGGTCGCTGCTCCGGCATGAATCCCTTCCCACCCGCTTTCCCCAGCCCCAGTCCGCTACTCAAGGAGTTCACCATGCAAGCAAGCCGTACCTGGCCCAAACCGCTACGCTGGATCGCCATCGCACTCGGCGCCGCCGCCTTCAGCCAGGGCGTGGCAGCGCAAACCGCGATCTGCTACAACTGCCCGCCCGAATGGGCCGACTGGGCCTCGCAGATCCGCGCCATCAAGGAAAAGACCGGCGTCACGGTGCCGCACGACAACAAGAACTCCGGCCAGTCGCTCGCGCAACTCGTCGCGGAGAAAGGCAGCCCCGTCGCCGACGTGGTCTATTACGGCGTGACCTTCGGTATCCAGGCCAAGAAAGACGGCGTCACCGCCGCCTACAAGCCGGCCCACTGGAACGACATCCCCGACGGACTGAAAGACCCGCAAGGCAACTGGTTCGCCATCCACTCCGGCACGCTCGGCTTCATGGTCAACGTCGACGCCCTGCGCGGCAAGCCCGTGCCGCAATCCTGGGCCGACCTGCTCAAGCCCGAATACAAAGGCCTGATCGGCTACCTCGACCCCGCCAGCGCCTTCGTCGGCTACGTCGGCGCCGTCGCCATCAACCAGGCCCTGGGCGGCTCGATGGACAACTTCGGCCCTGCTTTCAAATACTTCCGCGACCTGCAGAAGAACCAGCCCATCGTGCCCAAGCAAACCGCCTATGCCCGCGTGCTCTCCGGCGAGATCCCGATCCTGCTCGATTACGACTTCAATGCCTATCGCGCACGCTACAAGGACAAATCCAACGTGGCCTTTGTGATCCCGAAGGAAGGCACGGTGGTGGTGCCCTACGTGATAAGCCTGGTGAACAAGGCCCCGCACGAAGCCGAAGGCAAGAAGGTGCTCGATTTCGTCTTGTCCGATGCCGGACAGGCGCTATGGGCCAACGCCTATCTGCGGCCGGTGCGCAGCGCCGCGATACCCAGCGAAGTGCAAGCCAGGTTCCTGCCCGCGGCGGACTATGCGCGCGCCAAGCCCGTGGATTTCGGCAAGATGGCGGAAGCGCAAAAAGGGTTTAGCGATCAGTATTTGAAAGAGGTCCGCTAAGCGGATGGCTGGTCGCGCGATGGCCCTACGGTGCTTGATGAGGCAGGCTGAGTTAGTTGCATCGCCATCGCTTTGCCTGCGCCCGCCCTCTCCCACACGCGGGAGAGGGGAGCAAACCGAGAGTCGATTCAAACCTCGCGGGGTGTAGCCGTGTGGAGCGCCCCCAAGGGCGGTCCACACCGGTGCGCGATGCGAAGCGAGCCGTGTAGGTGTACCAGGCCGTATGGGG
>JYOD01000085.1 GCA_000955785.1 Burkholderiaceae bacterium 16
TCGCCAGTCCATTGGCCACAACGAATTCCTCAAGCACTCGCCGCTGATTGGCTAGGTCTGGCCTTTGCGCTGCGCTGGACACTCGGCAATAGGCGACCAATCGCGTCGGCGCCTGACCACCACTACGCTGCAAGCCAAGAAACTCACGCAACTGCGATTCGGTGTACAACCGCCTGTTGCTATCGCTGCGAGCCGCGGGAATGAGCCTTCCCTCGCGTTCCCAGCGCTGCAGGGTCTTGACAGTAACGCCAAGAATCGTGGCGGCACTTACCAGTGCTTAACGTGTTTTCCATGGACACGATAATACACGGTAGAGCACATCATGAAAGATTAGCGGCTATCTCCGTGCGCATTAGAGGAATGGCAAAATGTTCGCCATCGCGCGCGTCACGTAGGCCTCCTTTTCCCCCACTGGCGCCACATAGTGAATCGCGCTACGTGCCGCCTCGACGCCATCCAGGCGTGCGATGAACCAGGCCGCCAGATACTGCGACGACAGGCACCCGCCGGCGGTCGCGACGTTTCCCTTGGCCACGAATGGCTGATTGAGCACAGCCACACCTGCCTCCTCGACCCACGGCTTGGTGGTCAGGTCCGTGCAGGCCGGAACGTCGTCCAGCAGGCCCAGCTTGGCAAGCATGAGCGTGCCCGAGCACTGCGCGCCCAGCAACTGGCGCGTCGGGTCGAACCTCAGTTGCGACATCAACGCGGCATCAGCGACGACGTCACGAGTCCGTATCCCACTACCCACCAGCACGGCGTCCGCGTCGCATGCGTCCTTTAGCGACGCTTGCGCCTCCATCACCACACCGTTCATTGAACGCACCTTGTCCGCCGGACTGGCGATCGACACCCGCCAGCCCGGCTGCTTGACCCGGTTGAGGATGCCGAGCGCGATCAGCGAGTCGAGTTCGTTGAAACCTTCAAAGGTCAGGATGGCGATGTGCATGGGGGGGCCTCGTGCGAGTGGATACGTTGTATTGCGCCATCGTAGAACCGATAATCAATACATTCAAATAATTGTCATGGATACGTTCAGGCATGCCTCAGCCCCGCTACAAACAACTGGTCGACCGTCTCGCGGCCGATATCCGTGCGCGGCGGCTGCGTCCCGGGACGCGACTGCCAACGCACCGTGAGCTCGCGGCTCGCGAAGGACTGGCACTGGTCACGGCCACGCGCGTCTACGCGGAGCTGCAAGCAATGGGGTTGGTGAGTGGGGAGACCGGTCGCGGCACGTTCGTCAAGGAGGCGCTCCCTCGCGGACAAGGCATTGATCTGCATGCATGGAGCGCTGACACGGTGGACCTGACCTTCAACTATCCCTCGTTACCGGATCAGGCAGACCTTCTCCGGGCAGCGCTGCGCCAGCTTGCAGCCGCAGGCGATCTGGAGGCCCTGCTTCGATACCAGCCCCACGGCGGGCGCGAGCACGAGCGGGCGACCGTGGCGCGCCACTTGGCCAGCCGGGGGCTGGCGGCATCGGCCGAAACCGTATTGCTCGTGAGCGGTGCGCAGCACGGGCTGACGACAATCGCCATGGCCTTGCTCGAGCCCGGCGACGTGGTGGCCGTGGACGCGCTGACGTACCCGGGATTCAAGCTCGCCGCCGAGGCCAATCGGCTGGAACTCGCCCCAATTCCCGCCGCTGGGCACGGCCCGGATCTGGAGGCATTGGCGGCGCTGTGCAGGCGACGGCGGGTACGCGCCGTGTATGCGATGCCGACGCTCCATAACCCGCTCGGCTGGGTGATGAGCGCAAGGCGGCGTCGGGAGCTGGTCGCCATGGCTCGGCAGCATGGACTGATGCTCATCGAGGACGCGGCCTACGCGTTCCTGGCGGAAGGCGCCCCACCTCCTTTGGCATCGCTTGCCCCGGAGACGACGGTCTATGTGTCGAGCTTGTCGAAGAGTGTCGCCACCGGGCTGCGCGTCGGCTTCGTCTGTGCCCCGCGCGAATGGGTTCCCAGGCTTGAACGGGCCATCCGGGCCACGACCTGGAACACCCCGGCAACCATGACGGCTATCGCCTGCGGCTGGATCGAGGACGGCACCGTGGCCAGGCTTGAAGCCGACAAACGGCGGGATGCCACGCTGCGCCAGGGCCTTGCCACTGAAGTCCTGGGCGGGCTGAAAAGGATCAGCCATCCCGCGTCGTACTTCGTCTGGCTTCCTCTGCCACAGGAGGTTCGGGCAGACGCGATCGCGATGGCGTTGATGCGCGAGCATATTTCCGTGTCGACGGCCCATCCGTTCGCGACGGCAGCGCATGTGCCTCATGCCATCCGGTTGGCACTCGGCTCCGTCAGCCTGTCCACGTTAAAGCAGTCCCTGGAAACGGTGGCCCGTGTTGTTGCCGACCAGACCTATTGACCCACGGATGCGGCGGCGCAATCCGGCAGGGCGGTCGCAGAGCTTTCTGATGGCTGATCCGAATCGCCCTATTTCCTCTTGAAAACAGCGCGTCGTTCTGCGCGCTCCGTCGCAAATTGGCTGCCAAGTGATGCATCCAAGTCCTCTCGCTGCACCTCGATCCCACATTGCGGACACACATTGGCGAGACCCACATCGTGGCCGCACTTACGATGCACAAAGTGCATGGCGACTTCTTCGTTGTTGTCCTTACACCACGTTTCTCCCCACGCCCGCAATGCGTAGACGACGGGATAGAAAGCCCACCCCTTTTTGGTCAGACGATACTCATAACGCAGCGGCCTCTCGTTGTACGGTTGACGCTCAACCATGCCATCCGTCTCGAGCGCCTTCAAACGCGTAGCGAGCATCTGAGGCGTCGCATTCGTCTGGATCTGTATCCCTTCGAAACGCGTTTCACCCATGTACAGCTCCCGGAGCACCAGGACTGTCCACCGGTCGCCGACGATATCCAGCGAGCGCGCCACCGGACACACCGTATTTTCCTTCTCCGTCACAAGTGCCACGACTGATCTCCCATAGTTACTATTAATTTCATAGTAGCACAGGACGCGATGTCACATTCCTTTCAGATCGAGCTGCACGCGGTCGTGGCCAATCCGCAGCTCGTGAGCAGATCAGCCAGACGTCCCTGTTTTTCTTGACACTATGATTTTCATAGTTATACTTCGTCGTACCGATGTGTGAGACGTCACGCATACCCACTCAAGCAGCCCGGCGCCACTGCGAAACGCGACTTCGATCGCACCTATCCTCTGAATGGAGAACCGAAATGGCTAATCCTGTGTATCGCACGGAGCGAACCGGCCTCTTGCTGGTGGACCCGTACAACGATTTCCTCTCGGATGGCGGCAAGCTGTTCCCGATGGTCAAGGACGTCGCCAACGACGTCCGACTGCTCGACAACCTGCGCGATTCGGTGGCGGCAGTACGCAAAGCCGGCATCCAGGTCTTCTACGTGCCGCATCGCCGCTGGCAACCCGGCGACTACGACAACTGGGATCATCCGAATCCAACTCAACGTCTGGTGCAGGAGCGTCACACCTTCGCAAAGGGGACGTGGGGAGGCGAATGGCATCCCGACTTCGTGCCTCAGGACGGCGACATCATCGTCCAGGAACACTGGGCCCAAAGCGGCTTTGCCAACACAGATCTCGACTTTCAATTGAAACAGCAAGGCATAACGCATGTCATTGTCGTCGGCCTGCTGGCGAATACCTGCATCGAATCGACGTCTCGCTTTGCTATGGAACTTGGCTATCACGTCACGCTCGTGCGCGATGCAACGGCCGCTTTCACCAAGGAAATGATGCATGCCGCGCACCATCTGAACGGCCCGACTTTCGCGCATGAAATCCTGACAACTGCCGAGCTGATTGCTGCGCTCCCCGTCACGTCTCAAGGAGGGCAAGCATGACGCTCAATGGCAATCTGCTTATCGGCGCCCAGGAAGTGGGCGCAACCGCGGGCAGTATGAAGGCCCTGAACCCCGCGACGAATCTCGAGATCGAACCCTCCTTCGCATTTGGCGATATCGCAGAAGTCGATCGTGCCGCTCGGCTCGCCGACGACGCATTCGACAGCTACAACAACACAAGTCTGGAAGTACGTGCCGCGCTCCTGGAACGCATTGCCGATGGGCTCGACGCCATTACGCCGGAACTGGCCCAGCGCGCATCGCTGGAAACCGGCTTGCCCGTCGCCCAGCTCGAAGGCGAAGCCGCGAAAACTGCGACCCAGCTTCGCCAATTCGCTACCGTCGTGCGTCAAGGACGCTTTCGCCAGGCGACGATCGATCCCGCTCAACCGGCGCGTCAACCTCGCCCGCGGATGGATCACCGCATGCAGAAGATTGCGCTGGGTCCGATCGCGATCTTTGGGGCAAGCAATTTCCCGATCTCATATTCGGTCGCCGGCGGCGACACCGCGTCGGCACTGGCCGCTGGGTGCCCCGTCATCCTGAAGGCACACAACGGCCATCCTGGTACATCGGAACTGATGGGCCGTGTGATCCGCCAAGCCGTGAAAGACTCGGGTCTGCACGAAGGCGTGTTTTCCCTGGTCCGTGGTGGCGGCAATGCCATTGGCGAGGCGCTGGTAGATCATCCGCTCATCAAGGGTGTGACCTTCACAGGATCGGAAGGCGGCGGCATGGCACTGTTCCGGCGCGCACAGCTGCGCCCGGACCCGATCCCGGTCTTCACTGAAATGACAAGCGTCAATCCGACATTCGTCCTGCCAGCCGCGCTTTTCGCGCGTGGCAGGGAAATCGGCGACGGCTTCACCGAACGTATGCTGGTTACGGCGGGTCAGGCCTGCCTGAAGCCCGCGATCCTGCTCGCCATCGATGGCATCGGCTACAGCGAGCTGAAGCAGGCGATGATCGCCCGCGTCGAAGCGATGCAGTCCCGCACAATGCTGACGCCAGGTATCTCCACGGCGTATCGCAAGAATGTGGACCGGCAGCTCGGCGCCGGTGCGGAACGCATTGCAGCGGGCGGCAAACCGCTGGGCCCATGGGACGGACAGTCGTTTCTCTTTGAAATCGACGGTTCGCGCATGCTCGACGAGCCGTCATTGTCGGAGGAAGTGTTTGGCCCTGCGGCACTACTGGTGCGCGTGAAGGACGTTGAGCAAATGATTGCCATCGCCAGGCAGTTTCGCGGCCAACTCTCGGCGACGATGCAGATCGACCGTGCCGATCATGCATTGGCTGCGCGCCTCCTGCCCGTTCTCGAACGTCGCACGGGACGAATCGTCATCAATGCGTTTGCGCATCCGCAAGAAGTGTCATACGCGTCTATCCACGGGGGACCCTTTCCCGCAACGTCAGATGGCCGCTTCACCTCGGTTGGCATGAGTTCGATCGAGCGGTTCCTTCGGCCCGTGTGCTATCAGGGCTTCCCTGACGAGCTATTGCCGGAAGCGCTCAAGCATGACAATCCGCGCGGCATATGGCGCCTGACGGATGGCGAATTGTCGAAAGCCTGATCGGGTTGCAGTCTGCGCGGACAGCGCCAGTAGTCTGCCCGTGCCGCAACGGCGCGGGCCACGAAATCATCGTACGCAGCAACGATTTACTCATAGGATATCTCCCATGCAGTTTCTTGTCCTGGTTTCCCTCGCCGTCCCCACTCCCCAACAGACGCCCACACGCCAAGAGCGCGAAGCCGAGTCCGAGGTCATCCGGCACCTCTATGTCGATAGCGTCGTCAGGCAGATCTGGCTGCGGGGTGATGGTGGCGCATGCATCGTTGCTGAGAGCGAAGATGCAGAGACCCTCTCGGCCAAGTTTTCCACCTTACCTTTGGTGAAATCTGGGTACCTCCAACCCCCAAAGGTAATTGCACTGAAGCCGTATGCCGGTTTTGGCCCGACCATATCAAACTCTGACTTTCAAGGAAATCGATCATGACTACCAACATTGCCAAGCGGTTTTTATTCGCCGTCGCCCTGGTTGCTGCTGCCGGTGCGCAGGCCGCCAGCCCGTCCCACGCGGGCGCACGTGACTCGTTCACGGAGGGTGCCCGGTCGATAACCGATGCAAGCGATCCGTACACCGACGGTACGCGCACGGTGCAGGAACCGCGCAGCCCATACTACGACGGCACCCACACACATCGCTGAATGATCACGGAGCGCATTTCGCGCCCATAACCATGACGTCCCGGCCCGGATTGGAGCATCCGAACGTCATGGAGTTTCCTAAGGCTCAGCCCGATGCTCACTTCCAGGAGGCATCCGCAATGGACGCGAAGCATCGCGGCCGACCACGAGGACGTTGGCCGGATCCAGCCAATCCCATCCCTCTGAAGGAGTTCTATTGTGAAGACTATTGCCACGAACGATATGAAGCTCGAAGTTGTCGTCATCCCAGTTTCGGACGTGGATCGCGCCAAGCGGTTTTACGGCGGCTTGGGCTGGAAGCTCGACGCGGACTTCACCAAGGGCGACGCGTTTCGGGTCCTGCAGTTCACGCCCCCAGGCTCGTCGTGTTCGATCCACTTCGGCACGGGAATCACGTCGGCAGTGCCGGGCTCGGCGCGGGGACTCTATCTCGTCGTGTCCGACATCGGGGCCGCGCGCGCCGAGCTCGTCGGTCGGGGTGTCGACGTGAGCGAAGTGTTCCACCGTACAGTCGGGGAACCCCCGCAGAGTGGCCCGCATCCGCAGCGGCAGACCTACTCCTCGTACGCCACGTTCAGCGACCCGGACGGCAACAGCTGGCTGTTGCAGGAGGTCACCGCGCGATTGCCCGGGCGCGTGAATGCGGACACGACATTCACCTCGTCGGCTGAACTCGCGGCCGCGCTCCAGCGTGCGGCGGCTGCACATGGCGAGCACGAGAAGCGCAACGGCGGCAAGCACGATGAGAACTGGCCGGCCTGGTATGCGGAGTACATCGTGCGGGAACAGTCTGGCGAGGTGTTGCCGGAGTAAGCAGCGCCCGCGACGTGATCGTCACCAGGGCGGCTCGTCCGGTCGCAAGCTCGCGGGCGGAACGCCGCAGGGTGTGGACGCCGAGGCCGTCCTTTCGCTGACCATGCGCCCTACACGGTGATGCAGCGTGCGGTCCACATCCACCACTGGCTGATGGTTCCAGACTTCATCACCACGGCGCTAACCGCAGACGCATCAACACGATAACGCTAACGGGCGCGTAGCCCTGCGCGCGTACAGACTCGCGCGATCTTATACGGAAAATTACCATGTTCATAGTATCGTCAGCGCCAACCCGGTCCAGCTTTCTTGCATCAACTGCGGCTGTAATTGGCCTTGTTCTGGCCACTGCCTTCAGTTGCGCCCATGCCGTTCCGGCTTCGGATCAGCCTTCCTCGAAACCGCGCGCAACGGCTGAAGACGGCTCGATCCGCCCGTTCCCAAAAGTCCATGTGCCGCAGGAAGCCATTGACAAGCTTCGCAGACGGATCGCCGCCACGCAATGGCCGGAAAGGGAGACCGTCACAGATTCTTCGCAGGGCGTGCCGCTCGCGACCATGCAAAAGCTCGCGCATTATTGGGCAACGGACTACGACTGGCGGAAGGCGGAAGCGAAGCTGAATGTTCTTCCGCAGTTCGTGACGACGATCGACGGCGTGGACATCCACTTCATCCATGTGCGCTCGAAGAACCCCCATGCGCTTCCATTGATCATCAACCACGGCTGGCCCGGCTCCGTGCTCGAACAGACCAAGCTCATCGGATTGCTGACGGACCCCGTCGCGCACGGCGGCAAGACCGAAGACGCATTCGACGTCGTGATTCCGTCGATGCCAGGCTACGGCTTCTCCGGCAAGCCGACGAGCACCGGCTGGGGTCCCGAGCACATGGCGCGCGCCTGGGCGGAGCTGATGCGCCGTCTCGGATATACGCACTACGTCGCTCAGGGCGGCGACTGGGGTGCGTTTGTCGTCGATCAAATGGGCTTGCAGTCTCCGCCGGGACTGCTCGGCATCCACACAAACATGCCCGCGACGGTTCCGGCCGAGATCGACAAGGCGCTCCAGGCCGGCGCCCCGGCGCCTGCCGGTCTGACGGCGGAGGAGAATCGCGCATACGAGCAGCTCGCCCTTACGTTCAAGGAAGTGGACTACGCCCGGATAATGGGGGCGCGCCCGCAGACGCTCTACGGCATTGCCGATTCACCTGTCGGCCTTGCCGCTTGGCTTCTTGACCACAATGATGCTGATGGCCAGCCTGCCGCGGCGGTCGTCTCGGCACTGAACCGGACCACCAGCGCCACAGGCGAACTGACGCGTGACGAGATCCTCGACAACATCACCCTGTATTGGCTGACCAACACTGGAGTGTCCGCATCTCGTCTCTACTGGGAATATAAGGGCGGTTTCTTTAACACCAAAGGCGTCAAGATCCCGGTGGCGGTGAGCGTGTTCCCCGGCGAGCAATATCAGGCGCCGCGAAGCTGGACGGAGAAGGCGTACTCCAACCTCATCTATTACAACCGAGCTGAGAAAGGCGGCCACTTCGCCGCATGGGAGCAGCCGGTGATCTTCGCTCAGGAACTTAGGGCGGCATTCAGGCCGCTGCGCTGATTTAGTGGACGCCAACGGACTTGCTTCTGGCCGGGATGGGCTCCTTGACGTCAGGCAACTGGTTTCCCGCTCACCACCCATAGCCACGTCAGGGCGCGTTGATAGCACGCTGCAAACAATTTGGCGACTATGTTCGATTACGCCGGACCATTCGAAGTCTGACCCGCAATTTCGTCATACCACGCCTTCTTCCGGAAGAGATTGAGCGATGGGCGCTAATGCTGGGGGCGATACACAAGTGTGCGATTTTCCCCAATGAAATCGTCGATCCATATGCATTCTCTGAAGCAATCACGCTGCACTATTAGCTTCCAGAGGACGAAGCCATAGATGTGGTCGCGCGGATCACAAGTGCCATCTATAGCTCAGGAGTTGAGACAGGCGGCCTTGGCAACTCATCCCTGTGTGGGTATTGCAGCGCATGCCAACAAAGACGACTAGTGGTCGAGCCCGCAGGCTCAAGGATGCGGCGCTCGCGGTGCCCGCGACGAAGGCGTCCTGGTCGCCTATCTGCCGGGTCTGGCGATGCGCCGCATCGCCGATCTGCACGCGGGCGAAGCCAAGACCGATGCCCGCGATGCCGCGATCATCGCCGAAGCCGCGCGATCGATGCCGCATACGCTGCGCTCGCTGCGACTCGCTGACGAGCCACTCGCCGAACTCACCATGCTGTGCGGCTTCGACGACGATCTGGCTGCCCAAATCACCCAGACCAGTAACCGCATTCGCGGCCTGCTCACCCAGATCCATCCCGCACTGGAACGGGTTCTGGGACCTCGCCTGGACCATCCGGCCGTGCTCGATCTGCTCGATCGCTACCCGTCGCCCGCCGAGCTTGCCGCGACCAGCGAGAAGACGCTCGCCAACCGCCTGACCAAGCTCGCCCCGCGTATGGGCAAAAACCTTGAACTGCCATGAGGCAGCCTCTTCCAAGCTTCCCCCATCCCCCACGTCGAACCTCAGATACTGGTTTGCGACAGCCACACTTCGCGGAAGTCTGCACCCTTTCAGGTCGGGGCAAAGTTTGAACCCCTATGCAGGCCATTACAGCGTGCCTTTCGCTTTCTCCGCGTTCTCTTTCCCGCTCCCCCTACAGCTTCCCTCGCGGGTCGCCTGCGCCCCACGACAGGGATCCGCCCGGCTGCTGCGTCCTCGGCTCCGGGGGACGCGGCATAATCCGGGAGTCGGCATAACCAAGCCGAACGCGATACCCGCATGCCCAAGCTCAAACAGAAGATATCGGGTGGCTTCCGCGTCGCGCAGGGCTTCCAAGCCTTCTGCACCATCCGCTCCTATCTCGCCACACTGCGAATGGCGCAGAGCTTCCAAGCCTTCTGCACCATCCGCTCCTATCTCGCCACACTGCGAATGCAGCAGCGCGAACTCTTCTCGGCCTTGGTCCGCACCTGCTCCGGCTGTCCGCCTTCGCCAATCCCTGCTGAATAGTTACGGTAGAACATTCAAAACCTGTTCATACCTTGCTTGGCCGCGAACGACTGCGATATGCTTTCATGTCAGTCGCGATAGTCGCCCAACATCTGTTTCATGGCCCGGAAAGCCGTAGCACGGTCGTCGCCGAGCAGGAATGTGTGAACGCCCTGTTCCCGCCATTGCTCGCACTGACCGGGCGCACGTGGAATGGCGCAGAACGGCACACCGCGTGCCTGGCAGGCGTGGGCGATCCGGCGGATGGCGGCCTGCACCGAGGGGTGCTGCGCGTCGGCTGGTACACCAAGGCTCTGCGACAGGTCGATCGCGCCTTCCAGCACCATGTCTATGCCTGGCGCGGCAACGATCTCATCGATGGCGTCAACGCCTTCCCGGTCCTCGATCATGGCCACAACCATCAGTTCGCTGTTTGCCCGTTCAAAGTAGGCCGGCAGGGTCAGCGTGCCGAAGCCGGTGGTCCGGCCGCCCGTGATGCCGCGCGTACCAAGTGGGTGATAGCGCGTGCTAGATACCGCCAACTCGGCCTCTGCCCGGTTGCGCACGTGTGGCACCACAATGCCCTGCGCGCCGGCGTCCAGCACGCGCAGGATGATGTCAGGTGCGGCGCCCGGCACGCGTACCAGTGCGGTCGTGCCGGCGCATTCCGCCGCACGGATCATGTTTTCCAGCGTCTGCGGGTTCACACCCGCGTGCTCCAGGTCCAGGATCACGAAGTCGAACCCTGCGTAGCCGATCATCTCTGTCATTAGCGGCAACGGCAGCGAGTTGATCAGCCCGAACACGGCGCGCCTGGCAGCGATCTTATCCTTAAGCTTGTTAGGCTGCAGCATAGGCGTTCTCCGTGGGCAAATACCAGTGTGAAGGGTGCGGGTGGCGCAGGAAGTCGTGGTGCGAGATATGCCATGCGTAGGCGCCGGCGTACGGAAAGACCACCAGGTCGCCGGCGCGCACGCTGTCCACCTGCGTGTCCTGGGCAAGGATGTCCTTCGGCGTGCAGAGCTGGCCGACCACGCTGACGCGTGCGTCGCCGACGCCGGGCCGGGAGAATGGATAGCGCCAAGCCTCCACGGGCAGCACCCGGAAGGGGTGGCTGTGCCCCTGTGCATAAGGCGTGCGGAAGTGGTGCGTGCCGCCGCTGGCCACCACAAAGGGGCGGTCGAACGCGTGCTTCACATCGATCACCTCCATTGCGTAGTATCCGCAGAAGGCGGTGATATAGCGCCCGCACTCGAAGCGCACGGTCAGCCCGTCGCGGCGCGCCGACAGTGCCGACAGCCCCTGGGCAAAGTTGGCCCAGTCGAATTGCCGCTCGGGTTCGCGATAGTTGACGCCAATGCCGCCGCCAACGTTGACCTGGTCCAGCGTGTCCAGCGTATACTGTTCGCGCCAGAGCCGTACTTGCTGCAGGTAGGCGTCGAGCAGGCGCAGGTGGGCGGCAGCATCGAGCTGGTGGGACATCAGGTGGAAATGAAAGCCTCGCAGCCGGATCTCCGGATGCGTGCGCAGCCACGCCAGGCAGCCCGGCAGTTGGTCGCCGGCAATGCCGAACGGCGTGGGCTTGCCGCCCATCATCAGCGTGGTGGCGTGCAAGCCATCGATCGCGAGATTGACCCGCAGCAGCACCGGCGCGGCGACGCCGCGCTCCCGCGCAAGCCATGCCAGCCGCTCAAGTTCATGCTGGCTTTCCACATGCAGTGCGTCGACACCGAGGTCGAGCGCGCTGGCCAGTTCCGCATCGGTCTTGCCAGGGCCGCTGAAGATCAGCGGCACTTCGGCGAAGTGCTCGCGCACCCAGGCCAGCTCGCCGCCGGAAGAGATCTCGAACCCGTGCGTGAGCGGCGCCAGCGTCTGCAGGATCGGCAGGTCCGAGTTGGCCTTGATCGCGTAGAACAGCTCGAAGCCGGGCGGCAGGCTGCGCACCGTTGCCGCGGCATGCTGCCTCAGCGCCTCCAGGTCATAGACGTACGCGCACAGGGGGGCGCTGGCATCGGCAAGCGCGTCGTGGAGGTGTGCGGCAACGCGCGTCCAGCGCAGTTCAGAGGCGGTCATTGCCATGCGGCCTCCAGGCCAGCGAGCGGAATGGGATTGGTAACGGGCACGTAGGCTGAAGCGCGGTCGGCGCGCTGGAAGAAGCGGTTGCTGAAGTTGGTCTTGGCCGGGAAGGGGCTGCCGGCCAGCAGCCCGTTGACACGCCGGGCGGACGCAGCATTGCCATGGCGATGCTGGTAGGTGTGCAAGTGATGGCGCACGACGGACCACAGCCGCGCGGTCATCGCCTGCCTGCCGCCGCCCAGCTGCGCGATGACTTCGCACAAGTTGTTGACGAACAGGCAATAGGCGATGCGATTCCAGCCCTGGTCTTCGTCGTACCAGAGCGAGGCCTGCGCGCGCGCGCTGAGCTCCGGCATGCTTGCGGCGGGATGGCGCGAGGGCATCAGCTTTACGCCTTCGAAGTCGCGCAGGAACATCTGCGCGGGCATGCCCTGCCGCAGGCCGAGCACCACATTCTGCAAGTGCGGTTCGAAGATGATACCGTGGGCGAAAAACAGGTGAAAAACCGGATAAACCAGTTGCGAGACATAGTCGGAGAACCAGCGCTCGGTCATCGCATCCGCATGGGTTCCTACCTGTTCGGCCAGCCCTGCCAGTAGCCGGCGCATGCGGGCTTCGCCGTAGTAGTGGTTCCCGAACAGCGAGCCGGCGAGCAGGGGAACGCAGTCTGGCGCGCGCAGCGTGTCGACACTCTGGCGCAGGATCAGCCCAAATCCCTCGATGACCTGGCGGTTCTTTTCGACATCGGCGTCCTTGAGGTTGACCGACAGGAATGCCGGCTCCTCCATCAGCGCCAGGCCGGGGAACAGGCGCCCGAGATCGGGCAGCAATGGGTGCAGCACGCGATTGACGTGCGTGGCGCTTTCCAGCTCATACCAGGCGTTCTTGCGCACACAATTGGTGATGCGGATGTTCAGGGACAGCTTATAGAAGTACGGGTTGCCGGGCTGGTACAGCGTGCGGATCGACGAGGTGGGGAAGAAATCCCCGCCCTGCGGGCCGAGGTCTTGCATGCGTCCACTGGACAGCGCATGGTGCACGAGCGGATGCTCTCGCAGATAGCCGGCCTGCCAAGGATGGACCGGCACTGCGACGCGGTCGGCCGGCACTGGCGGGGCATTTGCCGCGATCAGCTGGTCGCAGCTAGCGTCGAGCAGCGACTGCTGCGCAATGTCTTCGCGCGGCACGGCAAACCATGCGAGCGCAAAGCGCGTACGCAGCTCCGGCGAGTATCGCAAGAGGTCGTCGTCGGAGAAGCCTTGCCGGCTCTTGGGCGTCGGGTGGAACGGATGACCGAAAGTCAGCGATTGCTCGGAATCGATGTAGGCCTCCTGCGGATCGGCAGGAATAGTCGAAGGCACCAGCATGGACAGCACCTCCGTGCTGACGGCCACGCTGTTGCGGATTTGCTCCATCAGCTCGGTGTTGGGCGGCAGTTCGTGCTGCAGTGCCATCTCGCGCAATAGCAGCGCTGCCAGCGATTCCCAGTCCAGCAGTGCCCAGGGCTTGTTCTCAGCCTTGTGGAAGACAGGAGACAAGTAGCGATAGTTGCCTGTGAGCCAGGCACCGCCGACCACGGTCAGCAGGCGATCGTGAATGTGCGGCAGTTGTACCTGCAGAACCTGGCCTTGCACGCGCTGCAGCGTCATCGTGATAGCCGCTGGCCAATCGTGCTGGCCCACAGGGGGGGCGACGCGCAGCTGGCCGTTGGGCGCTGCGACTTCGCGGCAGTAGCAATTCAGCAGTGTTTCCTGGCAGCGCCGCCCGGCAGCGATTTCCGCCGATAGCCGGAGGGCGCCAGGGTGTTCCGTGTTGGTGTGCGATTGCATGTTTTTTGCAGCCTCGTGTCCAGGAGGGATCAAAGTGTGCTCATCCGCTGTCGGGCGGTAAGAAGCAGGTAGCCGACAGTGGTGGCCAGCAGCGCGGCGCCAAGCAGGTAGGGCGCGCGTGGGCTGGCGATGCTGACTGCCGCACCGGCGGCAAGCCCCGCCGCGACGCCGCCCCACTTCGAGCTGCTTTCGAACCAGCCGAAGGTGCGCCCTGCGTTGCTGGCGTGCACTACGCTCGCCACGAGCGCGTGCAGCGCGATGAATCCGACGGTCATGGCGGTGCCCATCAGCAGTCGCCAGGCCACCAGGGCAGGCAGGCCGAGCGGTGCCGCCTGTGCCGCCAGGGTGACCACCAGCGTTCCGTAGGCGGTCGCAAGAAGCCCCAGCGAGGGCGCCAGCCCCAGCCGCCGTGACAGCAGCGGTGCCGCAGCCAGGTACACCAGGTGTGGAAGGCCAAAGAGCAGGCCGGCAGTCGCCGCGGATATCTCAGGCATGCGCTGTTGCATGTCCGGGATGAAGTATGGGAACGTCACAACGGTCGCGAACACAAACGCGAACTGCAGCACATAGATTTGCCGCGGCGTGGCAGGTGCAGCGGCAGTTGCGCCGGCCGGACGTTGCGGCGGTCGCTTCGCGGCGCCGCTGGCGGCATCGCCCTCGGGCAACCATGCGATCAGAGCTGCGGCGGCCAATGGCAGCAACGCAAGCCACCGGTACAGCTCGATCGGGGATGCCTCGCCGATCCACAGGCCGAGACAGGCGGGGGCCGCCACCAGCGCGGCGCGCGCCGACCACTGCATCGCCGTCAGGCTGCGTGTAAGCGTGGTGCCACTGGCGACAGTTGCCAGATAGGCGTTGGACGCCGAGAACGTACCGCCCAACACGCCCTGCAGCACGAGCGCTGCCAGGAAGGAAAACGAACTGGTCGCGTAGCTGGCAAGCAGGAAACTTGCTGCCAGCCCCAGTTGCGCGCGCAGCAGCAGCGGCTTCTTGCCGAAGCGGTCTGCAAGCCGGCCCCACCATGGTGCCGACACCGCCGCCAGCAGAGTTGGCACCACATAGAACGCGCCCGCGAGCCATGGCACGTCGTTGTGCAGCGAGCGCTGCAGAATCAGCGCGAAGAACGGCGGCATGCCCAGCGCCGCGAAGGCGGCGATGAAATGGCACAGCATGACCACCGCGACCACCTGTCGCGTGCCGGTGTTCATGAGGCCACCTTCAGGAAGTTGGGCGCGCGCTTGCCGTAGAACTTGTTGACATCGGTGGCGCCGGTCTGCGCCTTTTCCACCAGTGATGCGGCGGTCAGCAGGTACTTAAGGTGGAGCCTGTCGTCGCCGAGCAGCAACTGGCACGCGAAGGTCGTGTCCTCCCCGGCGGCGGCCAATTCGGCAAGGATGGCCTCCACATGGCGGCGCACGCGTGCGTAGCCTGCTGCGCGATCGGTTACACGACGCAGTGCCAGGCCCTCCACTAGTGCGGCAATATTCAGCTGCAGCGTGATAGTGACGAACATTTGGGCCAGCGGCAGCGCATCGGTGACGCCGATACGCTGGTCTTCCAGCCCGTCGAGGCGGGCCGTCAGTTCTGGCCACCGTCGGGCCAGCACACCTCGGTCGATGCGGGCGGCATCGTTGTCCTTCAGCAGCAGCCGCAGCCCGTCGTTGCTGTAGACCAGCATCGAATTCTGCTGGTTCGATTCCAGCGCAATGCCATAGCGCAGCCACAGCGTCAGGTGCAGGCGCAGCGTGAGTGCCAGATAGGCGTCAAACCACGCATCGAGGGCGCCACCATGGTAGCGGCTGGCAAGTTCTTCGGCCACGCAATTGCCACCGGCGGTATCGGCCAGCAGGCCGGCAACGGACACCACCGTCGCGTCCGCCAATTGCTGTGCGGGGTAGCGGCGCAGGATGAAACCGAGGAATGGGCGCTGGTCAACGTGGGCGCCATTGGCCTCGTCGGTGAGCAGCACCTGTCCGCTGAGGCCCGGCTCACGCCGGACGATATCGCCAAGCATGGACTGGATGCGATGCCCGTCCCCGATGGTGCTGGGCTTGATGGTGCGGATATTCTTGGTGCCGAGTGTCCGAATGGTAAGCGGCAGCTTGACGTGCCATTCGGGCGAGTCGAGCAGGCTCAGCGAGCGAACCGACAGGGTAGGGGAGACACGCAGGTACGCGCGTGGGGCGCGAATCACTTGGCCCTCAAGTCCTGCCTCAATCAGGAAGGCTTCCAGATGATGCTGCCACACGAACGGATGCACTGGTACCAGTGCGTGCGTCCGGGCCAGCATTGGGTCGAGGCCGACATCAGCGAACGCCGGCCAGTTCGGCGGTAGCGTCCCACCGCTGGGATGATGGCGCGCGCACGGTACGGCCAGCCAGTTCAGCGCGAATGCAGGCTGGAATTCGGGCGCGTACTGTGCCAGATCGGCGGTAGCGAATCCCAGCTTGGCGCGGGCAGTAGGATAGTAGGGATGGTCGAGAAACCCGGCGAGCCGGTCGTAGTGCAGCATGCGCTGGTGCCATGCCGGTAACGTGTGCCCGTCTGCGCTGCCAGGCTGCGCGAACCAGCGCGCGCGTTCGGCCATCGACGTTTCGCGATGCGCTCTGGCCGCGTGGCATTCATCGCCGTACGCGGTGAACAGGCGCGCGGCTTCGGCGGGCAGGTCGCCGGCAAACGCCGCCAGGATCGCGTCGACATCATGCAGCGCCGACAATTCGCCGGCGTGTTCCTGCAACAGCGGCAGGCGCGTCAGGCGCCAGTCCTGCATGTATCGGGTGGCGGTTACCGGAATCCAGAGCGTGCCGGCGCCAAGATGGTCGACGCGCAGCCATTGCTGGCTGGCATCGAAGCCATGGGCCGCGCTGGCCCGCAAGGCATCGCCGTTGCTTAGTTCACCGCGGCTGGCGCACGCGCGGACGTCTTCCCGGAGCAGTGTATCGACGACACGGATGCAGATATATGCGGCATCCGGATCGGTCACCGTCACCTCAAGCGACAGGCTCGACTGGACAGGCAAGCGGGCGGTCATTGTGCGATCTCCCACGCCAGCTTGCTGCTGGCCAGTTCCACCGCGGCAGCAAGGCCAGCGGTATCTGGGCCGCTGCCGCGCAGCACGCCCACATAGTCCTTGTTGGAGTTCGTGAGCTGGATGGCATCGCCTACCTTGCGCAGCGGCTGGTAGGTCAGGCGCACGCCGTCGCTTTCATGCTTGCTGGGGGGCGGCGCCTGCCGCAGCAAGCCTTCGGCCTGTGCCGTGAAATAGCGGATCCATGCCGCCCGCTTGGGCATGTCGAACTCGGGCAGGGTCTCGCCAAGATGAAGGCGCAGGACCTGTTCGAACAGTGGAAACTGGAGCGTGTCGGACAGCAGGAACTCGCGGTAGTCGCCGATGCTGCGGTAGTTGATCTCGATAAGCCGTGGGCCTTTCGGTGTCAGCACATACTCGGTATGGCAGGCGCCGAAGCCGATGCCGAAACGACTGATGATATCCAGCACTTCCGCCTCGATCGAGGCGGGCAGGCCCGTACCCCATACCGCTTCAAGTTCAACGAAGTAGGGCGGCGGGGACAGCGCCACGCGAAATCCTCCCAGTGCGCGTATTTGCTTGCCGTCGCCAAGCGTTTCCAGTGTATAGAGCGGGCCTTCCAGGTATTCCTCCAGTAGCAACGCCTGGCCCGGGTGCTGGGCCCAGATCGCCCCGCATTGCTCGGCAAGCTCAGCCTGGCTGCGCGCCAGGCTGACTTGCTGGCTTGCCACGCCTTCGCGCGGCTTGACGATGCACGGCATCGGGACGTCAGCGAGTGGTATCAATGCGATGGGATCGCACACCACGGCGTGCCACAGCGTGTCGATGCCCAGGTTCGCCAGGCGGCGGCGCATCTCAGCCTTGTTCTTGGCTGCGTAGGCAACGCGCCAGTCCTTGCCCGGCATGCCGAAATAGGCGGCGGCAATGGCGGTGGCAGTTTGCAAATGGTCGCTGTTGGAGAACACGGCAGCGGGCTTGCTGCCGCGCCGCGTGATGGCATCGATCACTGCCACCGGATTGAAGACGTCGCATGCAACGATTTCATCTGGATAGGCTGCCAGCCCGGCGTTGGCGAAGTGCGCGCGGTGGGCATCGGCGCAATCGGTCAGCAGTACAACGGAGAACCCCAGTGCCGTCGCAGCGGGCAGAAAGCCTTCATTGACGGGGGCGGTGGGTACATGCGCCAGGATGAAGGTGTCTTGCATGATGTTCCTCGTGCCTTGGAAGTTAAGGGTTACGTTGAATGGGTACGTTCGTGCAGCACTTTAGAAGATAATGAAAGCGATAACAATAATGATTCGTATTAAAAAATATAAATATACTGCTCGCGAGGGGAACGGGGTCAGCGGACGATACAGTCCACGTGCGCCGACATGGGCCGCGCGGCGCAGCGCGGCTCCAGCTACCTGATCGTCAGCTGGTGTCGAGCCATTGGGTCGCCTGTACAGGCGACCCAATGGCTGCTTGCGGTCTCAGGGCGAAGTCACCGCCCTGGGTAGGTTGTCGCGACGCTTACATCCGATACCGGATCGTCGCCATCACGCTGCGTGGCGCGCCCGGCATATTCAAGTTTGCGTTCGAACCGTGCGCCGACACGATGTAGTTCGTGTTGAATAGGTTGTACAGGTTCAGTTGCGCCTCGAACGGCCCGTGGCGATACCAGGCCATCATGTCCGCCGTGACATAGCCTGGCAGCGTCACCGTATTGGCCTGGTCGGCCATCCGAGCGCCCACCAGGTTCAGGCCACCGCCGATGCCAAAGCCGTAGCCAAGCGTCTTGGTCAGCCAGACGTTGCCGGAATGGCGCGGCGTCAGCGTGGCACGCTTGTCCTGGAACGCGGGGGTCGACTTGGTGACCACCGCATCCAGGTAAGCGTAGCCGGCCAACGCGCGCCAGCCGCTGCCGAGTTCCGCGGCGGCGCTGAGTTCCACGCCATCCGTGCGCTGTTCGCCGACCGGAATCAGCGCCGTGCCGGTGGCGTTGGCGATCTTCATATTGTTCCGCTCCAGCCGGAACACTGAAATCGTCGTGCTCGCCTTGCCGTCGAGCCAGTCGTACTTGGCGCCCACCTCGGTGTTGTTGGTCGTTTCGGGCGCCAGTTCGGCGTTGTTGGCAGCCAGCGCGAAGGCCTCGCCCGACGGCTGGAACGACCGGCTCCACGACACGTAATATGACTGCGCCTTCGACGGCTGCCAGACCAGGCCCGCACGCGGGCTCCAGGCATTGTCGGTACGCGACAGGTTCTTCTGGCCGGCCAGGCGCTGGAACGTGTCCTGCTGGAAATTGTCGTACCGGACACCCAGCAGCGCCTTCCACTGCTCGGTGAAGCTGATCATGTCCTGCGTGTAGAACGCCAGCGTCTTGGCGGTGGCCAGGTTGCTCGTGGCCGGCGTGCCGCCGACCAGGCGCGGCAGTGTCGGTAGCACCGGGTTGAAGAGGTCAAAGCGGCCCGGCACAGCACGGGTGAAGTTCACCAGGTCCTTGTTCTGCTGGCCGATCTCCATGCCGTACAGGATTTCATGCATGGTGCCGAAGATCGTCGCCTTCTGCGTCAGGTCGGTCTGGTTGAACCAGCCATGCTCTTCGCGATAGACGTTGGAGTGCGACATCGTCAGCGTCTTCGTCGCCTCGTTGACCGAGCTGGTCAGCGTGTTGTTGCGATCCAGCGAGTAATGGTAGTACCGCGTGGCGTTGCGAAGCGACCAGTTGTCGTTGAAGCGATGGTTGATCGTGGCCGTGCCCGAGTACACACGCGATTGGGAGTAGTCGGCGTCGCGCGCATTGGCCGCGCCGTAGTAGCGGGACGCCGGCACATCGACGGGCCGGCCGTTGTACGCCGGGATGCCGAAGTCAGTCACGCGGCGGTCTTCCAGATAGTCGGCCTGCAGCAGCACCGTTGTCTGCGGCGCGATACGCAGCTCCAGCGACGGCGCCACGGCCGAGCGATCCAGGAACTGCTGCGAGCGGTAGCTGTTGGCCTTTTCCACGGCACCTGTCACCCGGAAGGCGGCGGCGCCGTCGGCGAACACGCGGCCCACGTCGGCCTCGGCGCGGCGGTCGGCCCACATGCCGTAGCTCAGCGCGAAGTCGGTGACGTCTAGCCCCGGCTTCCTGGTCACGCGGTTGATCAGGCCACCCGACGAGCCGCGACCGTAGAGCACGGCCGCCGGACCCTTGACGACCTCGATGCGGTCGACGTTCGACAAGTCACGGAAGTAAAGCGCGTCATCGCGAATGCCGTCGACGAACTGGTCAGCAATCGCCGAAAAACCGCGGATCGACACCTGGTCGCGCTGGCCGTCGCCCGTGGAGAACGACACGCCGGGCACGTTCTTCAGCGCGTCCTGCATTGAATTGGCGTGCTGGTCGCGCATGACGTCGGCCGTCACCACGTTCACGGTCTGCGGAACATCGCGCAGCGGCACCTCGGTCTTGGTCGCGCTGACGGTGTTAGGCGGGTTATAGCCCTCGCCCAGTTCGCGGCTTACATCGGCCCTGACGGTGACCTCCGGCAGGCTGCGGGCGGCGCTGGCCTCGCTGGCTTCTTGTGAGTGGGCGATGCCGACAAGCATCGGCTGGCAGGCGAATACGGCAAGAACGGCGCGCTGCAACGGGTGGAGATTTAGGCTCATTTTCCCTGTAATGCGTTGTAATAAATATACAAATGCGACGCATTATCATTTGCAATAAGGCCTGGGTCAATGCATATCGTGCACTAGTGGAAGGAGTCCGTGCTTCATGAGGCAGAATGTGATTAAAAGGCACCGTGGAGCGGCAGCGGCAGGGATGGGGCGCCAGGGTGATAGGCCACCTCGCGCGCGATTTGCGGGCTATGAGAATGCAATCAGCCAGTGAACGCTGACCATGAGCGCTTCGGCTGGATGGTGTCGACGGTCCTCGCGGCCCAGCGGCTCCGGGTGGGTCAGCAGGCCGTCCGGGTCCGAAGAGCGCAGCGGGAACAGGTTCACCACTTCCAAGCGGCCATAGCGGTCGGCCAGTGCGCGCTGCAGGCAGCGGGTGATCGTCGGGTCGTTGATCTGGTGGTCAGCGGTCGACGGGTTGAGCATGATGAAGCCCAGCGCCGGCCGGCCGCGGTCCCACTCGCGCCACAGGCGGTAGCGGTACTGCTCGCAGTCGGAAAGGATGGCGCTGGCCTCGCCATCGAGGTTCTGGGTGGTCGGGTGCTTCATGCTACGATCTCCCGTCCCAATCGGAGGCCGTCATGACAATTGAGAGCTACCAGGGCTATACCGTCCGCGGCTTTGCAAAGCAGCTTGGTGATGGATCCTTCGAGGCATCCGGTGCAGTTGAAATGGATGGCCGCCTCGTGGAAGGCTCGGACCCATTGGGGTACTACCCCTCGTTTGATCGTGCTGCGGCAGCCGGGATCGCTTGGGCGAAAACGTGGGTTGATGATCACGGCTGAACCCTCCGAAGCTCCAACATCCATACCCACGGATTGGTCTGCCAAGCGCCGGCGTCGTTGATGTTGTCCCACAGGCTTGCATAGGCCGCAACCGGCGACGCGAACCAGGGCAGATCCGGTGCACCTCGCCAGGCGTCGCCAAAGCGGATCAGGTTTTCGGCGATGGCGTCGGCCCCGCCGCAGTCGTTCAGTCGCTCAGCGCGCACTCCGCTTACCTCCAGCAGGATGCGCGACAGCGCGCGTGCCATGGCGCCGCTGAATAGGATGGGGCGTTCCTTGGTCATGCTAGGATCAATTCCTTTCTTGGGAGACGGCCATGGCGAAGTGCAATGCTTGCAGTTCTATCGTCCCGGATAGGCGAGGGGAACGAGGGCACGATGCCCTTGTTGAAACCGGAAGTGAGAAATTCAGTCCCATCGGGAAGGCGGCCGTCACCAAGGTGTCGTTCTGTGCTCGACTTGCGGGACGAAATGGACATACGAGAACGATAAGAACAACAGCTTCGCCGGCTGGCATGAGGTTGAGAACTGATTTCATGCCGCGCCCTCCAGCACCAGCCGCCGGCTGGCGCGCGTTCGGCCTGCAGCGCCATGTATTTGAGATCGGCGATTGCAGCAGGCCAATGGCGAATCACGGCACGGCAGTCGCCTTGGTTGCAGTGGTTGAGGGTCATGCTAGGGTCCTTGTCAGCCTCGGGGGGTAGTCATGAACCGCATTACCGAATACCGTGGATTCGAAATCCATGTTTCCTTGGTGACCACTTCGGAAGACATGTTCGATGTCTGGTTCCAGATCGAAGGCCCGGTAAAGCCTCCAGGCGTTGCCGCAATCGGCAAGCGAATCAAAGTCCACGGCGGTCCGTTCTCGCGCCGCTGGGCACATCTCGTCGCCGAAGTGGCAGGCCGGGCCGCGGTGGACGTAATTCTGGGCGTCTAGGACTAGGCACATACCGCGATCCACATCCGGCTTTCTACTCACCCCGTCCCCATCATTGGCTAGAATTCTGCGAAACCAACTAGGGAGACGGCCTTGGGCGAGCGCATGGCATGGGTATCCGAGGAATATCGTGGGATGTACGTCCATGTTATGACCTTCTGGATTGTTGGCATCCCAGGCACCACGCCGCCGCCTGGCCAGAAATGGGGGTATGTAGTCGAAATCCGATACACCGCCGAGCCCGATGACGACGCCATCTACGGCTCTGCGTCGGACCATAGCGATTACTTCACCAAGGCAGCTGCCGAGCAGGCCGCATTGCACAATGGCAATCGAGCAATCGACGTGCTTCTTGCGCTTGGTTGATCTCACCCCGCCGCCTTGCTTCCTTCGCATGCTACGATCCTCCAACGATGGGAGGCGAGCCATGGCGAACTTCGAAACCGATGCCGAAATACTCGAGTGGATTGCTAAACACAGCGAGGACGAATTCCGGCAGTACGTAGAACGCCACACGTTTGGCGACAGGCGTTTAGAGAACGCTCGAGGGTACCTTGAGAGGATCGACGGCCAGCGAGCGGAGATGCGCGAGGAACGAGCGCTTTTGGCGATGGAGCAGGCTGCGGGAGCAGCGCTGGACCAAGCCGAGTCCGCGCGACAAGCGCTACGCATTTCCAAATGGGCCCTAGGTATAGCAATCGCTTCCGCATTTGTGGCTGTGGCCGGTTTGTTCGGAAAATAGGCCATTACATCGCCTCCGCAGGCTGTGCCACCGACAACGCCACCGCCACCGGCCGCTCCCAAACCGGTGTGGCTGACAGCATGAACGTCTCGCCGGCCTTGGCTAGCAGCAGGGTGGTGCCCATCACCATCTGCGATGGCGCACGCCGCGTCCGGCGGCGCGGCGTTGCCGATGCGCTCGCGCCAGGCCTGATCGCTCAGCCCGTCCTACTGGCGGTTCGTCGAATGCAATAAGGCGGCGTTGTCTGGTGTGGGGTTTTCCGGAGCCAAGCCAGACGGGGGCATAGTGCGTGCGTAGGCCGAAGGCCGCAACCGGCCAGCTTCTGCCGTTCGCCCTCGGCCGGCGAACGACCGTAGTGGCCGATGAGCCGCCGTTGGCCGGCACGGCGGCCAACGGCTCTTCCCGACTGCAGGCGGCCATTGAGCTCGGAGCGGGCACACCAGCAGTTATGGGGCGGCCACGGCCGGCCGCGTCGGACAGTGATCCTCCGGGCAATGGCCGTCAACGCTTTACCCATGGTGGAGTTCTTGGATGAGCCGGGGTACGCCTATGAATGTGCTTTAATGTCCAGGCTGTTTTTAAATGTCAGCGGGCTGGCTAATTAGAAATGTCAGTGCGGTCGTGCTTTTTGTGGTTTCCCCGTAACGCCGTCGAGCTGGCGGGAAGGGAAGAAGTCAGCACAGGGTGGGCGGTGGAATTCGCGATGGCGCGCTCCAGATCCAGCCGATTGATCAAACGCTGGCGCTTGGTATGCAGCGCAGGCTGGTGTGGCCGCGGGGGCTCGCCCGACAGCGTGCGCGACGGGCTCGCGGTTTGCCGGCTATCGCGCAACGCCTGCACCTGCGCTGCAATCGCCAGCACACTGCCCCAGCCGCTTGTGCTCCACGATGGCGCCCTCGTCGATCTCGGCCAGCCGGTCAAGGCCGGCACAAAGGCATTGGCGGCCGCCTGCGAGGCGATGCCGCGCAGCCGAAGCTCCTTGACCAGGCGGTTCCGCAGCGTGCCGTTCATCCGCTCCACGCGGCCCTTGGTGAGGCTGGAGTTGGCGCACAGGATGTCGATGTTCAGCGCGAACAGGGCCTCCGGCGAAACTGCGTGTAGCCGCGCCCTTCGGCCGCTTCTTGGCGATTGACCCGGAAGATGTTCGCCTTGTTGCTGTAGAACGCCATCGGCTTGCCATGACGCTCGATATGGGCCCGCGTCGCCGTGAAATACGCCAGCGTCGACTCGGTCGGCACAAACACCAATTACATCAGCCGGCTGGTGGCATCGTCGACATAGACCAGCAGCGCGCAGGCCGGTGCGCAATCCTCGAACCAGGCGTGCTCGCTGCCATCGATCTGCACCAACTCGCCCAGGCAGGCGCGGCGCTTGCGCAGCTGGCAGACCTTGGGCGGGCGCAGCTTCCTCGGCACCCAGAAGCCGGCGTCGCGCATGATCCGGCGCACGGTCTCATTGGTCAGGTCGATGCCATCCGTCGCGGTGATGGCGTTGGCATAGTCAATCGATGTGTTAAGTATCCCATGGATCACAACCGACGACTTGGCACTGGCCTCTCCAAGCAGATAGCTCTCGCGATCGTACCCGCAGCAGAAGCGCATGTTTGCCGCAAGACGCAAAAGCGTTTGGCATCGGTCGAAAAAAAAAAGGCCGCCATCCTTGCGACTTTCTATAGTAGTGAAGCGTTGCCTGGTCGACGCTCGTTCTCGATTTCGCCAATGTCCGTGTCCGCCCGCTAGCCGGCGCGGGGCGGTTGGTTGCTGCTGTCAACTTTCTTATCGTGGAGGCCATCATGAGCGACCCAAAGCTTCAGGTACTGACCCCGCAGAACTGTCAGCTGATCTTCATCGACCAGCAGCCGCAGATGGCATTCGGCGTCCAGTCGATGGACCGGCAAGTGCTGAAGAACAATGTGGTCGGCCTGGCCAAGGCGGCCAAGATCTTCAATATTCCGACCACCATTACCACCGTGGAGACCGAGAGCTTTTCTGGCTACACGTATCCCGAACTCCTCGACGTCTTTCCTGGGCAAAAGCTGCTGGAACGCACGTCGATGAACTCATGGGATGACCAGAAGGTGCGTGACGCGCTGGCTGCCAATGGCCGCAAGAAAGTGGTCGTCTCAGGCCTGTGGACCGAAGTCTGCAACATGACTTTTGCACTCTGTGCAATGGATGAGGGCGGGTATGAAATCTACATGGTGGCCGACGCCTCGGGTGGCACGTCGAAGGAGGCGCATGACTTTGCCATGCAGCGCATGATCCAAGCCGGCGTAGTACCTGTGACGTGGCAGCCGGTGTTGCTCGAATGGCAGCGCGACTGGGCACGCCGTGACACGTATGACGCGGTGATGCAACTGGTCAGGGAACATTCCGGCGCATATGGAATGGGCGTGGACTACGCGTACACGATGGTGCACAAGGCGCCACAGCGCACCAGTGGTACCCACGAGATCGTGCCTGCGGTGCCGGCCAAGTAATCGGCAGTCTTCCACAATCATTCGATATCCGGATTCCGGCCGCGCGGCCTGAGGCCCCCGGCCGGCAGGAGCTATCGCGATGTCTCCCTCCGACAAGCCCGATCTGATCCTGGTGAATGGACGTTTCACCACGCTGGATCCGCAACAACCGCAAGCAGAGGCCGTGGCTATCCGCGGCGGCAAGTTCATGGCCGTGGGCAGCAAGCAGGACGTCATGCCTCTTGGCGACAATTCCGTGACGAAGATCGACCTCGGCGGCCGGCGTGTGATTCCGGGCTTGATCGACAGCCACATGCACATTATCCGTGGTGGACTGAACTACAACATGGAACTGCGCTGGGACGGCGTGCGCTCGCTGGCCGACGCCATGCGCATGCTCAAGGACCAGGTCACACGCACGCCGGCCCCGCAATGGGTGCGCGTAGTGGGCGGTTTTACCGAACATCAGTTTGCCGAAAAACGCCTCCCAACCATTGAAGAGCTGAACGCGGTGGCGCCGGATACGCCTGTGTTCATACTGCATCTATACGACCAGGCGCTCCTGAACGGCGCCGCGTTGCGCGCCGTGGGCTACAACAAGGACACGCCCGAGCCTCCGGGTGGCGAGATTGTGCGTGACGCCCAGGGCAACCCGACGGGCTTGCTGCTGGCCCAGCCCAACGCGACCATCCTGTACGCGACGCTGGCGAAGGGGCCCAAGCTGCCGCCCGAGTACCAGAAGAACTCTACGCGGCATTTCATGCGTGAAGTGAACCGGCTTGGTGTGACAGGCGTGATCGACGCCGGCGGGGGCTACCAGAATTATCCCGACGACTACGCCGTGATCGAGGAACTTCACAAGGAGGGCTTGCTCACGGTGCGGCTGGCTTACAACCTCTTTACGCAGCAGCCGAGGGACGAACTCAACGACTTTCGCACCTGGACCGCCAAGGTCAAGCCGGGGCAGGGCGACGACCTCTATCGCCAGAACGGTGCTGGCGAAATGTTGGTCTATACCGCAGCTGACTTCGAGGACTTCCGCGTGGCGCGGCCGGAAATGCCCCCGTCGATGGCGGCCGACCTCGAACCCGTGATTCGCCTGCTGGTGGAAAGCCGCTGGCCATGGCGACTGCATGCCACCTATGACGAGACCATCTCGCGCGCGCTGGATGTCTACGAGAAAGTCGCGCGTGACATGCCATTTGACGGCCTGCACTGGTTCTTTGACCACGCCGAGACGATCACCGACCGCAACATGGACCGCATCGCGGCACTCGGCGGCGGCATTGCCGTGCAGCACCGCATGGCCTATCAGGGCGAATACTTTGTCGAGCGATACGGTGCAAAGCCGGCAGAGCACACGCCGCCGATCAAGAAGATGCTCGAGCGTGGCATCAAGGTGGGGGCCGGCACGGACGCTACACGCGTCGCCTCGTACAACCCGTGGGTGTCACTTTCATGGCTGACCACCGGCAAGACGCTTGGAGGCCTGTCGCTATATCCACAGGCCAACCTGCTCGACCGCGAGACCGCGCTTCGGCTGTGGACCGAGGCCAATACCTGGTTTTCCAACGAAGAAGGCAAGAAAGGCCACATCCAGGTCGGGCAGCTTGCCGATCTGGCAGTGCTGTCGGCCGATTATCTGCACGTGCCCGGCGATGAGATTCAGGACATTACCTCCGTATTGACCTTGCTTGGCGGCAAGGTGGTCTATGGCGATGGCGACTTCGGCAAACTGGCTCCCGAAATTCCTGCTGCCATGCCGGACTGGTCGCCGGTGCGGACATATGGAGGTTATCAAGCGCACCGCCAGGGTGGCCAATCTGCTGCGTCGCTCAGCGCAACGTGCGGCTGCGCGAACCGTTGCGGCGTGCATGGCCATGCCCATGCGGATGCCTGGGCTGCGCAGGTTCCGGTTTCAGACCATCGGCAATTCTGGGGCGCGCTTGGCTGCTCCTGCTGGGCATTCTGACGGCGAGGAGGGAGGTGACGATGCCCGGGCGTATGACACACCCTCATGCAGCGGTGGGCGCCGTGCTGGCCCGTGTGGCTACACCTGCGGTCCGGTGGCTGGCGCTGCTGGCCCTGTGCGCCGCCTACCTGCAGGGTGGGCTGACCAAGGCGCTGGATTTTCCGGCGGCCATCGCCGAAATGAACCATTTTGGCCTGGCGCCCGCAGCGCCGATGGCGGCTCTGGTCATTGCCCTGGAACTTGGGGCTTCGGCGATGATACTGACGGGATTTGGGCGCTGGCTCGGTGCGCTGGCGCTGGCGGCGTTCACCGTGTTGGCGTCGTTCCTCGCCAACGCATTCTGGAATGTGCCAATGCCCGACCGGATGATGGTGGAGAACGCCTTCTTCGAACACATTGGGCTGGCGGGCGGCTTCGTCCTGGTGGCCTGGCATGACCTCCGCCGTCTCGGCACGCAGGGATTCGAACAGGGAGACTGAAATGAAGCTCTATATCGTGTCGTTCGGAGCGGGGATCCTCGTCGGCATCATCTACGCCCTGCTGCAAGTGCGTTCGCCCGCGCCACCGGCAATTGCGCTGCTCGGCCTGCTTGGCATGCTGATCGGCGAACAGGTCGTGCCGACTGCGAAGCGCATGATTGCAGGGGAGCCGATCACGGTTGCCTGGTTCCGTTCCGAGTGCATCCCGAAGATTAGCGGAGCGCCTCCTGCAACTACCGCAGCCGCGGCAGCGTCCGTATCCACGGTGGCTGAGGATGACAGCAAGGCGGCACCCTGAGTGATCTCCTGTTCCAAATCGGCACTACGTGACCGAGGTCTTTTGCGCCGGGGCAAGCGTGGCACGGGAAGGCGGGGCCGGTTCAGTGCGAATGGTAGCCTCTGCAAGACTGAAGGGACAGCCTGCTAGAACTTGTGACGGATGCCAAGCACCGCACCGAACTGGTTTTCCGAGCCAGCAACCGTGCCGAAGCCGCTGCCCTGGATGGAGCCGGTGCCACCTGCGGTCAGACCCAAATTCGAGCCATCCTTGTTCTTGGTGTAGCCGAGGTTCAAGTAAGCATCGGTACGCTTGGACAGAGCGTAGTCAGCCGATGCCACGAAGCTCCACGGATCCGCATTGGTGCCCCGGAAGTCCTGGAAGTAGGCAACACCTGTCAGAGACAATGCCGGGGTCAGCAGATAGCGCAGACCCAGCCAGTACAGATTCGAGACGTTGTTAGGGCCGAGGTTACCCGGCAGCGTGGCGCCACCGAGCGCCTTGGCCCAACGATAGCCAGCGTAGGCCTTGACGGGGCCGATGGCGTACGAACCAGCCAGGCCGGCGCGGCGGATTTCGGCATCCGTCAGGACACCAGTCGCGGCCAGACCGGGGTTGGTTGCATCGTAGATGGCGCCGACGGCGAACGGACCAGCAGCGTAGGTCAGGCTGGCACTGTACTCGCGCCCAATCCTCGGGCTACCAGGGACTTCACCAAAGGCGCCGGCGCCGGTGTTCGCGCCAAAGCTGTACAGGGCCCTGGCGGACAGGCCACTGAAGGTGCCGACGTACTTGACCGAGTTATCGGCACGGCTGCCGAAAGCGGCGTCCTGCCCTAGGATCGAGTAGTTGGTGCTGACGGCCATCGGGTCGAAGTCAACGTTGAAATCATGGAACGGGGTCTGATGCCGGCCCAGGGTCAGGGCGTTCCAATTGTTCTGCAGGCCAACATAGGCCTGGCGACCAAACAGACGGCCTGAGAAGGATGACTTGCCGTCGTCCACCGTGAAGCCGTTTTCCAGCACGAAGACACCCTTCAGGCCACCTCCCAGGTCTTCCACGCCGCGCAGGCCCCAGCGGCTGCCTGCCAGGTTGCCGGAGGTTAGGCGCGTCACGTCATGGTTGCCGCCGGGTGGGTGGTTTTGGTATTCGATGCCAACGTCAATCAGGCCATACAGTGTCACGCTAGACTGGGCATACGCACTACCCGCGGCCAAGACGGCGACGGTGGCTGCCAAGTGTCTCATTTCCATGTCGCCGCTTTCCTTGTTAGCATATTGGGAAACCTAACTACAGTACTTGTCCTGGCAAGCACAGTGCGCGCAGTGGCGTTGGAATAATAGCCCTTTCCCGGTCGAAGGTGTCGTCGGACGCGAACTTGAGCGGTCTCGCATCAGCGCTGACAACGGACATGGCGATCCCTCGTAACGTCGGCAAAGGCGCGTCAACGCCGTGCCCACCATCATACGTCGTGCTCGCAATGGTAGGCACGCTTCCGCCTTCGCTCCTCGAGTTACGGCGGAAATGCCGTTGTAGCGAAATGCAATCGGCCGCTCCTCGGCTATACAAACTCTGGCGTTCTTGGCGCCAGCGGCATGAGAGTTTGCCTACCCTCCAATTCAACGTCAGCCTTTCGCGTTCCCCCTCGGAATCTCGAACACAAGGCACGTTGTCGTCGCATGCGCAAGCAGCCGGTCTTTTGCGTCGGTGATGCGCGCCTCGGCGGTGGCGACGCGGCGGCCGGCGTTGAGCACGCGGCCCTCGGTGCGGATCACGCCGCTCGTCTCACTCATGCCGCGCACGAATGAGATCTTGAATTCCAGCGTGGTGTAGCCAGTGCCCGCGGGAAGCGTGCTCTGCACCGCGAGCCCCATCGCGGAATCCAAGAGGATCGCGGCATAGCCGCCATGCACCGAGCCGATCGGATTGTAATGGCGCAGACCCGGCACGCTGTGAATCACGACGGCGCCGGGCTCTGCCGTGCAGTCGAACGGCTCGACCGTCTGCATGATCGGCGGCTCCGGCAATCGTCCCGCGAAGATCGCGCGGACAAAATCGAGCCCCGACATCGATGCCATCACGTCGACGGGTACGATGCCATATTCGATAGTCTGCTTGCCGGATTTATCGTCCATGATCTCTCAACACACCACGTCGTCTTGCCGGGCCTGATCCGGGCATCTATGATTATTCAGATAGAGGATTGGCGGGTCAAGCGCGTGCAACTAGGGCGTGTACGCATAAACCTGCTCCGCAGTCAGGCAGGTACGAGGTCCGTGCGGCGCAATAGCTCACCTCACCAGATGTCTGAGTTGAAGCCAGGAGCGGACATTGTTGAGCCGGCTGCGAGATTGCACATATACCGACGCGTGGCCATGCGAAAATTGGTTGCGCAGATCTAGTGCCAGCGCGCCTGAGCGCGAGCATCGCGGCCGCTACTCTTATTGGACTATAGTCCAATACCGCAGTTGGCAGTTGCGCCGATTGTCAGCGTCGTGTGAGCCTTGAGGTACCATACCATGGAGGCAGGGATGCAGAGCGAACAGGTGTACTGGGTTTTCACCGTTACCGTCGATCAGATGGACAAGTTCACGCCGCTGATGCCAAAGCTTGTGGCCGCGACAGAGAAGGAGCAGGGCGCGCTGCAGTTTGAGTTCAACATCGGGGACGACCAGAAGACGGTTGACATCTTCGAACGCTACTCGGATTCGAAGGCGGCCCTGTTCCACCAAACGGAAAGCTTCGCCCCATTGTCGAAGGAGTTCTTCGCTGTGGCCAAGCTCACTCGCTGGGTGATCTATGGCACGCCCTCGGACGAGTTCAAGAAGGCGAACGCCGACTTTCACCCGATTTATATGACACGATTCGATGGTTTTGTCAGGTGACGGGATTGGCTTCTGGGCTTAACGTTGCGAGTTTGGTAGCGGACATCAAACTGGCCCATGTTACGTTCGGCGTGCAGCGGTAGCAATATCTCCTTTGGGTCTCGGCCGTGCATGCTTGCAACGGTCGACGGCTGACTTGGCCGATGAAGAGACGATCGCCGACCCGGGCTTGAATGACCGCTCCAGGGCGCTCACCGGACGTCCCGAACTCGAAGGCTGAGTGTGCACGCAGCCCGCGCGGCCGGCTCCTCCATTGACTTGGGCTGGTACTCCAATTGCATCCGCATTACCTCGTCGACCCACAGCGAAATTGCATCTCGCTACGCCGCCTACGCTGTGATTGACCGCTGACCATCATGTGCCGGCCTTGGTGACGCGGCTGCAGCCTAAGCTTCTCGGGTCTGCTGGAAGAACGCGAGGGGCACTTCCGGGCCCCATATCCACAACTGATCATCCGTTCCCACGACTGTCGTTGCCGGAACTGTGTTGTCATAGAGGTCACCGTCGGCGTAATGCTCGACGCGGAACCCATCCGGATCCCACCAGTAGTCGAATACCTGGCTGCCAAGGACATGGCGGCCGACGCCCCAGTGGGCCTTGTAGCCCTTCGCCTTCAACCACTCATGCCCCATATGAACCGCGTCGAAATCCTGGACCTCGAAGGAAACATGATGGACGTTCGTAGCTTCCGCCTTTGCGATCAGAAGCGTGTGGTGATCGGTAGGTGTCGTGCCCTGATCACAACGCATGAAGAAGCCGAGGTATTCGTCTGTGGAGCCGGCTTGCAGCATCGAGTCTGAAACAATCATGCCCAGGTTGCGAACAGCCCAGTCCCTTGCTGCCACGGGATCAGGTACGCCCAAGGCGATATGCCCCAGGCGAAGCACCTGGCACGGTCCGCCACGGGGCCGTTGTGGTACGTTGAAGCGTGCCTTCCGGATGCCCTCATTAAGCACAGACGGCGGATGCACCGGCAACTCCGCGACGTCCTCGATGCCGTGAACCAATTCGAGTCTTACCCCGCCTGGCAACTCGACGTCAACACACAGGCCACCGCCGGGACGGTCGAGTTCACGAATCCGCGACGCCCCCTCGAAATGCATCGCATGCGTCAGATCTTCCACACTGCCCACTTCGAGGCCGATCGCCTTGAGCGACGGTTCGGCGGCCTGTTCTGCCACATAAAGATAGGGACTGGATAGAGCCCCTCTGAAATAGGCGGCGCGCCCAGGCCAATCTACGGGAACAAGGCCAAAGTCAGCCATGAAACCCTGAGTCTTGGCGAGGTCGCTAACCCCATAGACCACATATTTTCCACCGCGAATCTTAATCACAACGGTCTCCTTTCGAATATTTTCTTTGGCTACGGCGGGCTGGGAATCAGGACAATCTCGTTCGAGCGTTCTCGGGTTTTCCCCCGTCAGTCAACAAGCCCGGGAACAGCTATATGCAGATGGCAGATGCCTCTGGCAAGCTCGGCAAGTCCACTGCGGTGATGTCGCCTCCAGATGCCAGCCTGCCGGCTTGGCCAGTGGTCTCTACTTCCTTGCGACGATGGGCGTTGTCACCGCCACGATGCCTTGCACAGCCACCTCGACGACCGATCCGGGCTTGGCGTAGATGCGCGGATTCCGGCCAAAGCCGACACCCGCCGGTGTACCGGTAGCAATCAGGTCTCCGGGATTCAAGCTGATCGTCCGCGTGATGAATTCGATGATCTGGGAGACAGAAAACACCATGTCGGCCGTGGTGCCGTCCTGCATGATTTCGCCGTCCACTCTGGTTGTCAACCGCGTGCTCGCGAGATCCACCGAGTCGGCGGTAGCGATGATCGATCCGATGGGGCCGCTGCTGTCGAGGTTCTTGCCAAGGCCCCACTGGCCCGTGCTGAGTGTCATGCTCTGAAGCTGGGAGGCCCGTCCACTCAGATCATTGAAGACCGTGTAGCCCAGTACCCCGTCCAGCGCTTCGTCCTCATCCGCTTCAAGCAGCGGCTTCCCAATGATCGCCGCCAGCTCGACCTCCCAATCGACGCCGTCGGGCTCCGTCGATGGCACTGGTACAGCGGTGCCCGACGTGACCAGCGTCGAAGCCCAGCGCGCAAACAGATTGGGGAAAGGCGGCGTCGGCAGCCCGCCTTCCTTGCCATGCTCAACATAGTTGATTGCCACACAGATGATCTTCGCACTGGGTGGAACGGGTACCGCCAAGGTAACGTCGGCCAGCGGGAGAGAGCCCTTGCGCAGTGTCCGTGCCTGCGTCAGCCAGCCATCCGTATCCTTGTAGAAACTGCCCAGGGACGTCAAGGGGGTGATGAGGCCATCGGCCAGGACACCGATGTTGGCCTCGAGTTCGACGCCGGCGTTGGAGGGACGATAGGCAATTAGGTGCATGCGAATTCTCCATGGAGATTGGAATTGCCCTACTGCAATTCAGCAGGGGGTCACCGCAGGAGCGCGGCATCCGCCAATGGATGGCGGGATGAAATGAGCCTCAGGCGCTGCCGCTGAAAGCAAGGGATATGGGCGACGCCTGCTGGTCTGGTTCGGGCCATCGCTGCGATACAGTCTTGAGCTTGGTGTAGAAACGCGCGGCGTCTGGCCCGTAGAGATGGGATTCACCGAACTTCGAGCGACGCAGGCCGCCGAAGTTGAAGTAGCCCACGGGGAGTGGCACCGGAACGTTAACCCCGATCATGCCGGACTCGATTTCGTTCGTGAAACGATGCGCTGACTTTCCGTCGCGGGTGAAGATGACTGAGCCGTTCCCGTAGGCGTGCCGGTTGGTAATGGCGATGGCTTCGTCGAGAGTCGCCGCGCGCATGATGCCGCGCGCCGGTCCGAAGACCTCTTCCTTGTAGAACTCCATGTCCCACGTTATGTGGTCGATCAGGGTGGGGCCGAGGTAGTAGCCACGTGAATGGCCCGGTACGCTCAGTTCGCGCCCGTCTATGACGAGCTCTCCCCCCGCGTCCACGCAATTGCCAATGGCCCGCTCCACCGCCAGCTTGGATTGCGCTGAAATCACAGCCCCGAAATCGGCGGCGGGATCGTCATAGGCGCCCACCTTGAGCGCCTGGATCTTTGGCACGACGAGTTCGCGCAGACGCTCCGCAGTTCCTGTGCCGACGGGAAGCAGCAACGACACGGCCATGCAGCGCTGGCTCGCCGAGCCATAGCCGGCGGAGACGAACGCATTGGCCGCGGCCTCAAGATCGGCGTCGGGCATCACCACCATGTGATTCTTGCCGCCGGCGAAGGCGGCCACGCGCTTGTTATGCGAGGTGCCCTTCTGATAGATGTACTCGCCCACGGCCGTAGAGCCCACAAAGCTGACGCCTGCGATCCCGGGATGTTCGAGCATCCCGTCGACCACCTCCTTGTCGCCCTGTACCACATTGAAAACGCCATCGGGCAACCCCGCTTCCTGCCACAGGCGCGCAAACTCCAGCGCAGCGCTAGGCACCTTCTCCGACGGCTTCCAGACCACGCCATTGCCGACCGCCACGGCCATCGCAGTCATGACGGCAGGCACCATGATGGGGAAGTTGAACGGCGTAATGCAACCGACCACGCCGATTGGCACGCGCATCGAGAATACGTCGATATCGCCGCCGACATTGGTGGCGTACTCTCCCTTAGTCACGTGCGGCGCATTGGTCGCGAACTCGATGGCCTCGATCGCGCGGCCGATCTCTCCCTTTGCGTCGGCCATGGTCTTGCCGTGCTCGCGACCGATGGTCTCGGCGAGCAGGTCGATATTGGCGATCATCAACTCGCGAAGCTTGAAGATGACGACCTGGCGCGTCGCATGCGAGGCCCGGCCCCAGCGCCGGCCTGCGTCGGTGGCGGTCGCGACCGCCCGATCGAGCGTGGCTCGGTCCGCATAGGCGCAGCGCGCGATCTCCGCCCCCGTCGAGGGATTGAATACCGGGCCAGTACGGGGGCCACTGCCGGCCTCGTGCTTTCCCGCAATAAAGTGCCCAATGTGTTCTGCCATGATTTGTATGCCTCCGTGAGCAATAAGCCCGACTTGATTGGTTTGTCTCGTTCCCTGCACATGAAGACGCTTGCACCTCTGCGACTTCGAGCGCGCGCCCCGTTGCCACCCGATAGCGGCTTTGCAGTGACACCGTAGGGCCGATGCTACATCTCTATTTATGCATTTTGTGTGGCAAAATATGCAATGTGGTTATGCGTTTTTGCATATTCGGAGGCACCTTGAATCAGTTCAATTGGGACAACTTGCGGGTGTTTCTCGGCGTGGCGCGGGCGCAATCCGCGTTGGCGGCGGCGCATGCACTCGACATGAATCAGTCCACCATTTCACGTCGGCTGGCGCGACTCGAAGAGGACATTGGATCGAAACTGTTTGACCGGAGCTCGCATGGCCATCGCCTCACGAGCGCGGGTCACCGCCTGCTGGAGCATGTCGAGAAGCTGGAGAGCACGCTCGCGACCGTCGAATCCGACGTCTTTGGCGATACCCTAGCGCTGAGCGGCGAGATCAGGTTGGGTGCCACGGAGGGGTTCGGCAGCTATTTTCTAGCGCCGCATCTGGCGCACTTCTGCACACGACACCCTGGAATCACTGTCGACTTGCTGCCGATGCCGAGGAACATAAATTTGTCCAAGCGCGAAGCCG
>JYOD01000086.1:0-100950 GCA_000955785.1 Burkholderiaceae bacterium 16
TCGCCAGTCCATTGGCCACAACAAATTCCTCAAGCACTCGCCGCTGATTGGCTAGGTCTGGCCTTTGCGCTGCGCTGGACACTCGGCGATAGGCGCCTGCCTGCCTAATGCCAGCCGATCACCGTCTCGGTGCCGTGGCAGCCGGCGTAATTGTCGCAGCCGGCGCAAGCCGGTTCAGGACAGGGATGCAGGTCCAGCCGCAGACATAGCACGTGGTAGAAGAATTTCTTCCACTTCATGTCCGTGATGTTGGCTGCATGGAGCGAGGGAAAGTAATCCCGCAGCAAGCGCGAAACGTCGTGCCTGCCGGCCAGGCCCATGTCGTGCCAGAGATGGGACCCGCCAAAGCAGCCGCTGGCCAGCGCATGGGCGGCCCAGCGCGTTTCCGGGCGGGCCGGATCGCCCGAGGAGATCAGCATCTCCACCAGGTCGGCAAACTCGCAAGGCAGCGCGGCGGCATCGACAGGCGCCGACTCGGGCGCCCACCCCGCCGCCCTGGCGCCGGGGAAGCAATGATCGAGCATTTGCCAGAACTCGGGCTCGTCCAGGCCGAGCCACTGCGCGAACCGCGGCAGCCTGCCGGCATTGGCGCTTTCCAGCACGCCGGCCAGCGCGCGGCATGCCGGCTCGCCAGGCGACAGCGAAAACGCATCAAGGATCAGCAACGACAGGTTCACGGCAATGCCTTGTGGAGTTGGACACGCCAGCCATGCCGGCTCTGGCGGTGGCCGGGCGGTAGCCGGCCATTGCCCAATTACCGAAATATAGCGATGTATATAACGGTAGTCAACGCAAGGCCATGCAAGGCTCTACAGGGCGTGGGTGGGTGCCCCGTCGCCCGGCGGCTCGCTCAAAGCACCAGCCTCTCGAAAGGCACCGGCGGCGAAATGGCATATCCCTGCAGCAAGTCCGCTCCGAGCGATCTTGCCAGCACCACATCGTCAGGACTCTCCACGCCTTCGGCCACGGTCTGCAGTTCCAGCGAGCGTGCCAGATCCATCGACGAAGAGAACAGCCGCCTGGCGCGTTCGGCATGCCGCGCCCGGTGCAACAAGATCTTGTCGACCTTGACCTGCGTGAAAGGCAGCAGGCCAAGGGCTTGCAGCGATGCGTAGCCGGAACCGAAATCGTCCTGCGAGATCACCATGCCGCGCGCCGAGAGCGCGTTGAGGTTCTCCAGCAGGCGAGCCTCGCCGTCGCGGGAGATCCGGGTCTGTTCGGTCAGTTCGAGCACCACCCGCGAGACATCCAGTCCATGCGAGATGGTGGCGTGTACAAAGCCCTGGACAAACCCAGCCGCGGCCGCGGTCCTCGGGCTGACGTTGAGGGCGAACCGGCCCGCGTAGTGGGGAAAACGAGTCTGCACGCGCCCGCAAGCACCCAGGAAATGATCCAGCAGCAGGGTTTCCACCCCATGGCCGGTGATGCTGCCGACGAACGTCTCCGGCGCATGATGCCGGCCTTTGTCAGACCAGCGCGCCAGCACTTCCAGCCCGACGATACCGCCATGCTGCGCACTGATCTGCGGCTGGAACACCGGGTAGATATGCCCGAACTCGATGGCGCCGATCAGGTCGCCCCTGGTGAGCACAAGCAGTTCCTCGCCATCCAGGCTGCGATCAACGGCGCCCGATGGCCACGCCATCAACCGTCGCAGCCGCGCCATGCGCGCCGCCGCGGCATGGCCCTCGCCCTCCGGCCCGGCGTTGGCCACGACTGGATGCGAGGCCGCCGGGCGGGCAGACACCTTGCCCCTGATAAACGCGTAATGCAATTCAGCTCCTGGAAGGTCTCTTGACGGTCGGGCACGAATGCACACTCGTCACCTGGGAAACGCAAGCAAATACGCCACATCGCGACAACGTCATACCGCTCGGCAAGTGCAGGCAAATTCAAGCTACGGCAAACCTGAAGGCCGTCCTTATGCAAGCCAACCCTATTCTTTCAGCACCCGGCCGGCCACGGCGGACTCCGGCTCCCCTCCAAAGGAGTAACACCTACCAAGGCAGGGTACTGACGCCATACAACCCATAAGACAATTCATTCCAGCAAGACTGACCCCTTGCTGAACTACTCAAGGGGTGTAGGGGCGCCCTGCACCTACACCCTTCTTTTTCCGGGTCAGGCCATCTCCCTCTGGTCGCGTTGCCACTCCTCTCGCCCGCCGCGCAAGTACGCACTCCGGTCATCTCGCCGTTCCAATCCCGTCCGCGCCCGAAACTCGAATTCCGCGAGCCTTGCCCTAAAAACCCGAGAAGCGGATGCCAATCGAGCCATAGCCGTAATAGCGGTCCATCTTGCCCGCGGTGGCGGCATTGTAGAGAAACGGAATGGTGCCCACGAAGTTGTGCAGCGAGCCCTGCCCCCGCAGGAACACTTCGACGTTCTTCACCACCGCATACGACAACTCCAGCCCCAGCGTGTGATTCGACTTGATCGGGGAATTGCCATACGCGCTGGCACGGCTATCGACGTTGCTGCGCAACAGGTACTGGAACTGGTAGCCCAGCCTGGCACTGAAATTCTCGTATTTCCAGCGCCACGAGCCACCCAGATTCAGGTAGCCCGCGGTGTAGTTGAAATCGTCGTGGACATTGATCCCGTATTGCCCGGCATCGGTCGAGAAACTCGCGGACTGCACGTTGACGTTGCCAACACGGCAAGGCGCGGCCAAGGAGCCATTGGCGACATTGTCCGTGCCGATGCTGACGTCGAAATTACACCCCCCTTGCTGCAACCGCGTATTGAGCCCGCCGATCGTCACACGGCTGACACCCAGGCCGATAAACCCGGTCAGTTTGTTGCGCTCGGTCAGGTCACCGGAAAAGATCACATCCGCCTGGCCCTGGATGTCATTGGCATCGTTGACCGTGACGCTGTTGAACGTGGCATTCCTGGCCTTCAGGCTGGAAGATCGGGTCAAGCTACCCGCGCGGTCGCCCCATAGCGAGAAGCGCAACATCAGGCGATCGCGCGCGCCGGGCTCGGCCAGCGGGTCGTAGTGCAAGGCCAGCATCCAGCTATCGATCTGGTTGTTGTCCGGCCCGTAGTCGATGCCGCGGCGCCAGTACGTCGCCGAGGCCGACCATTTCGGCGAGAACTTGTAGCCCAGCATCAGGCGGCCGCCACGGTAATTGCCAGCATTGTCCGGCACGCCGCCCTGGCTGTTGAAGATGTCCATGGCATTGTTGACCATGTCATAACTGGCCTCCACGCGAAATGCGGTGAACTCGCCCGTGGCGGGTTCGGCCTGCATGAACACATCGTCGGGCGCCGCATTGGCAACACCTGCGCATGACAAGCCCAGCATCAAGGCGCCGGCATTGCCGAGCAGGCGCGTGCGATACAACAGCATAGGAAGACTCCGAGGCCGGGGGGTTGGCCTCATCCACGGCGTTGGCCGGGTCGTGGTCCGGCAAACTGCACACAAAAAGAAGCCGGCCACCCGCCAGCGCGCTTGCTGGCGCGGGTGACGGATGACCGGACATGCCCCTCCCCGACCACGGGAGGGGCTTGGCTACGCATCGATCAGGGGTTCAGCGTGACAGCGACCTTGATGCCGTTGCCGCTAACCGTTGACGAGAGAGTCTGCACCGTCTGCGTCTGCGTCTTCTGCGCGCTTCCGCTGACCACCGTGCCAACGCTGACCGCCTTGCCGGACTGGCCCGCCACGGCGAATGTCACCGGGAACGTGCTGGTCGACTTGGGCGTGAGTGCGTCGATATCCGACGCGCTCAATCCCCCCGCGCTCTTCAGCTTGCCGAGGAAGACCGTGAAAGGCAGGTTCAGCGAGCCGCTGTTGACGGGGTCGAACAGGTTGTCGGCCACGCTGCTGGTCAGGCTCGTGCCGGCCGTGATGTTTCCACCACCGATCCGGAACGAATACGTAGTGTTGGCCGGCACCGTGGCACCCGTCAACTGCGAGCCGTTGAACGTCAGCACGACCTTCTCGATGATGACGTCGACGTTATTGCCGTTGTAGGAATAGCTCAGGCCCGCACGCACTTCCGGAGCCGCATCGCCGAAGGGCTTGCCGTTCTGCGAGACGGCGACCTTGATGGCGTTCAGCGTGCCACCCCCTACCGTCACGGCGTCGGTGACCGGGAACACACCACCGTTGATGTTCAGGCTGGCCAGCTGGATAAAGTCGGTCGGCTTGACGCTGTTTGCCACTTCATTGATGGCGCCCGAATTGACGTTGCCGCCCAGAGCGCCGGCAGCGGCCTGGATCTTGCCTGCGTTGCCAGTTGCCACGGCAGCGCCGAGGTTGGCCAGGTTGCCAGTCAACGCCGGGTCCCCCAGCGCGGCGGGGGTCACAGCAGCCACCAGCGCATTGCTCGCGGTCGACTTGGCGCTGTCCACCACCGCATTGACCGAACCGCTTTGCCGCAAGGTAGCCAGCGTGGCAGTCGGATCAACGCCCAGCACGATGGTGCCCAGGGCCGCGCTCACGTTGGCGACCTGGCTGGCCACGACCGGGCCGGCCAGCGCGGCCACGTTCGCCGCCACCGCGGCGATATTGGACTGGACGCTGGCCGGAAAGCCTGCCTTCGCATTCTGCACGGCCGATGTGATGACCGTGGATACCAGTACGCCGCTGGTCAGGTCGGCGGTACCGGAACCGGCATTCACCGCGCTGGCCACTGCGCTGGCGGCTGCCGCTGCCGCGGCTTCCGCCGTCAGCGTGCCGCCCGTGGTCTTGGACAGGCCAGCAAGCGTCTTGGCGATCTGGTCCACCAGTTGCTGGACCACCACCGAGGCCTTCAGCACGGCAGCGTCATTCATCGGGTCCAGGGTGGAGAGGTCCTTGCCTTGCAAGCCAAGCTTGGTCGCGAGCGCCGCGGCCTGGGCGGAGCCCAGTTGCGCGACCAGGGTCGTCAGCGGCGTGACCACGGGCGTCACACCAGCCTTGTAGGCAACGGCAGGCGCCTGCAGCACACCGGTGAAAGGCTGATTGGTGCCGATGTCGGTACCGCCCGTCACCTTGAGAGCGCTGGTCGTGCAACCATCCGGGAACGTGAAATCCCCGTTCGCCTTGGTTGTCACCGTCTTGTTGCTGCAATCGAGAAAAGTTACCGTGGCTTGCGCCAGGTAGAAGTCCACGGCCTTGCCTTGCACAGTGACAGGCGTGGGCGTGGGCGTCGGTGTGCCCGAGTCCCCGCCGCCGCAGGCCACCAGCGCCGCAGCCGCGGAAGCCATCATGCCGAGGGTAAAGATATTTCTGGTATTGGTTTGCACTCTTCTCGCTCCTGAAATCACTACGTCGTTACTTCGATACGTCGATACGTCGTCTATGGATCCTGAACCACTCCAGGGCAACGCACCGCCTGTGGTGCCCTTCGCTGCCCGGGTTCATCACCTCTCATGGATACCCTTGTTGGCTCTTGCAACCGCAATCGGCAAGACCACTTCGTCAGTGCCTTTGCCAGCCCAACTAGATAAACAATCCCCACTACCGTGTCACCCCTACTAGGCGGGGGAAAGCGCGGACTTGCATGTGGGAACGCAAGGCAGGCAACCCCGCACGGCCGGCGACAGCGCTGCCGCGCATGTCCCGGTGTTGTTTCGACGAGTACAGCGAACGTGTCGGATAAGCCCGAAAAATCCCGATGCGGCCGATGCAGCTAATGCGGAATGGGGAAATCCTCCTGCACCAGCCAGCGCGCGATATACCGGCCCATTGCCTCCAGCAGGACATCGGAAGTCAGGCCGGTTGCGCCCGCCAGCGCAGGGCAGACGATCCAGGTGGTACCGTCGTGTTCCAGCACGCGCAGTGTCTTCGCGAGATCGGCGGGCTGGAGGACGTAACTGCCAGTCCGCGCCCTCTCCAGGCCAAACGCCTGCACGAAATCGCCGAAGTGCCGCTCGCCCAGGCATACCACCACCTTGGGCTTCCATTGCCGGCGAATGCCTTCGATAAAGCGGAATCGGTTGCCATTGCGGCAAAGATCGACATACCGCTGCTTGGGTACCAGCGCCGGTTGCCCGCGAAATGCCTTCGACCACGGCGTCTGGCCGATCAGGTGCGCCGGCAGCGGGTAAAGGCTGAGCTTGAATTCCGCGCCCTCTGGTGCGTAGAGATGTTGATCAAAGTAAAGTTTCCAGTCGCGCTCATCCTGGGCGGATGAGAATGTCTGCGCGCGCGCGGCGGCCATGATCCTTGCGATCTTCTGATGCGACTGCCAGCGCTCCATGCTGTCCCGGTGCCGGTCGCGATAGGCGTGATCCCAGGCTCCCGGTTGCGTGCGCGGCTCCAGTGGCGCCACCAGCGACTCGGTCCAGGGATGCGGCGTACTATCGCAAAACCAGACGGCCCCCGCCGGATTTCCCCCTTCCATTCCAACGTAAGACGCGAAATACGCGTCCAGCTGCTCACGTGAGAATACTGCCTTTTGTTCTATTTCCATGCCCCTACCGCTTGGTGGAATTAAGGATGCCCACGCACCGAGGCAAACTTACCTGTACGACGTGACGGGCGTGAGACGCCTCCGATGCATCGGCAACTCTCTAATAGAACGATGGAGACAACCCACTCCACTGAAGGGGGAATGCAATGACCGCTGGCGCTCTCGCGCACCTTCCCCCTTCGTATCGGATGCCGGCTGGCGCAATGCCAACGCCAGGCTTCGACGGATTTGACCTGCCTGCAACCAGTCTGAATCAGTGCACTCGTTTTGAAAATAGCTTTCAGGAACATATTTTGTGAAACCCGCGACGTTCCTGATGTCATTCCAAAGAGCCTGATCTCGTTTGCGCGAAACACTTACTAGGCGGAGCGAGATTTTGCGCGAGATTTGACCGGTCCGCGCCCCCCTTTGGAGGGATTCTCGATAGTCTCTTTACCCTTCTTACGCAGGGTACCCATCGTGCCAGGCGATGCGCTATTTGGCGAGCTGCCGTCTTCGCAACGGCGTTTCGTTTGCGTGGCATGAAATGTGTATCGCCGATGACAAGCGCGGTCCGCAACGAAACTTTCTTGCAGAACCGCACGTGGCCTCACCTTTGGAGAGGCCAGATCACGCACCAAATTTGCGACGAGCGCGTATAAATCCGGCAATCAGAAATTCAATGCTTTTTCCAACGGGATCCGGGCGCGCCGGCAATCCGCAGCTCGTTTGCGCGGGGCCGTCGCAGCGCAAGGACACGCGCCCATCCCCTCGGGTTCCCTTCTCACGCAGGGTACCGGTAGGTAGCGCTGCACCGCACTATTCGCACCATTCGCAAGATGAAGGAAAGCCTGCCGGGAAGCCAGTCGCTATCGGCTTGTCTCAACGTGGCATTCCCTTTGTCTCATCCTGCTGCAGGCAAGGCAGTCATCATTCACCGCACCTGGATCACCGGTGCCGGATTCGCAATGTGGATATGCAAATGACATCCGCGCTTACTCAATGGCTACTCGCTCTACCGCGCCGTGGCAAAGTCGTTCTCATGGTGACGGCAGATATCATGGTGCTGCCGCTGTGCTTCTCGCTGGCGCTGCTGCTGCGCAAGGGAGATGCCGACCTGCTGAATCAATACGGCGCGTTGCCGCCGCTGGCGATCGCACTGTTCACCATCCCGGTGTTCTACCTGAGCGGGCTCTACCGCACCGTGCTGCGATACATCGATCTCAAGGTCTTGTGGGTGTCCGGCATCAGCCTGGCCGCGCTGATCGGACTGACTTATCTTGTGTCCCTGCTGATTCAGGACGAATCCCTGCCGCGCACCGGTTTGCTGATCTACTGGTTTATCGCGTTTGCCTATGTCGTCATCTCACGCTTCCTGGCACGCGCGCTGCTGCGCACCTCCCATTACCGCAAGAACCACAGCAAGGTGGCGCGCCTTGCGATCTTCGGCGCCGGCGAGGCTGGCTTCCAGCTTGCCCTTGCGATGCGTGCCAGCCCCGATCACCAGGTGCTTTGCTTCTTCGATCACGACATCACGCTGAACAACAAGATCGTGGCCGGCCTGCCCGTCTATGACGCCAAGCGGCTGACCGAACAGCTGGGCCGGCTGAATATCGACGAAGTCGTGCTGGCCATTCCGTCGGCTTCGCCCGAGCGCCGCCGTGAAGTGGTGGAAAGCCTGCGCACCCAGGAAGTGGAAGTGCGTACCCTGCCCACGCTACTGGAACTGGTGGATGGCAAGATCACCACGCAATCCATCCGCGAAATCCGTATCGAGGATCTGCTTGGCCGCGAGCCGGTGCCTCCCAACAAAAGCCTGTTTGCCAAGTGCACGCGCAGCAAGGTTGTGATGGTGACGGGAGCCGGCGGCTCGATCGGCAGCGAACTGTGCCGGCAGATCGCCACGCAGGACCCGCGCAAGCTGGTCCTGTTCGAACACTCCGAGTACGCGCTGTACACGATCGAACAGGAATTGCGGCAGCTCTTTCCGGGGCTGGACATATCGGCGCGCATCGGCTCGGTGTGCGATCCCGAGGCCGTCACGGCTGCGGTGCGCCAGAACCGTGTCGATACCATCTACCACGCCGCGGCGTACAAGCATGTGCCGCTGGTCGAGTCGAACATGCCCGAAGGCATCCGCAACAATGTGCTGGGTTCGCTGACCGTCGCCGATATCGCCCACATGTACGGCGTGGAGACCTGCGTCCTGGTCTCGACCGACAAAGCGGTACGCCCGACCAACGTCATGGGCGCGAGCAAGCGCATGGCCGAACTGGTCTTCCAGGCCGCCGCCGCGCGTCCGCGCACCCGCACGACCTTCTCGATGGTGCGCTTTGGCAACGTGCTGGGTTCATCCGGCTCGGTCGTGCCATTGTTCCGCCGGCAAATCGAATCCGGCGGGCCGATCACGATCACCCACGCCGACGTGGTCCGCTACTTCATGCTGATCCCCGAGGCGGCGCAACTGGTGATCCAGGCAGGCGCCATGGCCAAGGGCGGCGAGGTCTTCGTGCTGGACATGGGGGACCCCGTACGCATCGTGGACCTGGCACGGACCATGATCGATATGTCCGGACTGCAGGAGAAGACCAGGGACAATCCCGGCGGCGATATCGAGATCAAGGTGGTCGGCCTGCGCCCCGGCGAGAAACTCTATGAAGAACTGCTGATTGGCGAGGGTGTCATCCCCAGTTCGCACGAACGCATCATGTGTGCAAAAGAGCACTCCACCGAAGAGGCCACGCTGCACGATCTGCTGGCCGCCCTGTTCGCCGCCTGCGACACGCGCGATCCGCTCAAGATCCAGAGCCTGGTACAAGCGATCGTGCCGGAATACGCGCCCTACAGCTCCCTGGATGGCAAGAGAAGCAAGGCGCCGCGTCCGCGCGTACTGCTGCCCTTCCCTTTCGGTGCCCGTGTGCGCGGGCCGGAGGACGTGCTGGCGGATTTCGCGGAACTGAACGCCAAGCAAGCCAAGGCGGGCTGACCTCGCGCAAGCGAGTCTGTACGGAGTCCGGCGGTTTCCTGTACATTGGATCGCGCCGCAGCCTGATTACCAGGCTGCAACTCCAATGCCATGACTGCGTACAGACTTGCCCAGCCGCAACCGCCGCCGGAGCCCGCCTCCGGCATACCGCATAGCCGCTTTGAAGTCGGCACCGCAACCGGGTCCCGGTCATCCGCCGGCCAGATCCTGGCCTGGCGCGATCGCGTAGGCCATGTCATCGACCTTGACCTGACGAAAGAACAAGTGGCCCGCCCCTTTGCGGCGGCGATCGACAGGTACCTGGTCGAGGACATGGTCTTCACCAATTGCCGGTGCGACGGCGTCAACCTGCACCGCACCGTGGCGCGGATCTCCACCGATGCCATGCGGCACTATGTGTTCCAGGTGTTTATCGGCGGCAATGCGGGCCTGGTCGAAGGCCAGCGGCGCAATCCCACGCCGCGCCACGGCGGCATCCTGCTGACGGATCTGGGCCAGCCCGCGCGCATGGTGCGCGACCCCTCGCACGCCCTCTCGTTCTTTGTGCCGCGCCCGCTGATGGACGCCGTCTTTCCCGATGCCGATTCGGCGCACGGCCGCATTGTGGAGGCCAACACGCCAATGACGATGCTCGCGGTCGAGCACGTGACCGTGCTGGCCCGCGAACTCCCGCACATGACGCCAGAGCAGGCCGCACCGGCCTTGCGCGAAGCCATCCATCTGCTCGTGGCCGCCTTCCGCAAAGCCGCGCGGCTGGAAGGCGACGCCCGTTCCGCCACCCGCAACGCCATGCTCGCGCGAGCCCGCCGCCTGATTGACCACAGCGCCCACCAGCCGGATATATCACCCACCGGCTTGCTGGCGGCGATGAACATTTCCCGGCCCTCGCTGTATCGGCTGTTCGAGCACGAAGGCGGCGTACACGCGTACATCCGCAAGCGCAAGCTGCGCGTGGCAGCGTCGGAACTGGTGCGGTTTCCCAATCTGCCGGTGATCGAGATTGCTTATGGGCTGGGCTTCTCCAGCGCATCGGATTTCACCCGCGCGTTTCGGCGCGCCTACGGCATGTCGCCGAGCGACCTGCGTATCGAGGCCGCCAGCCCGCGGCGCGAAGAGCTGATGCGCGCCGCCCTCAAGGTACAGGGCCAGGACTACGAGCGGTGGCTACGCCGATATCTGACAAGCCATGAGCGGAGCGCCAACGACGGCGCGTACCGCGGACCATGACGCAGGCGCTGGCTTCATGTCGCCGCGCGCATCCGGCGCCTGCGTATCGGCACGCTCCGCAAAATCCTCGTGCGTCAGCCAGTGGCTGATGAAGCACCCCATGGCATTGAGCAAAACGTCGGAGCTTAGCCCGGCGCTACCTGCAACGGCCGGGCAGACAATAAGCGTGGTGCCTTGCCGCATATAGACCTGCAGGGTCCTGGCCTGGTCAGCCGGCTTGAGCGTGTGCTCGACAGCAGGAATCCCCTGCATGCCGAAGGCCTTCAGATAATCGTCGGCATGGCGCTCGCCCAGGCACACCACCACCTTGGGGCGCATCCGGCGGCACAAGCCACCGATGAACCGGAACCGCCCTCCGTGCCGGCACAGATCGAAATAGCGCTGCTTGGGATTCAGCTCCGGCTGGCCCTGATAAAGCTTGGACCAGGGGAGCCTGCCTTCCGGCCGGATCGCCAGGGGGAAGAGGTTCAGCTTGAACTCCCAGCCGCATGGCCGGTAGAGCATCTCCTCCAGGTACTGCCGCCAGTCGCCGCCTTCGGAGCGCCCGTAGAGTATCTTCTCGCGCGCTGCCGCCATGATCCGGGCAATACGCTGATGCGTCTGCCAGCGCGCCATATCCTGCCGGTGCCGGCGGCGAAATGCCTCGTCCCATGCATGAGGCTGCGCTAAAGGCCGCAGCGAATCGCTCAGCGGCGTCTCGACCCCACTGGGTGAAAACTCGCAAAACCATACGGCGGCCGCGGGGTTCCCGCCTTCCATGCCCACATACGACGCGAAATAGGCATCGAACTGCTCGCGGGTAAATGCACTTTGATGAATTTCCATAGGTCCGGCAGGGGCTGGCGTTTGTGGCAATTGCTAAGCGGCTTTGCTTCCTCGCCCGTTCCCCGCACGGGAGCCCGACACAACTCAGCCAGAGACAGAACCAGTCACGGCCTTCGACGGATGCGGGACCAGGCGCTCGAAGCAAAATCCGCAGGCAGGATAATCCCCCCCGCCGGAGGGACTTGACCGTGCGTCTCACTTTTTAGCGGCCTGACCCTGTAATCCTGGGTATCAGCCCTGATACAAAAGACAAAATCCGGCATAAGCACCCGCACGGACACCAGCACGGCGCGCGGCCCCGGTTCCTTCGCATCGAAGTGGAGCAAGCCAGGTCAGGGTGCACCACTCGGATCTGGCGATGTTCTGTGGATGCGTAACAAAATACGGCGTACGGCCTCGAGGAGGGTCCGAGAACCCTGCAAGGCCGATCTGCATATGCTATTCACCCAAATGGGTGGTGGCCGTCAAACAGAAGCGGATTGATCCTGCACGTCCACAAGCGCCAGCTCGCTCAGTGCCGAAATCTGCAATGCAAGATCCGCCGCCAGGGAAAGCAGGCTCTCCTGAATGTTCGCATCCATGCTGACGAATCGCTCAAGGCAGTTACCATGTGTCATGAGCAACAGGGCGTGGAGGTGCGCGGCTTTAGCGGCGGCGAGTTCCGCAGGGGATTCGAGTTTGGCGCAGGTTGTAAGAGACGTGTTACGCCCCGACCGGCACGCGGTGACACCATAGCGTGTGACTTCGTGCATGGTCGCGACCTTGTGCTTGCTGTTGAACCTTGCTTGCGAACCACAAATCTGCACCACATGGCAACTCGCCACGGCTAGACGCGGGCACGCTTCGCGGCAAATAGGCAACGGCAATCAAAGGACTGACTCGAAGAGGATTGCGGAACATGCACGAACGTGCATCGCAGGCGAGATTCGCCATGAGAGATACCTCCTGTGTACAACGGTTATTGAACCGCTCCCCGACTCCAATCGGGGGGACGGAAGAAAAGCCGCAACTTCGCGGCTGGTCCGCCTGTACTTCGGGACGCCAATCCCGGTCATCGCTGTTTCGACGACGGGTGGGAGTATAGCCCGAATGGCCATTCCGTTATGTGAAAAATTGGGACCTGCCAGGCTCGCGCCAGAACGCTGCCCCAATTGCTCACAAGATGCGACGTTGCAGCCCCCAAACCCACTGCCCGCGGCTTCGATAGGGTCCGGCAACAATTGGGGAGCAACATTAGCGCGGCCACGTCGCTGCGAAGGGACGTCGCCCGCGCGGGGCGGCAATGACGCGCCCGGGGTTTAAGAAAGCCTGCGCAGCCGCACAGATACCCGCCGCGTACCGTTGACCGGATCCGTATAGATCTGCCGCGTATATTGCTCGGTAGCCCCGAGCCAAATCGCCGCGCGCTGCCAGAGCGCCGCCTTGGTCGGGTTAACCGTGCCATGCATATCGACCAGCACCACCACGGCTACCGGCAACGCGACAAGCAAGGCCAGATGCGCCGGGCGCAAGACCGGCTGCCAGCGCAGATACGTGCAAACGACCATCGCGCCGACTGCCATGCCAGCCAGCGTTTCAGACAGCGTGTGATAGTTGCCGGCCAGCAGAGTTACCGCCATGAACACCGACGCCGCCAATCCAAGCAGGAATCCCCACCGCGCGGCTCGAGGCCCGACTGCGGAAAAGAGCATCATGAACAGCAGCGGATAGATTGCCGTGGTCTGCATCGCATGGCCGCTGATGCTGTAGAAGCCAATCGATGGCAGACACCAGCCGCGCAGATCGAACGCCAGCTTGCCGGCAACAATCACCGCGATGCCGGCACCAAAACAGGCCAGCCAACGGATGGCCCGAGCCCGATCCCCACCAAGCAGCAAGGCAACAGCGACAGACGCAGCAAGCGGCAAAGTCCACGTACTATCGCCGAACGGAATGACATGTGCCCACAGCGTCATGACCGGGCGCCCGCATCACCAGGCGCCCGCCCGTCCGGCCAAGCCGCGCGCACCCTTCCCGCCTTCTCGTGCCCCCTGTCAACCACGCGTAGCCCGCTCCACCACCGCGCGAGCCGCCTGTGCGGTCCGCGCAATTTCTGCCTCGGTCAAGGTCGGATGCACCAGGAACAGCAGGCTGGTCTCCCCCAGTTCCTTCGCCACCGGCAGACGCTCGGCCGGACGCCATCCCGTACTATCGAACGCCTTTTCCAGATACACCTCTGAGCAGGAACCCGAATAGCACGGCACCCCCGCTGCGTTGATCTCCGCCATGATCCGGTCCCGATCCCAGCCCTCGGCCAATGACTCGGGTTGCACGAACGCATAGAACTTGTACCAGGCATGCTCCACGCCTACCGGCGGCAGGGGAACCCTCAGCGCCTTGCACGGCTTCAGTGCCTCGGCCAGCGTCATGGCGTTCGCCGTACGCCGTGCGGTCCACTCCGCCATGCGCCTCACCTGAATACGGCCGATTGCCGCCTGGATCTCCAGCATGCGCCAGTTGGTGCCAAAGGACTCATGCAACCAGCGGAAGCCCGGCGGATGCTCCCGCTCGTAGACCGCCTCGTAGCTCTTGCCATGGTCCTTGTAAGCCCACATGCGCGCCCACAGATCACGATCGTTCGTCGTCACCATGCCGCCTTCGCCGCCAGTCGTCATGATCTTGTCCTGGCAGAAAGACCAGGCTCCGACATGACCGATTGAGCCTACAGCCCGCCCTTTGTAGAACGCACCATGCGCCTGGGCACAATCTTCGATCACCGCAAGACCATGCTCCTTGGCCAGCGCCATGATGGGATCCATATCGCAGGGCCAGCCCGCGAGATGCACGCAGAGGATGGCCTTGGTGCGCGGGCTCAGCACTGCCCGCACGGTCTCGGCGGTAATGTTCTGGTCGTCGCGATCCACGTCGGCGAAGACTGGCGTGGCACCGGCCAGTACGATACTGGATACGGAAGCCAGGAAGGTACGGGAGGTGACTATCACCTCGTCGCCAGCGCCAATGTCCAGCGCCTTCAGGGCTACGTCCAGAGCCAGGGTGCCGTTGGCCAGTGCGACGGCGTGTTCCACGCCCACCCAGGCGGCGAATTCGCGTTCGAATTCACGGCCTTCGGTGCCGGTCCAGTAATTGACTTTGTTGGACGCCAGCACGGCTTGCACGCTCGCCATCTCCTCGGGCGAAAAACTCGGCCAAGGTGAAAATCCGGTATTCAGCATTTCGCTTCCCTCTCACTTGACCATCGGGCGCGCGGGATTACCCACTACCGTCGCGCCAGCGGGCACATCACGCGTTACCACGGCTCCCATGCCAACCACAGCGCCACGGCCAATAACCAGCGGCTTGCCTGGCTTGCCCTGCTTGAGTACCGCACCGGTTCCGATATAGGCGTGGTCTTCAATCAGCACGTTTCCATTGCACTTGACTCCGGGAGCGAAGGTCACGTAATCCCCGATGACGCAATCGTGGGCCACGTAGGCATAGAGATTGGCGTGAAATTGCTTGCCAATCCGGATGTTGCTCGTCAGGGTGACGAACGGACAAATCACCGCGCCGGCGCCGATGCTGACGTCATCCAGCATCACCGCGTTGGATGCAAGTATGTCGATGCAACCAACGCCGTCCTGCTCCGCACGCAATGCCAGCCGTTCTCGTACCTGGCTGTCCGCGATCGCGAAGCCAAGCTGCTTTTTGGCCGCGGGTACCTCCAGGAACTGCGCATACGACAGCACCCGATGGCCATTGCTTAGCGGCGCATTCTCTCCGTCGTCCACAAACACCAGCTCAAACGGACCGGTTCCGGCAGCCGTCAATTGCGCGCGCGCCAGGGGCATGACTTCGCGCCCGAATCCGCTTGCGCCATAGATTCCAATCAACCTCATCGCTTACTCCTTTTGTTCATTGGCCGGGACACCGGTGAACCGCGTCATGGTGGCTTCGCCGGCTGCGCTGATCCCGTCGCGCACCAGCACCTTCTTTACGGTCAAGGCCAGGATTTTCAGATCCAGCCAAAACGTACGATGGTCTACATACCAGGTATCCAAAACGAATTTCTGCTCCCAGGACAGCGCATTCCGGCCGTTGATCTGCGCCCAGCCCGTAATACCGGGACGAACCTCGTGGCGGCGCGCTTGCTCTGGCGTGTACAGAGGCAAGTAGTCCATGAGTAGCGGGCGCGGGCCTACCAGACTCATATCACCCTTGAGTACGTTCCACAGTTCGGGGAGCTCGTCCAGACTAGTAGCACGAAGGAAACGACCAAAAGGCGTCAGACGCTCCGCATCCGAGAGCAACTGCCCCCCTGGCCCGCGCGCATCCGTCATGGTGCGAAACTTGACCATCTCAAATGGCTTACCGTGCAAGCCAGGCCGCGTCTGTCGAAAAAACACTGGACTGCCGAGCTTCCGCCTCACCTGCCATATCAGGAACAAAAGCGGAACCCCGAGCACCAGCAAGGCCGCCACGGCTAAAACGATATCGAAAAGTCGTTTCATCTTGAAGGATTATTTAACGTCAACCGCCGGAAAATGGCGCCGAAGCTGGCAGCACCTACGGCCAGCGCTAGGTGCTCCTGATAAAAGCGCTTCGCCCCATCCCCCATCCTCTGCAACTCCTCGGTCGACAGCGCGGCCAGAGATTCAGCTGCGATCGACAGCGCCTCCGGGTTCTCGGATTCGGTAGCCGTTCCGCCCCCCGATCGCGCGACCAGATCGCCCGCATCTCCATCCACCGCCATCAGGAGCGGCTTCCCCGCAGTCATGTACGCCTGCGTTTTCGAGGGGATGGTTATCCGGAACAGCGGATCCTTGCGAAGATGTACGAGGAGGGCATCCGCTGCGTTCAGCACGGTTCCCACCTCGGCCATCGGCACCGGCGGCAAGAAAACGACATTCCCCAAATGCAACTCGGCAGCCCGTGCCTTCAGCCGGTCAACCTCAACCCCGCCACCGAGCATAACGAAACACACGCGCGCGTCCCTTACCTGTAGCAACACTGCCGCATCCAGCACCGAGTCAAGCGCCTGAGCCTTACCCATGTTGCCGGCAAAGAGGATACGGAACTTCTCCCCTCCGGGAAATTCATTCGGCAGTCTGCCGGTTGGTGCAGCCAATGCGGCCTCGTCGGCCCAATTGTAGATCACGTCGATCTTTGCGGCAGGCACGCCGCGCTGCACGAGAAGTTCCTTGAAGCCAGGCGACAACACGACGATGTGATCCACTCGCCGATACACCCAATCGCAAACGCGAGACACAAGGTTCAGCACCCTCGGATTCCTGACCATGCCGGTAGCCCGCAGCGTATCCGGCCACATATCCTGAACGTCATACACCACCGGAATGCGACGAAACAACCGGATCAGACTGGCCGAGATCCCCACCGTCAACGGCGGGTGATAGGCATAAATGACGTCCGCCCTCTTGGCCATGAATAAGCCGTATATGAGAGACGACGCAGCAAAACTCACGTAGTTCAACACCCGCTTGATTGCGGACTGATCGTGGTTGGGATACAGGGGGACGCGCGTCACCTGCACGCCGTCGATCACCTCACGCTGCAGTAGCCTGATTCGATAGCCTGGGTACACCTTTCCGCTGGGGTAGTTCGGAAAACCCGTCAGTACCTCCACTTCAAAGCCCTGACGCACCAGCTCACGCGCAAATACCATGCCCTTGAAAGTCGGCTCAGGGTCGAACCACTGCGTCAGCAACAGAATCCGAGTGGCCATGCGTCAGTACTTCTTCCACACTACGCGGTTCACGTAGTCGGTATAGCTGTGCAGGATGCGAAGTACTTTGTCCGAAACATTCGGCATGCTGTAGTCCGCTACCTGGCGCAGAAGCCGACCTTCGCCACGAGGCTGGTCCGCCAGGATCGCAATACCCTGCATGACACGCTCAACTTCGAGACCGACCATCATCACGGCCGCCTCCTCCATGCCCTCCGGACGCTCATGCGCCTCGCGCAGATTCAGTGCCGGGAAGTTCAGGATGGAAGACTCCTCGTTGATAGTCCCGCTATCGGACAGCACCGCCTTGGCGGCAATCTGCAACCTGTTGTAATCCGTAAAGCCGAGCGGTTTCAGCAATTGCACATTGGAATGAAACTTCGCACCGTTGGCATCCACGCGCTTCTGCGTGCGGGGGTGAGTCGACACAATAACCGGCAGACCATAGTCCTCCGCCACGGTGTTCAACACATTGACCAATTTCCCGAAATTCGAATCGGACTCAATGTTCTCTTCGCGATGCGCGCTCACGACAAAAAAGCGTCCATCCGCCAACTCCAGCCGGTTCAGCACATCGGAGCGCTCGATGCCCGGCCAGTAGTGCGTCAATACCTCGGACATCGGGCTGCCCGTCTTGATCACCATATCCGGCGGCAAGCCTTCACGAAGCAGATACTCGCGGGCAATGGAACTGTACGTAAGATTGATGTCCGCCGTATGATCGACGATCCGGCGATTGATTTCCTCCGGCACGCGCTGATCGAAGCATCGATTCCCCGCCTCCATGTGGAACACCGGGACCTTGCGTCGCTTCGCCGGCAAAACAGCCATGCAACTATTGGTGTCGCCGAGAACCAGCACCGCATCCGGCTTCTCTGCCGCCAGCACGGCATCGACGGCAATGATGATGTTTCCGATAGTCTCTGCCGCGGAGCCTCCTGCGGAATCAAGAAAATGGTCCGGCTTGCGAATGCCAAGATCATCAAAAAAGATCTGGTTCAGTTCGTAGTCGTAGTTTTGACCGGTATGCACCAACACATGGTCGCAGTACTCATCCAGTCGCGCCAGAACGCGCGAGAGGCGAATGATTTCCGGCCGTGTCCCGACCACAGTCATGACTTTTAGCTTATGCATAGGGCTTGTGCTTACAACGGGCATGCAAACGTGTCGGGCCGGGCGCGATCGAACACCTCGTTCGCCCAGAGCATGACGATCATCTCGTCGGAACCGATATTGGTGATATCGTGCGTCCAGCCCGGCACTGTCTCCACAATCTCGGGGTTCTCGCCGGATGTGACCAGTTCATGTGCCTGGCCGGTCTGCATATGGCGAAACTTGAACCGCGCCTGGCCCTTGATCACCAAGAATTTCTCGGTCTTGCTGTGGTGGTAGTGACCGCCCCGCGTGATCCCGGGATGCGCCGTGAAGAAGGAAAACTGGCCGGCGTCCGGCGTCTTCAGCATTTCCACAAACACGCCGCGCGGATCGCCATATTGCGGGACCGGGTAAGCGAATGATTCCACCGGCAGATAGCTGACGTAAGTAGCGTATAGCGCCCGCACCAGTCCAGTTCCCACGCGCTCGGTCACCAGCGTTGCACGGCTATCCTTGAAGGCTTGGATCTGAGCTGCCAGTTCACCCACCGTGGTGGTGTACTGCGGAGTCAGTGTCGCAAAGCCATCTCCATCCACAACGGGGTCCGAGCCATCCATCAACTGCACAAGACGCTCAATCACGTCGTCTACGTACACCAGGGTCACGGTCGCGGCAGGATCGTTGACCTGGATGGGAAGATCACGCGCGATGTTGTGGCAGAAGGTCGCTACAGCTGAGTTGTAGTTTGGTTTGCACCATTTACCGAAGACATTGGGCAGCCGAAAGACGTGCACCGGGACCTGGTGACTGCTGGCGAGCTGCCACAACGCCTCTTCGGCCACATGCTTGCTCTGGCCGTAGGGGTTGTCGCGGCCCGCCTGAATGGAAGAGGTATAGATAATGGGAATCTTCTTCCCAGATGCCTCGGCGGCCGCGCCTACGCAGCGGCAAATCTCTTGCGTCAGGTCCGTATTTCCCCTTATAAACTCGCGCGGGTCTTCCGGCCGGTTAACACCAGCAAGATGAAACACGACGTCCGTCTCCGCAACCAGGCCGGGTAAGTCAGTCAAGTCATTTGCGCGCGTAAAAGCCGTGACGTGCACGTCCTTACGCTCGCCAAGGTGCAGCCGCAAGTTCTTCCCCACAAAGCCATCGGCTCCGGTAATCAGTACCTTCATAGCGTCAATCCTCCGCCACAGCGTGCTCTCCACGCGAGATGCGCTGCATGAAGTCAAGTTTGAGCAACAAGGTCTTCATTTCCTCGACGTCCAGTCGGGTCGTGTTATGGGAGTTGTAGTCCTCGCCGTGATTGCTTCGCGTGATTCGCCGCTCGCCCTGCTCAACATACTTGGCGTAGTTGAGGTCGCGGCCGTCCGGCGGCATGCGGAAGTAATCGCCAAGATCTTCGGCGCAGGCCATTTCCTCGCGACTGAGCAGCGCCTCGTACAGTTTCTCTCCATGGCGCGTCCCAATCTCGCGTACCTCGTGATTCGGCTTGCCCATCAATTCAAGAATGGACTGCGTAAGGACCTTCACCGTGGCCGCCGGCGCTTTCTGCACGAAGATATCGCCGTTGTTGCCATGCTTGAAGGCGTACAACACGAGGTCCACCGCATCGGCCAGCGTCATCATGAACCGAGTCATACCCGGGTCGGTCACGGTTATAGGTTTCCCCGCAAGCACTTGTTCGACAAAGAGCGGTATTACAGAGCCACGGGACGCCATCACATTGCCGTACCGCGTGCCACAGATGACGGTTTCGGTACCCTCTAGATTACGGCTAGCGGCAACCATCACCTTTTCCATCATGGCCTTGCTGATCCCCATCGCATTGATAGGGTACACAGCTTTATCCGTGCTCAGGCATACAACCCGTTTTACATTGGCATTGATCGCCGCTTCGAGTACGTTCTCCGTCCCCAACACGTTCGTGCCGACGGCTTGCATTGGGTGAAACTCACAAGAAGGAACCTGCTTTAGTGCAGCTGCATGAAAAACATAATCCACTCCCCGCATCGCTGCGACCACACTCCGCTCATCACGCACGTCCCCGATATAAAACTTGAGCTTCGGATGGTTGTAACGTTTCCGCATATCATCTTGCTTCTTCTCGTCACGACTAAATATACGTATCTCTCCTATCCCGGTATCGATGAAACGCTTCAACACCGCGTTCCCGAATGATCCCGTACCACCGGTAATAAGTAACACCCCATCATTAAACGTCTTCATTTATATCACCAAGATCTGAACAAAATTTAACACTCACCTTCGACCTAGCCAGCATCTTCTCGTGAACGTCAATGGCCAGCGGCGTAGAGAACCTGTTCCTTATTTTCCTTGCGGGCACTCCGCCATGTATTTCGTAAGGCGGAACATCTTTTGTCACCACAGAATTCGCGGCTATTATCGAACCCCTTCCGATTTTCACTCCACTCATAATTACGGAGCCAAATCCAACCCACACGTCCGACTCAATAACAGTACTCGGAAGAGCCGGTCTTCCGGAAAAAATAATAGGGATACCGGGTAAATCAAATCTATGATCACTACCGGTAATGGTCACACAGGGGCCAAGCATGACGTAGCGACCCAGATTTACCTGTGGACACACCCGACACCCGTCTGCGACGAAAACATAGTCCGCAGCAACGATGTCCCGTGCAATCTTGCTTCGGCCGGCAAAAAAAGCCGTGGGGTGCACATCGGAAAACCGGCACACGGTTCGCTTGACCAGCATATATAAATATCGGCGCCATAAATATAGATCCGCGCGACCCTTAAACATCCGAAAGAATGACATTAGAGATTTCCTCACCTAGCCTCTAAGAAATTCTGAAATCTACCTGATATTATTTTCCAGCTATACTCATCTCGCATTCTGGAAGCCCCCGCCGATCCATCCTTCAGTCTTTTCGCCGAATCCAAATATCTGATTAGTACATTCTTTAAAGACTGAACGCTCCCTTCCTCGTAGCTTGCCCCAATACCGTCCCAGCGCTCGGTAGCTGCCTCCTGATCACTCATGATTACAGGCAGACCGCACGCCGATGCATCGAGTGTGCTAGTCGTAATGGATTTAGGCCAGACCGCAAGATCCGACGCGCGATAAAAATCCGCCAACTCACGCCACGCAACGAAGTCGTGAACAATACAATCCCTCATTCCCCGAAGACTTTCTGACTCAGGCCCAGCTCCCACAAACAATCCGACAAACGCGTAGCCTTCGTCGTTGAGTTCGTTAATGGCATGCGCAAGCGTCATAATCGATTTTGCCCGCGTCATTCTCCCTGTCCAAATGCATACGCAGTCGCCCTCCCGTATACCCAGCTTGCTCCTCAAAAGCCCACGTCGATGGCGAGAATCATCGTCACGAACAGGATGAAAGATCGTAGTATCGACACCAAGAGGCACAACTTCCAATTTATTTCTTGGTATTCCGTAAAAATCAACGGCACATAATGCACAATCCTCCGTCGACGCGATACATGCCTTAGAGAAATAACTGAATATCCGGCCCGGCAGGATCCTCGTCAGCGCGTGAAATATCCATCGCCTTGAAATCTTTATTCCCCGAGCCAACTCCTTCGGCATTGCTGAATATGCCTGCCCCGTCGATGTGAATAGAGAAAATTTCACAAACGCTTTACAGAAGATAACCTGCCCCAAAACCGGCGACGACAGGCCTCTGACAATTACAACGTCCGGAGCAATTTCCCTTAATTTCGCCAACAACCCGGACATCATAATTCTGCTTCCTACGCGCCTATACTTACACGTATGAATCTGTACTCCCCGCAACATCTCTCTGTCAACTACTGAAACGTTCTTTAGCAAGCCGCCAAAAAATGCCTCATCTCTCTGGTAATACGCCGGCAACCTGCAAGTGACCAAGTGGACCTCATTTCCACGTTCAGCCAATTCAAACGGAAGAATATTGTCGATGTATCCAAGTCCTTCCGTAAATGTCTCGACGATATAAGCAATCTTCATTTCAAATCCCACCCTTCCTTATTCAAGCAATCCGTTGACAGATAGAGACGCGAATACAAGTCAACTTTCACTTCTAATATTTCGCGACAGAATTGCACTCAAAAGGTAGGCAGAAAGTATCGGAAATACCAATGACAACCACGCCCTAGCCAATAGCATCATCAACAAACAAAACATCATCGTTGCGACAAGAGGCGTCCTCGCCCCCCTCAACCTGGTCATGACGAAATTTATAAACAGGCCACCGATCAACGCAGACCCAACGACGCCAAAATACTGCTGCACAGAAAGAATATTGTGCGCATACTCACCTTCTTGCGGAAAGCACGGGTAAATGAGACATAGCGGCTCATCGCCCAATCGGCTTATAAACCTGTCCTGAAACATGGCTCGTGTCACCCGACTTCCATCGCCATCCATTTCCATCAACGAAATGAGCCGATAGCTCAACTCTTCTCCGGCGTAATTTATGGTGAAATAGAATCCGACCAACGAAATCGCGCAAATAACCAGCGATAACCCTACCCGCTTCCCTAGCGAGGTACCTGGACCGGGAGAACACATCAAACAAATGATAAAAATAACAATTGTTGCCCGCGACCCCAGGAAAAACAGCGCCACGAGCGTCACAACGAAAAATGCGAACCTCCATCGAATACCTACGGCCCCGCTTTCAATGGCAATCAATGCGGTTATAGCCAAAATATCCGAGGTGGTAAGATAATTCATACCACCGTATTCCTTCACTACATATCCACCACCCGCCTTTGTCGTCGCGAAAATAAAATATGCCCAGGCTGCGACAACTGCGAATCCGATTTGCAGTGTACGTTCCCCTAAAAATCTCCTGGCAAATGCCGTTCCAGATCTCCGCAACTGGCCAGTCAGGACACCCAGAACCAAAGCCGTCAAGAAAAACGAACTAGCGATGTTCTTTGCATATACGAGTGAATCAGGATTACCTTTAACAGCAGCCACCCCAAATCCATACGCCACCAACAGAAACAGATAAAAAATAGCTGAAAATATAATTGGCAAAGGCTTCACTCTGAATATGACGTATACAGCAACCAAAGCCCATGCCACCGATATACAATCGAAACTAACGATATTCGAAAATGCAACCGCATAGCCAACCAACAGAACCAACATTACGCATGCGACCTCCACAAAGCTTCCGGTGGTAGCAGACTGTTTTTCAAACCGCATTATTCCGGTCCTCGTTATACCGCCAGAGATCTAGCATTTTCATATCCCTACCAAATCTTGATTTGACACAAAAACACCGATGCTACGGATAAAACAGTCCACGCCATCAAAACCGGAAATGCGACTTTAAAAGAAGCCATTGCCGCCGAAAATGAAATGCAGGACACCCGCAAAATAACAGTCAAATATATAAAATAGAATACAAAACCAGAGATAGCGTAGACTTCCGACACAAATCCACCTATCAGATGAGTTGCCGTCATCACCATCCCCACCCGAGATAGAAACCCAAATATCTGCAGCAGCAGCGCTATCCGTTGATTTCCCGTAACGTGGAGGGCCATTGATATCGGCGAGGCCAGGAATTGCATGACGAACCACGGCGTCATCCATGTCACGAGCTGCCCAGCCCTCTGCCACTCGCTGCCGAAAACCAACTCAAATACTTTCGGAGCAATTGCACCGAATAAAATTATCGGCCCCACGCCACTCTTTAAAAGGCCTTCCAGAATTTTACCGGTAAATATATTAAGTCGATTTATTCGAAACTCTTCGGCGGCGCGTGACACGTAGACCTGAGAGATTGCGCTCCCGATCAACCCCATTGGAGCTTGAATTATCCGCATGGCGAGCATGAGATATCCGGCTTCCGGCCCTATTTCCCGTGCAGCGATAATAATGAGAGGAACCTGTATGGCAGCGCTATTTGTGAGTGCTTCGAGGGTGGAGTATTTCGGGAACCTATGGTACTGGCAGCAAACACTCCAAAGATTCGCCAGCCTCACTGATTTGAGCATGCCCCTTTCATTTCTTGCTAGTCTGTATCCCAACCCAAGCGCGCCGGCCCCTGCGCTAAGCATTTGTCCAAATAGCAAGCCAGACGGGATATTTCCTAACAAACCGCATCCCACCTGCGTGGAGGCCCCGGCCAACGCTTGCGCCATACGGGTGCGCGAGACCTCCACAAACTGTTTCTTTCTGGTATTCCATGCCTGCAGAGCACCATAGCTACTGGTAAGTAACACTCCGGCCGGAATAAGCCAGAGCATTCCACTCAGCGCTGGCTTTCCCAGAGTACTAGTGACCGCCAATGGAAATACAAAGGAGATTATTAATAATACGAACGAACTGAAACAAGCTCCGATCAATGCCAAAATAAGAAGACTTACCGCCTCCTCGTCCCTCTTCGGCATAGGTATTGCAATATCGAAGCGAAAACATGCCGCTACCGAGAAAATACTCAGCGCTGCCGTATAGACCGCCAGTACGCTGAAGTCCTCCGGGGTATATATTCGCGTCAGTATTGGCAACACCAACACCATAATCAGTTGGGAAAGGGCGGTGCCGCCTGCAAGAACAGCTACAGACCGGATAAAGGTACTTCGCCGCAACTTCGTATAATACTCACCTAACTCCATTCCCGGCAGCCTCTTTTCCAATTTCCCTTCGTCACGCTGCTATCTAATTAGTGCAGCAACCACTTTGAGCTGATCATCCTCGCTTAAGTACGGATGCATTGGCAGGCTTAGAACCTCTTCTGCCATAGCATCGCCCACCTTGAGTTCGACGTTGCAGTCCGCAACGGCGGGTTGCCTATTCAAAGGGATTGGGTAATGTACCGCCGTTGGAATCCCTGCAGCTTCCAACGATGCTCTGATGGCTTCGCGATTGCTGGTCCGAATCGTGTATTGGGCGAAGACGCTAGTACAGTGTGGCTCGACGTAAGGGGTATGGAACAACCCGGAACCCTGAAGCAATTCATGATATCTGCTCGCAACCACCTGCCTTAATTCGATTTCTTCCTCCAAGATCTCAAGCTTCGGTAGAAGAATGGCTGCCTGTAGCGTGTCCAGGCGGCTATTTACGCCGACCCGGACATGGTGATAACGTCGATCTTGTCCATGTCGTGCAATCTGACGAATAGTAGTCGCAAGTTCTTTATTATTCGTGAAGATGGCACCGCCGTCCCCGTAACAGCCCAACGGCTTACTTGGAAAGAAACTGGCGCACGCAATCGTGCTCAGACTGCATGATTTCCTACCCTTGTATGTCGCACCAAAGCTTTGCGCAGCATCTTCGATAACGGGTATTCCTCGGCTTTTAGCGATGGCATTAATCGAATCGAAATCAGCGCACTGACCATAGAGACTAACCGGGATGATCGCCTTGGTACGAGGCGTCAATGCCTTCTCAATTAGATTCGGATCGACGTTATAGGTACGGGGGTCAATATCGACGTACACGGGCTTGGCTCCCAAGAGCGCCACCGTCTCGGCCGTCGCAATGTAGGTAAACCCCGGCGTAATCACCTCATCGCCCGGGCCGATCCCCAGCGCCATCTGTGCGATTTGAAGTGCGTCTGTCCCGTTTGCGCAGGTAATGCAGTACTTGGTTCCCACGAAGGCAGCGAGCCTTTCCTCCAGTTCCGCAACTTCCGGGCCAAGAATGTACTGACCATGAGCGAGTACGCGCTGTATGCCCGCGTCGATCTTGTCTTTGATTCGGGCTTGCTGGGTTTTCAGGTCGATGAACTCGATCATTTACTATCCGCCACTTTCGTTACACTCCCACCGTCAAGCACGTACTTCGCCCCCGAATGGTGACAAGCGGCCTGCCCCGCTCCTTGCAAGGGCAGATCCAGTTGCTCGCCAAATTCACTCATCCAGCCAACTTGACGAGCCGGCACGCCCACCATCAAAGCATATGCAGGCACGTCCCGATTGATCACCGCGCCGGCTCCCACGAAGGCGAACTCGCCCACTGTCACGCCACATACGATCGTGCAGTTCGCACCTAGGGTGGCGCCGCGTTTCACAAGCGTATTTCGATACTCGTTCTTGCGCTCAATGAGCGAGCGGGGATTGTAGACATTGGTGAACACCATGCTCGGCCCGCAGAACACCCCATCCTCCAGGGTGACGTTGTCATAGACCGATACGTTGTTCTGGATTTTCACGTGATCGCCTATAACGACACGGTTGCCCACAAACACGTTCTGTCCTAGCGAACACCCGCTTCCAATACGCGCTCCGCCGCATACATGGACGAAGTGCCAGATGCGCGAGCCCTCACCGATTTGGGCGCCTTCGTCCACGATGGCCGAGGGGTGGACCTGATAGTTCATATTCACCTCAGCGGACGAGTCGAGCCAGGAAGGGATGCCCCTCTTCGTTCTGTGGGGGCACAGCCTTTGCGGAGCGAATCGTACTGACAGTCTCCACACAATGGCGCGCGTCCTCCAAGCCATAGCCGCGGCTAGCCAGAATCTCCTGATAGCTCACCGTGTGCAGGTCTGTGAAGCCGTCTGAGAACTCAATCTCTTCGCCGTCAACAGTGATGGATCGGTATGTGGACTTCTTCCCCTTTACTATCTCGGGCAGATCATTGGCGTCAATGGACAAGAACCAGCGTACTCGTGCGTGCTCATACTCAAGGTAGCCCGCTGCCTTGCTCTCACCGCTGTAGTGCACCACGTTGCGTTGCAGCTTGCCGAAGATGAAATGCAGCATGTCGTAGAAGTGGACACCGATATTCGTGGCCACCCCAAAGGACTTCCTTGGATCTCCCTTCCAACTCTCCATGTACCACTTGCCGCGAGAGGTGATGTAGGTGAGTTCCACATCGTGCTTGCGCAGCGCACCCTCTGCGGCGACTTTTTCCTTCAAATTCAGAATTGCTTGGTGGTGACGCAACTGCAATATATTGAAGACGCGCTTACCTGTTTCGCGTTCCACCAGGGCCAGTTCCTCCAGCAGTTCCGCCGTAGGGACCAGAGGCTTCTCGCAAATGACGTCGCAACCCAGGCGCAGGCCAGCCGAGATATGCGGTTGATGCAGGTAATTGGGAGAGCAGATCGCTACGTAGTTCAGTGCTGCGGCGGGCTGGCGTCTTAGGCGCCAAGCGTGGTCATAGAAGCGCTCGAACTCCGTGAAGAACTCGCTTTGAGGTGAGATGCTATCGATAATACCCACGGAGTCGTTGATGTCATAAGCGGATACGAGTTCGTTGCCCGTGTCCTTGATGGCCCGCATATGGCGCGGAGCTATATAGCCAGCAGCACCGATCAATGCAAATCGTTTCAATTTTTTTCTCCCGTCAATCAGGCTTTGACGATATGGGATTCGGGGGCGCGGTACTTGCCGCGACTATCGATCAACAGTGCGGCATGCTGGCTGATCAACGAGTAGTCGAACTTGTCGTGGTCGGTTGCCAGGACGACGGCGTCGAAGCTGGCGATCGTTTCCGCGGTGAGCGGTACGCTCGACAGATTGAAGTGGTGCTCGCGCATCTTCGGGAAGACAGGAACATGCGGATCGCTGTACGCAATCAGTCCGCCCTTGGCCTCGATGAGTTCCATAATCTCCACCGACGGGGACTCGCGCATGTCGTCCACATTCTTTTTGTAGGCAATGCCAAGTACCAGGACCTTGCACCCCTTCAGCGCTTTGCCGTTGAGATTCAGACCGTCAATCAGTTTCCCGACAACATATTCCGGCATGGCCTTATTGACTTCCCCCGACAATTCGATGAACCGGGTATGCAAGCCATACTCGCGGGCTTTCCATGTCAGATAGAAGGGATCAATTGGAATGCAGTGTCCGCCAAGCCCGGGACCCGGGTAGTAGGCCGTAAATCCGAATGGCTTGGTTGCTGCCGCGTCCACGACTTCAAAGATATCGATGCCCATGCGGTCAGCGACGACTTTCATTTCGTTAACGAGGCCAATATTGACCGCGCGATGGATGTTCTCGAGCAGCTTCGTCATCTCCGCTGCTTTGGTGGAGCTTACCGGCACCACTTTGTCGATTGCCGGTGCGTACAACGCAAGGCCGACTTCAAGACAAACCTCGGTATGACCACCAACAACCTTCGGGATGGTTCGCGTTTCAAAATTGGCATTGCCCGGATCTTCGCGCTCTGGCGAATAAACCAGGAAGATGCTGGTTCCGACTTCCAAGCCCCCCTCCTGCACGCGCGGCAACAATTCCTCCTCCGTGGTGCCTGGATAAGTGGTGCTCTCCAGTGAAACCACCTGTCCTTCGCGCAAGTAAGGCTTGATAGCGTCGGTCGTATCCACCACGAAGCTCATATCCGGTTCACGATATTTGTTTAGCGGGGTCGGAACGCAGAGTATCAACGCATCACATTCGCGCGCGCGCTCGAAGTCCGTTGTCGCTTCGAATCCGCTCTCCCGGGCTCTTGCGATGCTGACAGCAGGGATGTGTTCAATATAGCTATGGCCAGCATTGAGTTTTTCGACTTTGTCATGGTCGATATCGATACCAAGTACGCGGAATCCAATCGCGTTGTACCGTAACATCAGTGGCAATCCGACATAGCCAAGTCCCACGATACCAATGATGGATTCCTTACGCTTCAGTCGTTCGATAAGGCTAGCTGCAATGAGATTCGACATGGTTTTATAGACACCTGATAGTTCTTTGATTTACTGGATCTGAGGCCCTTGGCAAAGCCAAGGTCAAGGTGTGATTTGGAGCGTTCGAAAGCACCTCTTCTTCCCAAGCGTAACTAGTCAATATCTAATATGCCCATCATTTTTAAATACAAAGATTCTATTAGTGACGTTACCAAATTGATTCTTCATATACCCTTAGAATTGATGCGCCCCGCACTGACCTGAGTTCCCTTCGCAATCGCAATCGATTTATCCGAGGAGGAGCAGTTTCCCTGCAATGGCACCGCTCTGGTGGCGGAGTACTTCGGTTTTTTAACCTACCCTCGCGAGCCGTACGCCAGGAGGGCGGCGTCGCTTCGGGTCGCGCCTACTCCGGTGAATCTAGCCCTGCACCTTGCCCTGTTCACTCGCGTATCCGTAGTACGCATACCGATAACGCCCATACTTAGAACCGTACCCATAGCGGTAGGCGCTGGCATCCAACCCATTGAAAACCACACCATTCACATCCGCATTGGATTGACGCAGTTGCTTGGTCGATTCAGTAACTTCGCCAATGGTTGTTTTTTCGAAGCGGGTGACGAGGAATACCGTGCCGCATCGGGCCGCCAGGATTGCCGTATCTGACACAGCGAGTACTGGCGGGGTATCGATCAACACCAGGTCGTAGCCTTTACTCATCTCCTGCAACAACGTCACCATGCGTTCGTTGAGCAGCAGCTCCGCAGGATTGGGTGGCAAGACACCAGTGCTGAGGAAATCCAGGTTCTCAAAGACGTTGCGGTGTACGGCTTCGTCGAAGCCGACTTTTCCCACAAGCACCTCGGAGAGGCCACGTTGCCGCTCTTGCCCGAAGTACTGATTGAGATAGCCTTTCCGCATATCCGCATCGACAAGTAGCACGCGCTTTCCGCCGGAAGCCATCACCAGTGCCAGGTTTGCAGAGATGAAGGACTTCCCAACTCCCGGTGTAGGTCCGGTCAGCAGCACGCGATTGTTGTCCGCATCCAGCATGGCAAACTGCAACGCGGTACGCAGGCTGCGCAGGCTTTCAATGGATGGGTCATTGGGATAACGATCCGCCAGCAGGAACTTACCGCGTTTACGAAGACGGATCTCTTCACTGAGTATCGCTTGCTGCTGCGCCAACGGTACTGTCGCGTAGACGTTTAGGCCGCTATGTTGCTCGATATCCTGTGAGTCGGTGATACCGCCATAGAGTGCGTTACGCACGAAAGCAGCAACTACGCCCAGCAGCAGGCCAACAATGCCGGCGAGAGCGATGGTAAGGCTCTTCTTGGGCTTGATGGGTTCTTCCGGAACGGGCGCATTGTCCAGCAGCCGTACATTGCCGACCTTGCCGGCCTTGACCAGCTTGAGTTGCTGCATATTGTTGAGCAGCCCCACATAAAGGTCGTTGTTGACCTGTACATCGCGCATGAGGCGCAGAGTGTCCTGCTCCACGTTAGGGAACGTCTTCATACGAGCCGCCATGCCACCCACTATTGCGCTTAAGGTGGCAATCTGCTGATCCAGTGCCTGAATGCTCGGATGGGTCGCGGTAAACCGCGTCAGCAGTTCAGTACGTTTCTGCTTCAACTCAAGCAGGCTCGTTTCGGCGGTCACGCTCTCCTGCAGGAATGCCTTTCCTTCTTCGCTCAGGTTGAACGTATTGCGCTTGTTGCGCATCTCGTTGTACCTGACTTCAGCGCGCTCAAGCTCAGTCTTGAGCTGAGGGAGCAAGTCGCCGAGAAAGACCAGGGACTTCTCTGCCTCGGCGGCTTTGCGCTTGATGTTCTGAGCGACATATTCGTCGCCGATATCATTAAGGATGCTGGCGGTCAGCTTCGGGTCGGTTCCATCCAACGAGGCGCCGATGATGCCACTCTGCTTGCCTTTCTCGGCAATCTTGAGTTGATCCTGGAGCTTCTCCAGCGTTTGCAGTCGCGACGCGCGTACCAGATTGAAGATGATGCCGGGCTTGGCCTTGAGGTCGGTCACCAGGAGGGAGAAACGTCCTGCATTCTGTTCCGCCTGCAGCAACTCACCTACTCGGCCCTCCAACGGCTGGTCCAGGCTGTCTTGCTCGAGCCGGTAGCGGCCCTCGCCCAGCGCCACCAGGTTGAACTTCTCCCCTTCCAGGGATTCCGGCACATCGAAGCGATCGACGCTAATCGACTCTTTTGCCCACGCATAACCGCCAAAGCCCAGTAAACCCGGTTCGGATAGTCCTTTCGCGCGGCTGGCAATCCACGCCCCGACAAATGGCAGGTATTTCGGCTTGGCGTAAATGTACAGATGCAGGTTGTCGACCGCCTTGCCCACCACCATGCGCGAACGAAGAATCTCGATCTCGGCGGTCGCTTCAGCCTTTACGTCGAACAGGCTGGACACATCCCCCAGCAGGCTCTTCGCACTATTAGGGTTGTCTTCCACCTGCACCAAAATGTCTGCCTGGTACACCGGCCGGGCCAGGAAAGCATAAGCAACGCCAAGTGCCAGGACTACGGCGGCGATCGTCGCAATCAGCACGCGGCTGGCGAGCAATACATCCAGATACCGTACGAGATCAATCTCGTCGTCCGGCGGACCAGCAACAGCAACAGGAGGAGGATTCTGGTTCATTGGCTCTACTACGAATACTGTTAACGGAGGGCCTGGATGCGCGGCACCCAGGCTTCCACGCCGCGCTGGATCAACTGCAGCGCGTTTTCAAAGGCGGGGAGCGCCTCGCGATATGGGTCCGGCACATCGAACCTGGCGAGTTCGCCAAGCCGGAATACCCGCCCCGTCGTTGCCGGATACTGCCGCTGGATCTCCTGCTTTTGCGAGTTGTCCATCACCAGGATCAAATCGGCTTGCGTGGCAATTGCGCGATTGAGCTGGCGCGCATGGTGGCCAGTGATGTCCAGGCCCTGGCCGCTCATCAATGCAACCGCATGCGGATCGGCGGGTTGGCCGACCAGCGCGCCCAGCCCGGCCGACACGACATTCGCCTCGGGCAGCGCTTGCTTAAGCAGCGCTTCCGCCATCGGACTGCGGCAGATATTGCCTATGCACACTACGAGCACGGTCTTGATCATTTGACGGTGTTCGCGGTGGCGTTAAAGAAGCTGGCACTCGGGAGCAACTGGTTGATCACGCGGCTCCAGCGGACGACACCGGCTGCGTCGACATACACGACGTCCTTGGGTTTCAGTTCGAACGATTCCGCCAGCGCCAGTGACACGGGCGACTTTCCGTCAAGGTGGAAGACTTCAGCTTCGCCATCCACGTTCTTGCGAATCACGTAGAGTTCTTTCGCATCGGCGGAAACGGGATTGACGCCGCCGGCTTCGCCAATCGCTTCATTCAGCGTGAGGCGGCCATTGCGCGGCAGAATCGTGGATGGCCGCACCACTTCGCCGGTGACAAACACCTTGCTGTCTTCACGCTGTTCCACACGCACGATATCGCCGTTGCGCAGCATGACGCGGGCCGGGTCGATGCCTTGTTGCAGTAGCGCGGGCAGGTTGACAAAGTAGTTCTTGCCGCCACGGGCAATGCGAATGCGGCTGTTGTCACCAGTGGTCACATTGACGCCACCGGCGCGATTGAGTGCTTCAACCAGCGTCATCGGCACGTCGTCGATATTTTGCGGGCCGGGGGTCTTCACTTCGCCATCCAGGTACACGCGCTTGCTGCGGAAGGCGAGCACGCGCACGGTGACCTGGGGCATGTTGACGACGCCCTTTAATTGCTTGCTGAGCTCGCCGCGAATCTGGTCCGGCGTTCTGCCGAGAACGGTGAGCACGCCTGCGTACGGAAACTGGATGGTGCCGGCGGGGCTGACCACGTATCCCGGTACGTTGGCTGCGCCGCTGTAGTTGGGGATCTCGTACGCGGATCCGATGGTGTACGTCTGGGTGGGGAACACGAGCTCGGGGTGATCCCACACGACGATGGAGAGGATGTCGCCGACGCCTACCATATAGGGATCCGGCGTGCCAAACAGTTCGCTTACATCTGCGTTGGCTGGCGTGGCGGCGGCCTTCATCGCGCGCACCAGGGCGGGGGTGATAGGGGTGACTTTGGGTACGGTATTCGGATCTTCCGGATCAAGCGGGCGCTGCGGATCGAAGCGCATCCCCGGCGCCAATGCGCAGGATGCCAGCAACGGAATCATCCCCAGCAACAGTACCGCTTTACGGTAAGACAGAAGGCTTGAAAGCTTGAACACGTCTTGATAATTCCCTTGAAACCCGAAAGGTCCGCACTCCCGCCCGTCTCCTGGCCGGGGATTGCTGCGACGAAGCCGCTTGTCCAACATGACACACGTCGGTGCCTTTCCACTACCTGGGCTTGCCGGGCGGAGATGAACTTTGCGGCGATGGCTTTGTGATGCGTGCGCTATTTCTTTGCACTGCATCACAGCGTTGAGCCCGGCGAAGTGTATGGCTCATGGGGGTCGCTCTTCAAGGCGGCGCGGGCGTTTTTGCCCTGTTTTCTATCCCCACTGAAGAGTGGACCCGACAAAGGGAGGGATGTCATCAGAAGCGGTGATGCAGAAGAATTCGGCTTGTGTTCATGGTGGGAAATTCCGTCGTTTCCTGGGGTTTTGGTTCGTTTTTTTGCTTCGGCTTTTCGTTGCATATTCGCCGCGTTGTCCGGAATCTTCTTTGCGGGCGCGAAGAGATTTCTTGCGTTGCGGCGAATTCTTCCGCCGCCCCTTTTCGTGTGTTCGGAAAGCCCGGCGATACGAATATTCCGGTACCCCCACAAAGGAGGGAAATCGCGTAGCCGCGGGGACTGCCGTGCTGACTCAATTCCGTGCGTGAAGGCGATCACGCAAAGCGGGCAATTACCATAAAAAAAAGGGTGTAGGCGCGGGGAGTGCCTACACCCTATCGGGAATTAGCAAGGGGTCACGCTTGCTGGTTCCGATTATTGATGGACGCGGTAATCGCTGTTACCCCGCTTAGGTAGGCCCCACGCTTAGGTGGGGAACGGAAGGTGTCCGGGCTGCCCGGGATGCCGTCCGCCGGCCGATCCGACTAGCCTGCGCGCAGACATTCGTACCCTGTGCACCAGTGACTCCTACCAATGCAGGGTAGCGGTGCGGCCTTGTCGAAATCAGAATTCGCCCGGTGACTCACCACGGGTCAGGCATCTGCCCCATCCGCGCTGGTCGATGCACGATGCGTGTGCGCGGCTTGGGGATGACTGACTCAAATTCGAAGGGCAGAGGCGGATGCTGGATTCAACCGAGAGGAATGTGGAGGCCGGGGCGACAGCATTCGAGGCGCGGGAGGCCTGGATCGAGGCGCATCTGACGCCGTCGGGCTGGATATATGGCAGCTATAAGGACGAGGACGCGCCCCCGGTCCTGGTCACGGCGCCCAGCGAGGCGGTGCTGACGGTCCGGCGACACTATATTGTTAGCGGCGCCGCGGCTCCCCGGAGGCTCAGCGAGGTGCGCACAACGCGCGCGGATTCCACGCGCGAAATCATCCGCTTGCTGGAAGCCTTCGGTGAGCCGCATTTCAATATCAGGACGCAACAGGTACCGAGGGTAGCCAACGTGGCATTGTGACAGGATTTTGGCTCCTGTGCCGTGGGCAGCATACGGGCCGCGCGGCTTGAGTGCCGTATTAGCCACATCAGACGGACATGGATCTCTCCTTGTATCCGCCCTTTTTCCGCACCGCGCCGGGACGGCTGCCTGGCCGTTCCACCGCAGACGGCCTTATGACAGAGCGCCAGGTCTATGACGGCCTAGGTCAAACGGCGCATTGACGGTGCACGGCCAGGGCCTAACATCAGCTTATTCCCACTCAATTCCCTCGCCGCGGTCCAATCCTGCCGAAACCCGCAGCTCAAGCGCCTTAACCGCCATATGTGTACACTGCTGGTTCTTCGCTGGATACAGGCTCAGCAAAGCCGCCAGGGGCCGCGCCCGAACGGCCGAAGGCAACGAGACAGTAGCAATTAGAAAAATGAAAGTTTCGACTACCAACGTCCTCAACATCCTGGAGCAAGACGAAATCGCCGCGGTGCGCGATCTGGCGCGCATGATTTCGCACCCTCGCTCCTTCGTCGTCCTGCGGGCCGCCTTTGTGCTGATGGCCGCAGTGGCCGTGCTGTGTTTCGCGGCCAGTAGTTTCCATCTGGCCGGCTTTGAGAATGTGGGTATCGGTGCGGCGATACTGGCCGCGCTGCTGTTCCTCGCGGAGCGCCGCTGGTTTGGCGACCGCGACGAGGTGGTGGTGCCGGCGGCACAAGTCAACGAGCTGCGCACGCAGCTTCGCCCGGAGATGTTTGGCAAGCTGGAGGAAGTCGCAAGGCGCCTGACCCACGATGGCCCGGGGGACGGGATTATCCGGGTTCGCACTTTGTGGCAGTTCTTGTCGGAGTCCGTAGCAAGCGATACGCTCAAGCGCCGTGATGCCCGGCGCTCCCCCGCCACGGATTCGCGAGCGGGCTGAATCGCCTTACGTGTTCGGGGCGGCACAGCCGCCCTCCCTTCGCGTCATCTGCAGGTTGCGCTTCCTGGCAGCCTGGCTGCCTGGCTGCCGCCCCCACCCGCGCGGCATCCCTTGACTTCCCGTCACGAATTCTGTAATTTCCGCTCCGACCGAAATTACAGAATTGACAGGTTATACGATAAGGCCTTTGGTGGCGGGGGCCAGCGGGCTGGTGGGGTCGGCTTTGGTGATCCATTTGCTGGCGCAAGGGCATCAGGTGGTGGCGCTGGCCCGGCGGCCCGACGCGCTTGCGCGCCATCCCCGGATGCACTGCATCGCCGGCGACCTGACGACCTGGGCCACGCCGGCGCACTGGCACGCTGCCTTGTGCGGCTTCGATGCCGTCCTCAATTCGGCAGGTATCTTCCGGGAGGTCGGACGGCAACGCTTCCAGGCATTGCACGCGGATATGCCGTGTGCCCTGATGCTGGCTTGCGAGCAGGCTGGCGTGCGCCGCATGGTCCAGCTTTCCGCGCTGGGTGCGGCTCGCGATGCCGCTACCGCTTACTGGCCCGCAAGGCAAGCTGGACTGGCTGATCGTGCAGCCGTCGCTCGTGTATGCACCTTCGGGCCGTAGTGCCACTTTGTTCCGGCGGCTGGCGGCACTCCCCGTGCTGCCGGTGCCGGCGGGCGCCGCGCACGTGCAGCCCATCCATATCGACGACCTGGTGGCGCTGCTGGCCAATGCGCTCAGCGGGAACTGCGCGGGCCGGCGCACCGTGCCCGCGGTCGGGCCGGCCCGGCTCGGGCTTGCCGGCTGGCTTGGCGCCCTCAGGGTCGGCATGGGCCTGCGCCCGGCGCGGTGGCTGCGGGTGCCCGGCTGGCTTGCCAGCCTGTGCGCGGCGGGGCTGGCGAGGCTTCCGGGCAGCCTTGTCGACCGCGACAGCCTGGTCATGCTGCGCAGCGACAAGAGCGCCAGCCCGCGCGCTGCCGCCGCCCTGGCCGGGCGGCCCTTGCGCGCGCCGGCCACCTTTGCCTCGCCTGCCGAGCGGCTTCCCACCTTGCTGTACTGGTACTTTCGCCAAGCCCGGCTCGCCATTGCCGCTATCTGGCTGGGCACCGCCCATGTCTGTTTCGCGGATCCGGCGGCCGGCGCGGCCTTGCTGCGCGATGCGGGCCTGCCGCCCGGCTGGCGCTTGCCGCTTGTCTGGTTCGGCGCCGGCCTGGACCTGGCGCTAGGTTTGCTGGTGCTGTGGCGCCCCTCGCACGCGGTGTGGGCTGCGCAGATGGCGCTGATGCTTGGCCATACCGCGCCGATCACCTGGCTGGTGCCGGCGTGGTGGGCGCATCCCTTCGGTCCGGTGAGGATGAACCTGCCGATGCTGGCGTGGTTCGCCCTCTTCCTGCACTCGGTCCCGATACCGATGCCGGCCCGCAAGCCACCCCACATTGAAAAACGAGACAACCCGAGGAGCAAGCATGGCCTACCTCACCGTAAAGTGGCTGCATATCCTGTCCGCCACCCTTATGTTTGGCGCGGGCTTTGGCACCGCCTTCTAATTGTTCTTTGTAAACCGCAGCGGCAATGTGCAGGCCATGGCGGTGGTGACCAACCTGTCCCGGGCGGTTGCCCTGTCGAGGGCATTATTTACCCTTTTGTATGCGGTTCTACGCGGCCTCCACGAGGTTGCGCACTTTTTTTGGGACAGATCCTTTCGATTTGTTTGGGTTCGCGCCAAAGCAATCACATCCACGCTCGGACTTGAATTGGACGCACAGCAGAAACGTTTTGCGACGGCCTCTGAATGGCGTGGTTTCTCGGAGCAAATCTGATGAACGGGTCTGGGTAGCGCTGGACTTTCTGGCGTTCGGCGGGCTTCTTGTGGTGTACTGGCTGATGGTAAGCAAGCGGGCCTGAGCAGCAGGGGTCATGGCGGCAATTTGCATGGGCGGAGGCAGGGGCAGGGTTGGCCCCCAACCTCCGGTTGTCAGTCTTTGGTAGCATTACCGATCGTCACTGATGGAAATGCGCGCTGCCAATGCCCCAGATCGATCTGCGAACGACGGTCTTCCTTTCATCGGTCATGTCGGCCCCGATGTCGGTTGTCCTGCTGTCGGCCTATTACAGTTTTCCGCGCAACATCAAGGGGATCGGGTACTGGGTAACTGGCTCGCTGGTCCTGGTCGTCACGCCGGTGCTGTTCTGGTTGCGGGGTATCGCGCCGGACTGGCTCTCGATCGTGGTGGGCAATGCGCTGTTGCTCGGCGCCGTTGGCCTGTGGACGCTGGCGATACAGGCGTTCTATGGTCGGCCGCAAACGCGCAGGCTCGTCGCCGGACTCACGGCGCAGGCGACCCTGCTGCTGGCCTGGTTCGCGCTTGCGGCCCCGAACTATGTGGCCCGGGTGGTCATCGCGACGTTCTTCGTGTCGATCTTCTACGTGATGCAATGCGTCCTGATCCTGCGCAACGGAGAGCGGCATTTCAGTACCTACTTCTTTGGCGGCCTGATGGCCGCCCAGACGCTGGTGGTGACGGTGCGCTTCGCGACCAGCCTGTTCGCGGGCCTGGCCGAGCAAACGCTCTTCGCCCCCGACGACATCATCCAGATTATCTATCTCAGCTCCAACACGCTCATGGTCCTGGCGCTGTCGGTCGCCTTCATGCTGGTGATCACGCGGCGCCTGCATGTGGAACTCGACATCCTCTCCAGGACCGATCCGCTGACGCAGTTGCTCAATCGCCGCGCGCTGTACGATGCCGGCCAGCGTGAACTGGACCGGATGCAGGTGGATGGCGGCGAGATGGCCTTGCTGATGATCGACCTGGACCACTTCAAGCGCGTCAACGACAGCCTGGGGCATGCCGAAGGCGACCGGGTGCTGAAGGAATTCTCGGCCATGCTCAAGCGCGAGTTGCCGGCCCACGCCTACCCCGGCCGCTTCGGCGGAGAGGAATTCCTGGTATTGCTGCCGCGTACCGGCATGGACGGCGCGCTGCCCCTGGCGGAGCGCCTGCGGTCAACGTCCCCGCGGTTCTTCGGCAAGCGCACCGCCGCGCTCACCATCAGCATCGGCGTGGCCTGCCTGGACAAGACGGAAACGCGCCTCGATGGCGCCATTGGCCGAGCCGACCTGGCCCTCTACCGCGCCAAGAGCGCGGGCAGGAACCGGGTCGAAGCGATGATGGAAGTCGCCTGAGTTGTAGCCCAGGACGCTTTGGCTCACGATCGGCACGCAGTCCAAGCTCATGCCGCAAGCCAGGTTGGCTACCGTGCCGGTCATTGCGCCGATGTGATCGGACGCCTGGAACACGCAGACAATCAGAGTGAAGTCCTGGCGGCTACCCGTTTGGACACCCGTGGGCTCGTCTTCGTCCTCACTCTGCACACAGCCGCGCTCGATACCCCGAGAGAACAACATCCATAGCCCGCTCCAGCGGACAGGCACCAGTGCGACTTGGACGCGCGCCGCAATTGCCATTTTTGTCCTGGCTCCGAATCACGACAGTTTTTCATGTGCATTCGTCGCCCAATCCTGCCGTCAGTTTGACGACACTGAATCCCGTAAATACATCGAACCGTGGGAGCACCGCTATCTCGATCTACGTTGCTATTCGCATTGTTACCTCATGCAATCATTGCTCGGCAATTTTCAATCATGAAAAAGCAACACAGAATCGCTGTTCAGGTGACGATCTCGTCCTCTGATGGCCCTCTTTTCGAGAAGCTCAGCGCCTTTGCAAGCCACGCAGGGAGCAGAGAGCGTGCTCATTACATTAGGGCCTTACTAATTCGTGGGTACGAAGTACTTGAGCGAGTTCCCAGCGTTAGTGCTTTGCCCAATCAATCGCCATCGGCTGTCCCGCGTGCGACTGTAAAGCTACACAAATTCTAGGAGTAGGTAATGTCGGAAAAGGTTACAGACCAACTTGTTGTGGGAATGGACATTGGATATGGCAACATAAAAATGGACTGGGGAGACGGCGACCTTGCGTACCCAGCGCGAGTGAAGCCTGATTGGTTCGGTGCGACCGAAAGCCATAAACTGAATGGGATGCGAGCCAGCTATGATGAAGTAAAGGTGTTAGTAAATGGCCGGTACTATTGGATTGGTCCGGATACCCATCTATACGTTCCCGAGCCGATAGTGACTGATACCTATAGTGACAGCCCAGAATACGAGGCGCACGTCATTGGAGGCCTGCACTACATGTTTCGCAAGAGCGGCGTCATTAGAAGGTCCATCCACAAGCTCGTACTCGGATTGCCGCTCTCGCAGTTTTCTCTGAGACGAGAAACGTTGCGTCAACGCTATCAGGGGAAGCGGCTCTCAATTCCAACACCTCCCCCGCTCGAAGCCCGATACGGCCCTGAAATTGCGGTACGCATCCAGAATGTCGAGGTTGTCCCGCAACCCGTTGGGAGCTTAGTGTACTGGGCGACGAGAGAGGGAAGCGAGGAAGACCTCAACGGCGAGCGCGCCAATTTGGTCATTGACCCGGGTGAGCGAACTTTCGATTGGTATGCAGCCAAGGGCACGAAGCCAATCTACGACGAATCGGGAGCTATCCCGGAAGGGATGGCATCCATTATTTACAGACTGGCGAATACGATGACGAGAGAATTAGGGATACATATCGACTATTACACAGCAAGCCGTGGGTTAAGGCGGAACGAGCTTGCACTGATCGGCGCGGGAATGATCGACATGCGCCCCTTCCATGCGAAGGCGAAAGAATTTGCGGACGAGGTAACGGATCAACTCAAGAAGCGTTTGGTGTCGACAGTGTTCGACAATGTGGTGCTCACCGGCGGTGGGCTGCCGTTATTTGAGGAGGCAATCCGAAAGTGCTTCCCTCCCGACATAGTTCGAGTTGTCGCCGAGCCGATGATGGCAAACGCTCGGGGTTTCTATCAATGGGGAGCAGCGGAAGACTGACAGGGGCAGCTAGGCTCCGATCCCGCGCCTAGCGACGCGATCGATTGGAGCGCGGGCCGGTTCCTTTTGAGCAAAAAATTGGTCGACGACGAAATAAGTACCAAGGATTGTGTTCAAGTGCGACACAGGTGTCGCACTTGAACACAATCCCTAACCGACACCGCAGGCCCGCGGCATGACATCTCCTTGCCCCCGGGGACTGTGAGAGACGCACACCTGGCTGAGCTGAGAGCAATGGCCGTACCCGCAGTACCGTTTGCGTGGGTCGTTTGCGGCGCCGCGCAGCCATTCTTGCAGGTTATATACGACGTTGAGGTGCCACGGATCGCCTTTGGGCGCGTCTGCCTGATCGGGGACGCGGCATTCGTGGTCAGGCCGCATGCAGCGGCCGGAACCGCCAGGGCAGCAGTTGATGCCTGGTCCCTGGCGGGCGCCTTGAAGCGTCACGGGGACGTGGGGGCTGCACTGGCCGATGGGGAATCGGGACAACTTGCACTTGGACAGCAATTGCTCGAGCGCACGCGGCGCATTAGCCACCGCTCCCAGGTGGACTGCAATTGGGTTGCGGGCGACCCCGAGTTGATCTTCGGGCTGCATGGACCCGGGGCATGAACGTGCACCCAACCCGCCAGAGCGGACCACCACGACATCGGCAGTATTTCTCATTGCGCCTCTCGCTCGTTGTCTGAGTCTTCTCGTGCCACCATAGTCCGTCCTCGCAAGCGCAGAACCACACTGATGTCAGTGCCGGCCGTGGACTTCCGCGGACAACTAGTGGTATCCGGCCACGCCAACGGCAGCGCGCCGCACGGGCCGGCGGTCGATTAGCGCACGTGCGGAATCGGGCCGTCCGTCCTTGATATAGGCGGCCACCAGGGTCAGTTCTACGAGGTCGCGCTGCGCGCGGCTACCCCCAATGCGGGCGGTCTCGGGCAACGCCAGTTCCAGTGCGCGAATCGCCCTGTCCCATTCTTCTGCCGCATAGGCGGCAAAGCCTTCGGCGATGCCGATCACCACATCGCTGGCGGGGTATTGGTTCACAGCGAGCTTGTCGCGGATCTCCTCCACTCGCAGCTGAAGCGCTTCGTGGTCTTCTTCAACGATGCATGCAATTAGCGCATGGACATCCGCATAGCCCAGCCCGGCCGTGGGGAAGCAGCGTAGCGCGTGGTCGTGCACCACACGCCATGCAGTGGCATCGCGGGAGTGGCCTGCCAGTTCCGCGCGCCAGAGGAACGACGCCGAATCGGTGACCACGTTGATGGGCGGCCCCCACGCGCCACCAGGGCAAACACTCGTACGATACGCGTCCCAAGCGCGTTCCAGGCGACCCACAGCCAACGCCGCCAGCGCCACGTGCCAAGACAGATGGCAATGGGTCAGGCTGCGCTTGTCGTGCTGCGGCATCCAGCCTTCAAGAAAATCGACGATCGCGGCCGACTCGCCGCGTTCGTACATCACGTGCGCGCGGAAATGGGCGGCGTGGGCATGGCGGGGATTGGCGGCGAAGGCGCGCTCAATTAGTGTCCATGCCTCGTCGAGCCGGCCTGTCTCGCAGGCGGCGAATCCGTACACCGTATTAAACCACCAGTCGCTCCCGTAGGCAGGCGCAAGCGATGCCAGCAGTTGATAGAGTTGTTCCTCGTGATCTGGCTCGCCGCTAAAACCATACAGGCCGAATACGCTGGTGGCAGGGGCCAGCACCATCGCGTCTCGCGGCCAGGTCTTGAGGTGTTCATGCATCGCCTGCATTGCCTGCACCGACTTGCCTTCTACTCCGAGCGCCACCACGTTGACGTGGCTTTGCTCGCGTAGCGTGGCGGATGCCACCATTTGCCGCGCCTTTGTGGCCAGTCCACGCGCGGGTAGCACGTCAGCATCGAGGAACATGCCGCGTGCCAACGCGATCTGGGCGAGGGCAAAGGCAGGATCGGCCTTCAGGGCTGCGGCCAGGTACTCCCGGTATCCAGCCACGCCGGAGATCACGCTGTCGACGCCAGACGCATAGGCGTCGCGCGCCGCCTGCGACGGGGTCGACAATGGCAATCCATATCGGTCTTCCAACATGGCACACTCCCGCGGTTAGGGCGATTAGTACACATTCTGAATGTGGGCCGGGGCGCCCGGCGTCGGCCGTGTCCGTTATTTATAGTGCACGCGGCGTTCCTCCGCCGCTTCGCCAACGTCTCTTGTTCGACGCGGCCTTTTAGTACCGTGGGCAAGGATGGCCGAATCTGGCCGTGGCCGATCACAGCCGTCTGCGTTCGGCATACTATGCCGCCATTCAGCGATGGCTTCTCGCATCTCATCTCTCTGTAGCTGCCCTAACTATTGGGCTCTCCTGGTTTTTGCGAAGAACCCATCCCTTGAGGGAGAGGTCCCCTCGTGGGTTGACAATGCTGCTGGGGGGCGGCGATGAAAAATGCGGTGATGCCTGGCATCCGTGGACTGCAGCGGCAGTCCGAAAACGCGGCGATAGGCTGCCGAGCTTCCTACATGGCGAGAGAGCCGGTCACGGCCTACCCCTCGAAGGTGCCATCCGGTCGATAAACCACGTGGCGATTGCCGATATTGAGTGCCTTGTCGCGCAGGACCTGCGTGAACATCGTCTCCGGTACCGTAATGCCGAGTTCGGCCAGCTTGCGGCGGAAGTAGGACAGGCCCGCACCCATCGAAGCGCCATCGTCCAGGTTGTGGTACATGAAATCCTCCGGTGGCTCCTCCACCGAGTCGCACAGGTCGGGATCCTCCGTGTCCGCATCAACCACCCCGGCAGTCTGGGCCACCGGCGCACGCAGGTGCTCCACCCAGAGAAAGAAGTGGTGAAGCGGTCGGTCCCAGCCGAGTACGACATCAATCGCGTTGGTGCCGTGGACGGTTTGAAAGTGATGCTGACTCATGGCAATCTCCAGTGAAGCGCCCCGCCAGCCTTTCGGCTGGCGGCGGCGAAACGTCTTACAGTGCTTCCAGCGCTTTGAGCGCCTTTTCCTTGGCGTTGGCGCCAATGCCGAACCAAGCGGAGTTCAGGCGATTGTCCTGACCGCGTGCGCGGATATGGAAATCGTGGTACTCGGTGACCGCGTTAAGCAGCCCCCATGCCGTACCCCTGACACCGTCCAACTCGGCGCCCTTGCCGGCGCCATTGAATAGCCCCATAACGGTCTTGTAGCCTCGCGACTTGGTGACATCCGGCGTCGCAATCGAACTCATCAAGGACTGCAGCACGGCGTCAGCCTGCGCGGCCGAGACCGGCTTCCGGGACAAGTTCTTCATGCGGTCGATGAAGGTGCCGAAGACCTTCTCGCCGATCAGGCCGAGCTGGTCCTGCACCACGGTTGGATCGAATTCCGTGTTGTGGCGCACCTTGATCACCGAAGCACTGGCCAACGCGGCTTGCGCGCCGTGCAGGCTCAGATGCAAGGTGTTGTTGCAAACGACGCGAACCGAGGTGAACTGCGCGGTGGTGGCGAGCGAGCCATCACAAGACGTGGCCAGCAGCAGATAGTTCTTCACCGGATCGTTGTCGACCACTTCGGCGTCAAAACCCGTCCTGGCCAGCGCCCAGATTCGGCGCCCGCCCTTCAGGCTGCCCGCGGTCTCGAGCGTGAAGCCCGAGTGCGCGACCAGGTCACGGAAGAATTCCAGGACCTCGCCCGGCTGGACGACCTTGTAGCGATCGGAAACCACCGCCAGCGGCGCGTTGCTGTCGCTTCGGTAGAGCACGTGATGCTCCGGGAAGTCGTGCATCTCGCCATTCATGAACTGCACCGTGCTGCGGTGCAGATGCCAATCCAGCTTGGCTTCGCGGCGCCAGTCTTCGATCGTCGCGTTCTCGGTGAGCTTTTGGCCGAGGCCATGCCATGGCATTGCACCGACGTAGGCCATGGAGGCCGTGCCGTCGAGAGAGAGTTGTAGTTCGTGAGCCATTTGGAATCTCCTGGGTGGCCTTTGTGACAATGCGGCCGGGTGCCGCAAAAGAAAGCCAGGAGGTATCGGACCTTCCGTCTATGCCTCGTGATGGGCGCAAACGGAAGCCCCGAGGGGCTTCACGAAGTTGTGGGAAGAAGGTTAGAACCCGAAGCGTGCGCAGCGCATGCGGGCTAACGGACCGGTGATGCCGGCAGTGGCCAACTCGTTGACCAGCGCAGCTATACCCGTGTCTTTGTCCGGTACCGGAGTACGGGCCTCTTCGGCATACGGCTGAACGCAGCATTTGCGGACCAGAAACGTGTTGCCCCGCTGAATGAGCACCAGCTCAATCTCCAGGGTGCGGAAGCCGGCGATCAACAGGCTGTGCTGCTTCTTGGACTTGCGTCCTCGCGACGGGCTGACAGCAGCCTCCACTTCAGGGTTCTCTTCGGGCAGGGCGAGATCCAGCCCACCCCGATCGTCTGGGTGCTTTCTCATGTTTGTTGGATTTCCTTACTGCGTCTCGCGACAGCACAAGACGGCAATTACGCTGCGGATGAGCTGTCTGCTGTATTCCTGGCGACTGCCGGACTGCACGCAGAAATCGACGAGACGATTGGCGCTGTCCGTGACGATCGTGCCGTAAAGTACGAACGATTCCGGAGTCACCTTGTGGAATTGATGGATGCGACCTTCGCTATCAAAAAAGCGCACGTGATATCGCAAAAACGTGCGCGCGATGAAATCGCGATGGTCGAACACTGGGAGCGCGTGGACCAAATCCCGGCGCTGTAACGCGCCAATGGGATAGACCAGGCCGAGCTCGTCTTCTGTGCGGCAAGCGGGCGAAATGAGCCGCGCAATATGCATGGGCTCGTCGCATTCGCGCTCGGGCTGAAGCTTCCCGAGCCGCCGCATAAATCCCTTGCCTACTGCTACCTCTGTCATTTCACCCCCTTCCGGTGCATGCCGCTGCTGCGGCGATTTGAAAAAGGGGTAACGGGTTCAATTCTGCATCCTTTTCGGGGCGGCGCGCAAGAGAAACGCCAAGAGAATGAATCGTGATTTGTGGTGACACGCGCGCACCACAACGGAGGTGTCAGGAAGAGAAGACATGGCGTTGACGGAAGAGCAGCACGAGATCATCGGCAATCCGTTGGACATCGATTTGATCATGGTGATCGCCTTCGCCGGCGCGGCGAAGGCCACGACCTTGCGCATCAAGGCGGGCACCCACCAGAAGAAGCGCGGGCTTTACCTGGCCTACAACCGAGCAGCGGCCGAGGCGGCTCAGGCGGCCTTCCCGGCCAACACGAAGTGCAAGACGGTCCACGCCCTGGCCTATCCGAGCTTCGGCCGCTGCTACGCCCACAAGCTCGCAGGGAATCTGCGCGTGGGCGACGCGATGCGGCTAATGGGGCTCGGTGAGGACTGGAAGCTCGGGCGCGGCGTGGTCGATTGCGTTGACCGATACATCTGCGCGGATCTCGATGATTTTCCGCGGCTGGTGCCCGGCGATCTCACACAGACGCCGGAGCGCAGCGCACAGATCGCGGCGGTCGTGAAGAGCTTGTGGCAGCGGATGGCCGCCCCACGAGATGAAGCGCCGATGGTGCGTGACCGGGTACCTGAAGCTCCATCAGCTATCGCGCCCCACACGCGCTTACGACTTCATCACGCTCGATGAGGGGCAGGACAGCAATCCGGCGACCCTCGCGTTATTCCGGCATCAGCGCCAGCCCAAGATCATCATGGGCGAGCCCTACCGGAGCATCTACCAGTACTGCGGCAGCGTCAACGCCATGGAACGACCACCGCCTCCCGCGCTATCATCTGACGGGGAGCTTTCGATTCGGGCCGCGGGTGGCAGAGATCGCCACTGCGCTACTGCGCGAGTGCTACGGCGAGCAGCGCACCTTGCTGGGTCTCGGCGCGGATACGCAGATCGAAGATCTTCCAATCGTACGGTCCATATGCATACCTGTGCCGCACCAACGCTGAAGTATTCGCCCCAGGCCGCGACTGCTGTCCGGCTCGGCTACACGCTGACATTTGTCGGAGGCATCGACGGCTATTACTTCGCACAGATCCTGGACGCCTATTGGCTATTCATCGGGCACCTAGATCAGGTGCCCTATTCCTTGGTGCGGCAGTTCCGCTCCTTTGCGGAAATGGAGCACTACGCGGAGGCGGCGGAAGACCCGGAGACAAACCGACTCGTCAACGTCGTGAGCCTTTACGGGGGCGACATCTCGGACATCATCCACGCCACTCGGCAATCGCTGACGCCGCCCGGACAGATCGCCGATTTGACGCTGGCCGCAGCTCACACATCGAAAGGCCGGGACCTCTCTCGTGTCGTCATGGCGGACGACTTCCCCGATCTCGCCGACGCCGATCTGGACCTGCAGGAGGCCAATCTGGCCTACGTCGCCGTCACGCGCGCGGTCGATTCGCTTCGGGCAAACGGCATGTTTCGCGAGTGGCTTCTGCACATATCGTCGAGGCAATAGGCCGATGCGGAAGACGACTGCCTTCCGCCGAATAGCCGTGCACGTCCATTCAAATCGAGCAGTTGAAAGCGAGGTGGAGAGCCAGGAGATTTGATAAACGACCGGGGAGCATGCATTCCCCTGGGACTATCCATTAGGTAGCCCTAAAACATGGGGATTTTTCGGCGTGAGCCGTTCGGGATATGTGTCAGCAACGGCCTCGGGCAAGCGACTCGAGCCAAGGAAGTGAAGAAACATGGTCAAGAATCAAGGAAGGTCGTGCCAGGTACGCCTGGCGCCGGAACAAATCGCTGCGATCGATGCCGTATTGGGCCGAGTCTCAGCGGTCGCAGTTGGTGAAGAGGCAAACAAGCGCTATGCGCTCACCTTAGCGAGGGCGGAGTGCAGACGCGTCGCAGCGCTGATCAAGGAATCAAGGAGCAAGGTGGTACGGCGTATTCTCAGACTACGGGGGGTCGCGGCTGATGATATTGAACTGATGGAAGATCTTGCTCGTTACTATTGCAAATCGCCTGCAGACCTACTTGGTCTGATGGTTCATCGCGAGTTGGCAGAGGTGGCAGGTGGAAGCATCGTTTCGTTGCATGATGTGCGCCTCTGTAGCGACGACGTCATCAGTGCATACAAGCGTGTGCTTGCAAAGCTCATGCCTGCCAAAGGCTCCGCATCCGTAGGAAGGGGGCGTCACGCTAACAAATAACCGCGCTTGTAAGGACACCGATGGCGCCCGGCCACCGCACCTACCTGGTGAGTGCGCGGTCTCCGGGCGATTTAGAGAGTAGTCGATACGGCATGGGAAGGTCGCAACCTTCCCATGCCGTCCGTGAGGAGGCCTGGGAAAAACAGATTCCAGCGTTGGGAACTCTAGGAGGGAGAAAGCAATCCGACGCTTTCCTTGTCATCGCGAGTCTGGTCCCGTTCGATACTCAGCGTGGCAGGCTTCAGTTCGATGCGCGAGACGCTCAGGCAACCTTGAAGCGCCTGCCTCTGTGCCGCAGCGCTCGGCCCGGTTGTACCAATGGGTGACTCTGCGGTCAGCAGGCTACGCAGTACGTCTCTTGGCACGTAGTCGGAGAATCCCATCCATCTCCGAAGTAGGAGCGATTGCCGTAGGGCTGCGCTTGCCAGAACTCGTCGTCATCTGCTCAGCGATTCAGGTAAGCTCATACTGATGTCCTCCCGCCTTTGCGGTGTTGGGAAACGAGGACATTTGGTTCCCGCCACGCGGATGGGTCGGAACCGATAGAAAAAGGGACTTCCGGAACGGTCAGCTCTGGAAGTCCCTTTCGGGACTTCGGATTGCGGTGCTATTAGTGCAGCACGCGTGCGCGACGCGAGCTCTCGCTTGCGAGCTTCAACAGCGATTCGAGGTTACGAAGCACGGTGGGCGATTCGTCCGCTCCGGCTTCGAACATCCGCTCTACAAGGGCCTTCACTCGAGCCGCCTCTTCCGGCTGTTCCGCGGCTTTGGTCAGACTGCGCCAAAACGCCGGCTCGAACAGCGGCCAACGTGCATAGGCACTGGCTTGAGCTCGAGCGGTGCGACGAAACGCCTTGCCTTCGGAAGCCGCCTGAATAGCTTTGCGTTCAACCTTGTCAAAAATTGCGGGCATCGTGATCTCCAAACAGTGCCGTGAAACGGCGATTGAAATGGAGATGGGCGCGGAGCGCCTTCGGATTGGGATCCAGTCCGAAGCCGCCAGGCGGATGTCCGTTTCTTGCTCCTGCCTCTCGGGAGGCTTACCGTAATTCTGGCACACAGATCATGCGTTTGGAGAGGCAAGTCCTACTGATTTGCGTCACTCATTTGCCAAGCGCACAAGCAATTTGCCCGCAGTGGGCAATTTTTGTCGACGTACCCCTCTGATTTTTAGGGGGATTTTTTGTAGTCCCGGCCAGTTCTGTGCCCATTTTTGGCGGGTTAGCCGGTCCACGCGCGCAGCTTTCCGCGGTCAAGATGCGTGAACCCGTCCGCTGGGTAGTAGCCCACGCCGCCGGCCGACAAGTACTTGCCCAGTTGCGCAATGCGGCTCGCAGCGACGCCCGGGATACGGATATCCGCGGCCTGGCCCAGCATGTGCAGGCTGTTCAGCGCTGCGCGTTCGGTTCGTGCATTGGTATAGGGATGGCGGTAGCCGGAGAGCACTGTGATTGGCCGGTCGATGCCGAAGTACCGCAACCAGCCATAGACGCCGCGCAGGATATCCAGCGTCACCGGATCGATCTGGACTGCCAGGTTCAGTTGCACATCACGCAGCACCCGGCAGAGCGCAACATACCCCTCCGGGATCAGTTTGCCGTCGGCCCAGTAGACCGCCTTGACGGATTCCCGCCCGCGTATGAGCCATAGCTCGCGCGGCTGCGACCAGAAGTCTCCACCCCACCCTGGAATCGGCAAGGCCAAGCCGGCGACGACTGCCGCACCGTGCTGCAGAAGCCGCCGCCGCGTGGGCACGAGAAGATCATATTTCGGGTTGGGAAGCATGGCGCCGGATGGGTGCTGGTCGATCCTCCATGATCGCGGCCAATCACTACAACCTTTGGCCGATTGCACATGGAAATGCATACGCTTTCCGCGGGCCCGCCGGTCGCCCAAGATCGCGCCGCGCATCCGCGTTTTCCATCCCGAGCCAGCGTAGCGAACGCCAAACCGCTACCTGGCGAGTCCGACGCCGACGCGAGGCCGCTCAGCGCTCCGCCCCAGTCCAACTCTCCACCGCAGCCTTAACTCTCGGCCAGTAGGCGTCTCTGTACTCGGGCGTCTCCGAGTGATAGGCGCCGACAGCCAGCCACGAGTTGCCGTAGCGCTCGATCTTCCTTCTATATAGATAGGCACCGACCATGACGTTCGTGCACGGATCCATGAGCCGTGCCGGCGCAATCCCGAAGCGCTTGAGCTCACCCAGGTGAACGCTGTTAATCTGCATTGCGCCGTAGTCGATCGAGCCATCGGCATTGCGATTGACAATATTCCCGCGAAGGCCGGATTCGACAAAAGCTATGCCGCGCAAAACATATGGATTGACACCGTATCGCGCGGCTGCCTCGTCGAAGCAGAAGGCATGCGCTGTACAAGGGAAAGCCAAAACCCCGACAGAAGCGGCTACGGCCACCCTACACGCGCACCGCCATCCCATCGCTCGCATCAACGGCACAGCTCGAAGACATACAAATTCGAATAGTTCCCATTTCCCTGGGTATTTCGACGGACAGCGCCTCTCGAATATCCGAGTCGGTTGATCGTCGAATCGACCCAAGCAATAACCTCGTTGTAGTTGAAAGTGAGGTCAATGTCATTCCGCCTATCTCCAGCCACGGTCGTCGAATCCCAATATGCGGTGAAACCGGTCGCCGAGCAGCCGTCGTCAGCGCCGTTGCAATCCATCGGACCAACCCTCAACATCGTGACTGGTTCCATGGTGGCGTACTTGCACTGCGTAACTGGCGGAACGTAATCCGGTGGTACCCACACCGGCGCCGGCTTGTGGTTATAGCAAGTGCCAACGCCAGGGACGTATGCAGAGCCGCCACCCTGGTCGGCCGACCAGTAGCCGTGGTTCGCGCAGGTGTCCTTCGGAAGCTTCGGCGTGCACCGGGCTCTCCCATTAACAACGGTCCATTCGTCCCCGGGCCTGCAGTCGGCGACAGTGATTGGAACCTCCGGAAGATTAATCAGTTCAGCTCGAGCATGGCCAATGCTCGAGAGAACGCCCGCGATGGCGAGCCGCAGTGAAAGTGAACGAAGGCGCACGGTAACTCCGAGACGGTTGTTGATGGCAGATGGAGCATGGGAAATCGCCTTGCATCCTTGATGCAGTATGCGGAAGAGAAATTGACCGCCGCGGTACAAATGCTGAGCTATTGGAGACCCGTTTCCGCAAATCTTTTCAGTTGCAAAGCCGAAAATCTCTTTATTCCCCTCTCATGTAGGGAATTGGCTCCATCGGATAAGACAAGAGAACGTCGCGTGCTAGAGTTGCGCAGAAGAAAACACGAGATAAATTGAGGTCGTGCCGTGTCGCACTAACCCAATTCCTGAGGTCAATTCATTATGCGAAAGACAATTATATTTCTGTCTATTCTTGCTGCGCTGTCGGGGTGCGGCGGCGGCGATAACATGGCTAGCAATAGTAGCCAACCAACTACGCCATCGGCACCAACTACGCCGTCGGCACCGACTACGCCAACGCCTCCAGCCACAACAACAGCTTTGCCGCCAGCAACCAGTGTCCCAGATCCCATCTACCCCTCTGGGGACAAGCGTGTACAGCTATTTTCGTTGCTCAATGCGTTTCGTGCTGGCATGGGCGTTGGGATGGTTGCGCAGGATGCGCAGTTGGATACTGCTGCGAAAGCTCACTCCGATTATCTGGCCTTAAACGGCACGCTGGGTGGCCACGACGAGGATCCGAGCAAGGCGGGCTACTATGCGGTAACAACGCGTGGTCGAGCAACAAAGGCAGGCGTCCCATCTACAACCAGCGTCTCTGAGCTCATCGCGGGTGGTGGCGATCCGGCCACATGCCTGTCGGTTCTCACCAACAGCGTCTATCACCTGCAAGTGCTAACGTCCAACGAAGTCACCGTCGGACTCGGGTTTAATACATACTGCACGGTCAATCTCGGGACAGTCGGCGAAGGTCAAAGAATGGCAGCGACCGCTATCGCTTTCGCTCCTCTGGAAGGGCAGATAGTCGATCGTGCACTTGGCGGCGAGAGCCCGCGTCCTGTACCGGACATTGCGAATCCGGGCCACCCTCTTATGGTCCGGGTTCGCGCGGACCTTCCCTCAGATGTACTTAGCGTGTCCAGCTTTTCGCTTGTCGACAACAACGGTGCGCAAGTTCCCGGCCGGATCCTGATAGCTGCAAATGCCGCGGGAGCATCAAGGGCCGGAGCTGTAGTGGATCCGCTATTACAACCGGCAGTTGCTTTCTTTGTACCCCTGGCCCCGCTTGGCTCTGCCATCACCTACACGGCAACGTTCAGCGGTGCACGCAACGGCGTGCCGATCAGCAAGACCTGGTCGTTTAAGACGTATCCCTGAGCTCGGGCGATCTTGCCCTGGTTCCCCTTCTTCATGATTAGATGGCCCGCTTCGGCGGGCCTATTCAATTCGCTGCATCGACTATCCGATTTGCAAAATAAATAATCATCGCGCGCAGAATCAATTTCGGCACCCGCCGCCCAATGGTAAAGCGTGGGCGACTTCTCGCTGACCTCCATAGTGCTGGGCTACTGGAATCGGCCACGGGACGCACAGAACGCGATCGAGATCGATGTCGTCGCACTCGACGAGGACACGCAGCGTATCCGTTTCGGCTCCTGCAAACGCAGTGCAAGCAAGCACACCCGGTCCGCGCTTGCCGAGTTCGAGCGACACATCGAGCGGTTCATGTCGACAAAGGAAGGGCGCCGGGTAAAAGGATGGCCGCTAACCAAAGCGCTGTTTTCACCAGTCTTTCCCGACGAAGAAACTCGAGCGCTGACCGCCGCCGGCTACCAGTCTCTGGACCTGCCGGCGTACGCACGAATACTTGTGTCTCCGCGGTCGGCGTGACGCACGGACCAGCCCTAGCCTTCCGACACCTGCAGTGCGAAAGCTCTGGTCTGTCGGATAACTCCTGGCTAAACGCGCGGGATCTGCATCCCTCGCTCAATAGGCGCAGCCTGTCGTCCATTCCTCATTTGAGCTATATTAATTACTCAAATGGAGACCAGCATGGCTACCACACTTGAAATCGGGGGCAAACAGTTCGCCCCGCGCCCGGGCATTTGTGTCAGTGATTTCGCAGCGGTCTATGAGGCGAGCCTGACCGCTCAAGGCGCCCTGTACGTCATCCAGGTGATCCGGGCAGGTGTGCCGGCCACTGATGTGTCGCGCCTCGCGCATCTCATGGGCACGACAAAGGAACACCTGATCAAGACGTTGGATCTGCCAAGAGCAACGGTCGACAGAAAAGCAAAGGCGCACCAGAACCTATCCAGCGAGCAAAGCGAGCGGGTGATTGGCATGGCGAAGCTGGTTGGCCAGGTGCAGGCAATGGTCGAACGATCAGGTGATCCGACAAACTTCAACGCGGCTCAATGGGTGGCCCAGTGGCTCGAGCAGCCCTCTCAAGCATTGGGCGGCCAGCGCCCCGCAGAGTTGATGGATACTGTGGCCGGGCAGGAAGTCGTCTCCGACCTGGTCGCGAAGATGCAGAGCGGAGCCTACGCTTGAAGACCGTCTGGCGAATCGCGACCGACACGCCAGACTATACGGCTGACGACCGCAGGGGTGCTGGAGCCAAAGCAACCGGCGGGCGCTGGAACCGACAGGGCACTGCCTTGGTCTACTGCGCATCCAGTATTGCCTTGGCGTGTCTCGAGACACTTGCGCATTTGGGCGCGGCGAGTCTCCCCCTGAACCGCTACCTGGTCCGCGTTGAGATCCCCGATGACGTCTGGGACGCTGCATTGCAAATGACTGCTGCGACTGCGCCAGTCGGCTGGGATGCGATCCCTGCGGGAAAGACGAGTTTGGATGGCGGCGAGGCCTGGGCGGCGTCGAGGGGGTCTGCGCTGCTCTTCGTTCCATCGATCGTTGTTCCCGAAGAACACAATGTCCTCATAAACCCGGAGCATGTCCACGCCGCGCAGATCTCCTTTGCAAAGCAACGCCGATGGCTCTACGACGCGAGACTCGCTTGAGAAAGAAAAAGCCCGCAACACGCGCGGGCCTTCCCTCGCTCCCTCAATAGGCGCAACCGGTCGTGAGCGTCCCAACGAGCTGGCCGCCCAGATTGGCTGTATCGTTGCCGCTATACCATGCGGCCGACGATCTCGCTGAGGCCTGGGCGTACCACTGGTACCCTTGGTCAATCGCTGCGAAGTATGTGCCTTGGATAGGCGGCGACACATAGCCTGTCACGTTGACCAGGAAATTCTTCGAGGTGTACAGCGCCCAGGGTGTGCCGCCCGGGCAGTTGTCCTTCCCAAAGGTCATGCCGTCAGTGACGTTCTCGATCTTGCGCGTCATCGTCATCGCGCCGAACGCCAACGTCAGCGCCTGATATTGCCCACCTCGGCAGATGAAGCCCACGTTGCTGCCGCTGGTCGCGATCTGGCCATTGGTACCGCAGGCCATGCCAGCGGTGATGTTGGCAACAGCTGTGCCCACGGGTTGCCATTTCCCGTTGCCGCAGATCACCAGGCCGGTGCCGTTGGCATTGGTGCGAGTGGCGCCGTCGGAGGTGCACGCCGTATCGGCCGTCGCCTTCCCATAGAGATAGTTGTCCCCCGAGGTGATCATCTGCTTGGTTTGCACGACCCCGCTGGGGGCGCTAAAGCCAGCCGCGTTCATCGTCGACGTGTTGGTGCCGTCGGTCACGGTCACGCTACCGTCGCACTTGACCTGGATGAGGCCGTTGGCGCCGCTGATGTTCATGCACGGTCCCACCACGTCGGACGCAACATTCGCGTAGCCATAGCTGCCGAACCCGACCCGGATGCCCAGGATGCCCGCCGGCGTGCCTGCGACCGGATTCGCCGTTGTGCTGCCCCCTGCCCCGGTCATGACCGCCGGCGCGGCCGGGAACGAGATATAGCCATCCGAGCCAATTGTCGCACTGGCCGTGCCCAACAGCGGGATCCTTGGCCGGCCGGCGTCGTCGTTCAGTGGCTGCGCCGAGTACGCCAGGCCCACGACCTCGCAATTCACGCCGGGACAGGCCTGGAGCGCCAGCTTGACCTTGAAGGACTGCCCCAGCGGCGTCCTGAGGCCGAAGCCCGCCGGGAGATACTTGGTCGCGATCAACTCCAGCACCGTGGGCGCCCGCGGATCGGTGAAGCCGGGCACCAAGCCGGCCACAATCTGTGTCTTGTTGCCGACCACATAGCGGTTGACCGCGGTACGGATGGTGGTGGCATATTGGCCCGAACCGACCGCCTGGTTGTCCTCGATCTCCCGGATTATCTCCGGCAGCTTCACCGTCGCAATGATCATGGCCGCGATGACAAGATACAAGCCCATCTCGATCATCAGGAATCCGCCAGTGCGGCGCTGCCGACGGGCGGCCCTACGGATTTGGAACGTTGGCATGGGTGGACGCAAGGGGTCTGTCGCGTTGAGGGGACCGTGGCGCAACGGGCGACTGCGCCACGGTGGATGGAGAATGGCCCGGCGCTCGCTGCGCGCCGGGCTCGCCGCAATCACAACACCTTGATCAGCAGCGTGTTCTTGTCGTTGGAGCAGGTGACCTTGGACGGGTCCACCACGCCACCGACCGCCTTGACCACCGACGCGGTACCGCCGTTGGGTGCAATCGACAGGAAGGCGACGCTGCTGGCCAGGGACGACACCAGCGGCAGGCAAGCACTATCGGGAATCTGCGTCAGCGTGTACTGCACGGAGTCACTGGCCGTGTTGACGGTACCCGCTGCCACGGTCAGCGTGCCTCCGCCCAGGGCCAGCGTCGGGCTGGCGCCGCTGGAGTTCATGCTGCCCAGATCGCGGAAGAACCCGCCAGACTTGAGCGCAGCGTTGCTGACGCCGACGTAGTTGCCCTGGTAGCTCTGCTTGACCTTGCCGATGAGGCTGGTGAGGTCACCGGAGAGGGAATTGGCCTGGCTCGAAGCGCTGTTGCTGGCGAAGTACAGGATGACGCCCACCAGGGCAATCGCCGCAATGACCAATACCAGGCCGACTTCGACCATGCTGTAGCCGGCCTGCGCGCGCATGCGCGTCAGCGTGGATGCGCCGGCGGCGCGCAGGCGCTGCAGTTCTGCGCGGTGAGCAGCGCGACGACGAGAGAGTGTGGAGTGTTGCATACGAGGTGGCTCCTTGAGCAAAGAATGGTCCTGGGGTGCGAGGCCGCGATGCGCTGCCTTCGAAACACAGTTTCCTTGCCCGTGCCGCAAAACCGCGCTCGAATGCACCAGTAAAAGCCGCTTGATTCGCCCTCTCGCGCTTGAATTGCCGGCGTCGTCCCCACAAGCAGAGGGGGTGCCGATGGCACCCCCTCTCTGGCGAAACGAAAACTGCTTACCGGACCATCGATTTGGTCTGCGCTTGATTCTTGAAGTCGTCGATCATGTACAGGGTGGCACCGTAGACACCAAACATGAGCACCACGCAGCCGAGCATCAGGGCGAACCGCGACTTGCCGGCGCTCTTCGCCATCTCCACCGGCGCCGTCTTCATGATGAGTGCGCCCACATCATTGAGCATGGTCGAGAGCTGCGCATACTCGGCGATATCGACCACCCGGTAGTAGTTCCGTTCGTTGACAATGCCCGTGTTGAAGAGCTCGCCCTTGGCCGTTGGCGCCTCCTCCATATTCCGCATGATCCGGTCGATGTGCCACGCGAGCCAACTTACCGAGTTCTCGCGGATCCGTTGCAGCGCGTCGGCCACCTGAATGACCTGCGAGCCAATCAGCTTGGTCACCGAGCCCAACGCCACAAAGAAGGCCGCACCCTGGAAGTCCCGGTACATCTGGTAGGGCAAGACGTGATTGTCCAGCCACGCGCGGCCACGCCCGGTGTACCGCGGCAGCGACCAGAAGATCCATGCAACGACCGCCACAACGATCGCAACCTCCAGTGGCCACCAGGTCCGGATCAGCGTGGACGCGCCGAACAGGGTGCGGGGCAGCAGGCCAAGGGAGGCTGGCCCCGCGTTGGCCGTCATGGCCTTCTCCAGCTGCGGCATCACCATGAAGGCCTGGATCGCCAGGAAGGCATGCAGCAGGACGATCAGGATCATGCCCGAGGCCATGGTCATGATCATCTCCTGCTTGGTCTTGCCCATCGCAACGATGTTCTCCCCGAGAGACTGCAGCCCGGAGGCGAGATCCCCCGCCTTCTCGGACACGGCCAGCAGCGTCAGGTCCTCTTTGGGCACGGTGCCACGGATCGACTCCGTAAATGTGCCCGTGTCCGAGAAACGGGTCAGCCAGTACAGGGACATCTTGCCGATGGCCCGCTTCTGGTAGCGCGTGGCGTAGTTCTCGAGGAACTGCGTGATCGGCACGCCACGCATGGCCTGCATGCTTTGCGCAAGATCGATGTAGAACTCACCGCGTTCGCTGCTGAACTCGTGCCTGGTGGCAAAGCTGACCGAGTGCACCTTGGCGAGGGGGTCCGACGCGGACGATTTTCGGAGAAATGACATGATGCGGGTTCTGGTTGAAGGACGGTGTGAGGGGGCACGCAAGCTACGCCAAACGCCGCAGTGCCTGATCGAAAGCGACCTGCCGTTCGTGCTGTTCGAAGGTACCGAACTTGTATTCGACCTCCCTGGGGTCGATCAGGCCGCGGGAAACCTTGAGCATGGCGACTTCCAGCACGGATTTCCCGGCGCTGACTTCCTCATCGAAGCGGGAGCGATTGAGGGAGCGCACGTAGGCCTTCAGCTCGAGGTTCTGGCGCTCGCGGAACAGCTTGAGCATAGTCTGGTCCAGCTCGATCATCTCAGCCACGACGGTGCGTCCCTTCACGCCATGCAGCTCCGGTAGCCCGGCACGACGGCACTTTGGGCAGCCCTCGGGATTCGCGAAGCGCAAGGCGGCCCGCTCGATGCCGAACACCCGCTCGATCCGCGCGAGGTAGTCTTCGCTGATCCCCGGCGCCTGCCGATGGTCAAGCTTGCACACAGGACAGTTGAGGGGCAGCAGGGCCTGGTACACCAGCAGGTTCATGAAGCCGGGCGTCGCGATGACGTCATGCGGAATGCCCAATTCTTCCGACGTCAGGCGCATGGTGATGGTATCGATCGCGCTGGGCGCATGAACCGTCGAGAAGGCCCGGTGGCCGGATTCCGCAATGTCCCGGAACAGGCCCGCGCTCTCGTGGTCCCGGATCTCGCCGATCAGCACGGCATCCGGGTCCTGCCGCTTGAGCTGGCGCTTGACCGCCAGGAACGGGTCATTGCCCGAGTCATTCATGGATCGCGACACCGAGTACTGATCCGTGTCCGGGATGATGTACTCGACCGGGTCTTCGACCGTGTACTTCGCCATGGTCTCGGGCAGCATCGTCATGATGGTCTGCCCGGTGGTGGATTTGCCCGATCCGACCACGCCGGCAATGATGGTGCCACCGCCTAGCCGCCCAATCGAACGCCGCCAGACGTCGATCTGGTCCGGCAGGTAGCCGAGTTCATCGAGCGCGCGGATCGACTGGGCCTCGTCCTGGGTCAGCATCCGCATCACGATCTTCGTACCCTTGGCGGTTTGATTGGAGGCCCAGCGGAACAGCAGGCGGTGGCTGTTGATCTCGGCGCGGATCTGGCACGCCTGCGGCTTGTTCTCGTTGAACGCATTCTCCGACCCGGAAACGCCGTGGATGTTGTAGAGATAGGCGGACGTATCCAGCAGGTCGCCGGTCTTGATCTGGAACTCACGCGGCCGGATGAGCTTGCCATCGACACGGAACCCGACGTTTGACCGCTCGTTCAGGCGCTCGATCCTGAAATGCAGGTCGGAAGCGTTGCTGTCGACCGCGAACTTGACGATATTCTCGAACTGCGACCAGAGGGAGGATTCCCGGTTGCGGGCATTCAATGCACTCGCCACGTTCTTGACCCGCGGCTTGTTCTCCATGACCCCATCGCGACACAGCTCCACCATCACGACGGTGGACGCGATGTAGTAGAGAGGATCGGCCGCCTCCCGCTTGAACGCCAGGGCCTTGATCAGCGCGTTGGCGATGTCCGAGTTGATCATGTCCTCGGTCAGAATCAGCGCAAAGCGGTTGGCCTCCGTCTCGACCGGGCAAATGTAGTGCCGGAAGGACGCCTGCAGGTTGATTTCTTCATAGAGCTTCTTGTTGAACGCCGGCAGGTCGTCAATGTGGTCGACCGGCTTGGATGCGGTCCGGTAGCCACCAGCGGCGCGCGCCTGGGTGTTGGCGGGTGCCGCCGGCGTCAGGCTGGCGATCAGTGGGCGCTCCTTCCGGCGAAACAGTCGATGGAACATGGTCGGTCCTCTTGGCGCGGCTTACAGCATCGGGGCCCAGACGGTGTGCCCGCCCTTGCCGCGCTGCCCCACGGGCGCGAGCACGGCCCCCTCGACCGTCAGGCGCCGGACCTGGTAGCCGGCCACGCGCACGCCCTTGCGGATGGGGTAGATACGGCCGTTCCAGTTGAGTTGCCCGTGGTAGCTCATGGTGCCGTCGGCATTGCTCACGCCGTAGAGCGCCGCCACGTACGGCTTTGCCTCGACCGACGGCGCAGCGAGTGCCTTGCTCGCGCCGGCCGCGTTCGCCGATGGCACAGCCACGGCCTCCGCGGCCGGGAGGTTCGCCGCCCCTGGCTTCAGCAGCTCGTCGTTGAGCCGCTTGATCGTGAGCTTGTTCTCGAGGCGTTCAATTTCCCCCACGGTCGGGACATCGGTTTGGGCCACCGCCGCGTGGCAGAGCATGGCCGCGACAAGCGCGGTGATAACGTGAGTCGTCTTCACGGTCAGGTCCTTTTCTTACTTGGTGAGAACCGCACCCGCCACTTTGACGGTTGCGAACGATTCGGCGGTACCTGCCTTGCCATTGCGCTCGAGGCTCAGGGAAAGCGAGGTGAGATAGGCGTACTCCGGGAAGGTCTTCAGCACCGCGGCGGTGCGCAGTGGCACCTGGACGCTCCACCCCGCCTCCCGGTACAGCACCGGCACCGCGTCTTCGGGAACGCCGTCGGGAAGCCCGAAGGGCTTGATGTTGCCCATCTTCGGTTCGGTGCCGAGCACAGCCATCTTCTGGAGGATGGGAATGAACTCCTGAGTCAGCTCGCTTCGCGCCCGGGCCTGCTTCAGGACTTCACCAACCGTCCGGGTGCTGGCCAGGGGAACGGTGGTCGTGACGCGTACCGTGCGCTGGTCCAGATCGAACGCGGCCGCCTTCGCCCACTCCGTCGGCGCGGCAGCGAGGAAACTCTCGTTGGACGCCTGCGCGAAGTTGCGTTCGAGCCGGACGGAACAACTCAGGCGGGGGGTATCCTTCGGCTCGCAATCGACCGACCTGACCCCCCAGCCGCCGATCGACACCGGCAGCTCCCTCGCCCAATCCAGGTAGTCGTCGATCCCCGTGGCGAGAAACAGCGGCGAGGCGCTGACCACGCTGAGCGCTTGCGCATATTGTTCCGCCGGGGTCTGCGTTTTCCGCACCGCCTCTTCCGCGAGTTGCGTTGCCCGCCATTTGCTGTAGGTCTGCCAGGCGAAGCCGATGCCACCGAGCAGGACGAGTACGGCGGCACCCTGGATCGGCGTGACGCGCAGCTTCGGGCGGCGCATGATGGCACCAGCGTCCGCCACGGCGGCCAGTGCGGTCAGCGGGAGCGGCTCGATGCCGTCCAGCCGCGCATCGCCAATCAGGCTGAAGGACTCGCTGCCGCACACCTTGGCGAACGCATCGAGCAGGGTCCTGACCTCGGCCGCGCGCAGGAACACATGATCGAAGCCCTGACGGGGCCGGCGGTGGTGGATCCCGACGGCCACGTACCCGTCCTGGCCCGGCATCTCGGACACGTAGACCAGGTTCTGCGCGGTCGTCGCGCGCAGGACCAGCTGCGCGCCTGCGTAGACGGTGGTCCGCTTGCCCGGGCGCTTGGCCTTCGGTGGCAGCAGCCCGACGTACTGCCCGGCGCTGTCCGCCCACAGCATGGTGGCGCCGGCCTTGCGGGCAACGGCTTCCTCGCTGCCTTGCCGCAGCAGGACCTGCCACTGCAGGCCGAAGGCGATCGATATCCCATCGATGGTAAGCATCACGGTGCCCTCTCGCTCAGATATCGGCGTCGCGGATCACCGCCGACACCAGCACGATGGTGGTGGTCCGGGTGCGGCTCTGCGTGAGCGAGCCGCCAAGGGCCAATGGCGCGCCGTCGCCCATTGTGCGGCGGTCATACTGCGAGTGGATGCGGTCGAACCCCGTCAGGATCAGGGTCTGGCCGTTCTTGATCGGCACCTCCTGGGTCGAGCCCTCCCCGTTCACGTTGGGCAACTGGACCGACTGGGCGTTGCTGCCGCTGCCCGACACGAAGGTCTGCAGGCTCTGCAGCACCGATTGGTCCAGCGACAAGGTCAGCATCACGCTGTCCTTGCTGGTGGCATTGGGAAACAGCACCAGCTTCAGCCCGGTGGAATCCTGGGCGGTCTGGATGCCCGGCGTCGAGCCGCCGCCGGAGATGGAGGCCACGCCCGGCGTCGTGTTGCTCACGTACGAGAACGTGTTGCGCACGTTGTAGCTGATAGCGTGGCGGTTGCGCGTCGACAGCGGCAACTCGGTGGAGGTCTGGACCCGGCCGATCTCGGCCAGCGCGCGGATGATCGCCTGGGTGCCGCTCCCCGCGCCGGACATGATGTTCAGCCCCAGCGTGCCGGCGTTGCTGCTCACCAGCGAGGCCGGCGAGACCGCCGACAGGCTGAATGCCGGGATGTGCGCCAGGGCCTTGGTCAGCAAGGCATTCCAGTCCACCCCGCTCTCCCCGGTGTCGGTGGTGGTGATTTGCACCGTCTGCACGCGCAGCAGGACCATGCGCGACAGAATCGCGATCTGTTCCTTGATGATGGCGTCGGCGCGCTCCACCGCGTCCTGGGTGTCGGTGATCGTGATGGTACCGGTGGCCTGGTTGGCGTTGATCGTGCCCACGCGCGTGAGCACGCTGTCGGCGGCCTCCTTGATCGCGTTCAGTTCGTTCAGGCCGCTCGCCTCGCTACGCACGGCATTGGCCGCCTGCTGCGCGCTCAGCGCATTGCTGTTGTTGCTCTGGTAGGTGGGGCCGGACAGCGCGGTGGAGTATGAGTTGGTCGCCGGCGACACGGGCAGGTTCCAGCTCTTGGTGACCAACCGATAGAACTTGATCGCGTTGGCCTGGTCGTCGTACTTCCACTGGATCTGCAGGCGGTTCGCGATGTTGTCCAGAATCTGGGCCAGGGGCGCCTCCATTCGGGGGAAGTCGAGTTCGGTGGGCGAGTCGGGCTGCAGGGGACCGCCGCCGGCGGCCGATGTGGGTAGCGGCAGCGGTGCGGGTGGCAGGCCATTGGTCGCCGTCGGCGGCGCGCCGGTGGGCGACGGCAAGGGCAGCGGTGCCATCGGCTGGGCGGCCGGCCCGCCAACCTTCGCCGCACCGGTATCGATATTGCCGCTCTTGGGCATCAGCGACAGGGCCGAGAGGTAGACGTCGGGCGTGATGCTGACGGTGATACCCGTGACCACGCCGATGCGCTGCGCCGCCTCGGCAAGCGACACCCTGCCGTTGGGGAACAGCACGGCGGTCTTGACGCCACGCTGCAGCGCGCGCGGCAGGCGCACGTCGCGGGCCAGCGGCACCGACTTGCCCACGAGATATGGCCGATTGACCTCCTGCGCCTGCTCGATGAAGGCGCGGTTGGCGTCGATGGCCCGGTTGATCTCGGCCCGCTTGGCGTCGGCCTTGTTGGCCGCATTGTGATACTCATCCATCGCGCGCTGGGTCAGTGCCGGGGAGACGCAGCCAGCCAGCATCGTGGCGGCAACCGCGCAGGCGGCGAGTTTGAAGGTGATATGCATTGGTTCGATCCGATGGGTGGGCGGGACGGTCTGTGGCGGCGTGGCTTATTCGGCGCGGTCACACAGCACGGTGGCCGGAATGACCCGCACCACGGCATTGGTGTGGAAGCACGGCTGCACCGCGGCGTCGCTCATGTCGGTCGCGCGCAGGACCTCGCGGACGGCGGACTTGAAGTCGCCCGGGAACTGCGCGCTGCCGACCAGCGGTACGTCCCGCTCGGCACTCCAGACGAGCGACCACCCCGCGGCGCTGGCCCAGCGCGTGAGCAGCATGCGCACGTTCTGGTCGGCGGGCGTCACCTGCCACCCCGACAGAGCAGGCGCTGGCGCGGACGCAGAAACGGGTACGGCGGCTTCCCGCTGCGCGATCCGCGCGGCAATCGGGTCCAGCTGGCCTGCCGACCCCTGGGTCACCGGACCGCTCTCGCGGACGATGTAATTGGCGGCGACGGCGGAGCTCGAGACCATCAGGCCCAGCAGCAGGGTCGCGCACGTTTGTTTGATGGCCATCTCGACCTCTCCATGAGTGAACTTGGTACTGACTACATACGGGACTGGTGTCTTGCCGCCCATTCCACACGGCCTCACTTCGCCGCCGCTGGCGACGCCGGGACGACTTCATTCCACAGCGCGTGCACACGCACAATGAACTCGGGGTCCCCCGCCGCGCTGATCGACGTCCAGCCCCTGGCCTTGGCCTCCGCGATGGCCGCGCGGATCTCGTCGTCCGACGAACCATGGACCGCAAGGCGCGAATCCACCCGTGCCACAGCGGCAGCCGGCGGCGGTGACAACAAGGGCGCGGCAGGCTCTGTCCGGGCAAGTGGTTGTGCCGGCAGCTGTGCAGCAGGCGCGGAGACGGTCTGAGCGGGAGGAAAGGTGGGAGCGGTAACTGCCGTGGCCGGAAACGCTGGTGCGCGGGGCACGACCAGCTCAACGACATAGGCCTGGCTTGTATTCCCCGTGCGTCGAATCTCGTAGCGCTGACCACCGGCATACGCGATGATCTCCACCGGCATGCCGCGCACCAGGAACGCGTCCTGCCGGCGCACGGCGTCCGGGACGGTCAGCGCGACCCCGTGCCGCGCCTGGATGTAGGTATTGACCCCGTCGTTGAAGACGATGCGTACCGGCGAATCGGCACCCTGCGCCGCCGCGCAGGCCAGGAAGAGAGAGGCAATGGCTGTCTTAATCACTTTTGTGCGCTCCATGGCGACATGAGGGTGTCGCGCGACACCACAAAGAGGAACTCGGAGCCGGCTTCGCCGGTCAGCGTTGGCTGGATATTCAGGTTGCGCTGGAGCATGGCCCGTACGGTCTCTGAGAGCGACTGCGCAAAGACGGAACCACCCAGTTGCGTGCCTCCCGCCCCGACGTTGACCGTGACGTTCTGCGACGCCTTGGAAACCAGCAGCGACGCCGCGCCGACCACCAGCGAGCTGCCGAAGATCTTCAGAAAGTGGTTGTCGACATCGGCGTCCAGTCCGGCCATGCCTTGCATATCGGCAGCCGAGGCACCGGACAGCGGAATCCAGTTGCCGTTGGGCAGGATCATCCGTTGCATTGCAATGAGCACGCGCGTCTGCCCGACCTGCGCTTCGCTCCGATAGACCCCTCTGAGCACAGAGCCGGCAGGAATCAGGGGAATACGCTGGGTGATCGAGTCGTACACGGTGGACGTCACGCGCGCGGTGACCGTACCCGGCATATCGCTGTTCACGCCGGTGATCAGCACGCTGCGCACCACCGTCCCCTCGTAGGCCGCCGCTTGCGCATGAGCCGGCTGCTGCCGGTTAGTCAGGTTCGGCGTATCGCCGGCCGCCTGCTTGAGAAACGCACTGTCCGCCGACCGGGAACTGGCTGCAGGCTGCTGCTGGCCCAGTTGGGAGAGCAAGGCCATCTGCCGCTCGGGGAGCGTATCCAGCGTGGTCGGCACCGCCGGCGCCATCCCTGGATCTCGGCCGCTCACGCCCAGCGTGCTCGCCTCCGTCCCGCCAACCTTCTTCAGCGTGACGGACGCGCCGGCGGTGATCGCCGAGCCCCAGATCTCCTCCTCGCGGCTGGCGCCACTGCTTCGCCCATCCAGAGCAGGCTCCGGAGCACCGAGTGCGCGCGACGCCGCATTGCCCTCCCCCATCGGCGTCGGCATCGCCGCGGTGCCAGCCTGCGGCGAGGCGGCCGGCGCGCTCGCGTCCTCCTGGAGATCGCGCAGCAACTGCTTGCCCGCCGTCTCCGCCGGTGCCAGATCCGCCTTGCCAACCGGCTCCGCCGGCGCAACGCGCTTCGTGTGCTCGGGCCAGAACATCCATACCAGCACGCTCGCCGCGAGCATGATCAATGCCACGACATGCAGATTCCGCCTGGCCTTGCCCTTGGTGAGCGTTGCCGAGGGGCCGCTGTCCGCCAGCGCCTGGGCCGGCGTCGCGCGCGGACGGTCCACGAAGGGATCCTTGAGCTCGGTGGCCATCAGTTGCTGCCCCAGTGCCATCCGGACGTCTTGCGCGAGACCCTCACCTCGCGCTTGCCCAGCTTCAGCAACAGCTTCTTGGCAAGACGATCGACGACGATGTAGTCACCCTTCACCACATAGTTGACCAGAGACGGCTTGTCATCTTCATAGAGAAAAACGCCAGGCTGGTCCTGCACGCTTGGCAACCGCAGGAAGGTCTGCTTGCCATCGTTAAAGACCGTGAGCGGCTTGAAGGGGGCATCCCCTTCGGACTCATAAGCAAAGTCGTAGGCAGTGGGATCGGGCGCCCCACCCAGTTCCTGGGACTTCAGGCGAGCCCTCTCCGTCTCGACCGACTCCACCTTGTCGCGTTCCTTGAGCGTCAGCGCGGCCTCCACTTCCGGGTAGTGGAAGCTCACCTTCTGGAAGCGCTTGGCCCCTGGCTCGCCGGAACGCAGGTCAAACTGGTAGGTCCGCTTGTCCGTCACCACGGTGAGCGTGGTCGCCAAGCTCGGCCGTAGCGGCTTGATGTACAGGTTGCGCGGCCCACCGCTCACCCGCCATTGGATCGAGTCCCCGATGGCTGGCAGTTCCACGACGCCTTCCCCGGCCTCCAGTTCCAGATGTGTCACGGTGCCCGGTGTCGTCAGGATCCTGAAGACGGCGTCCGGGCTGTAGGTGAACATGACGATACGGCTTTCGTCCGGTACCTCAATGGGCAACGCGGCGATTGACTGCCGCTCCTCTGCCGGCGGAGACGTTTTAGGCTTGGCGTACGCGGCCGAGACACCCATCGCGGCGCAGAGAAGAAGGGTCATGAGTCGTCGCTTCATTTGTTCGTCGCGGTTGCTTCGTCGGTGAGGTTGAAGCCGGTGGGATAGACGCCGGCGGGATCCTTGAGGATCTCTTCACGCGTGGTCGGCTTGATCACGGTGAAATTGATCGTCATGGCATAGTTGCGGTACTCGGGCACTGCGCCTGGCGCGCGGCGCGTCGTCGTGCGGAACCGGAGCAAGGCGGCATTGCCGCCCTCCAGGAAGTTGACGGACAGGTTCTGGTACTCGCGCACGAGCTTTGGGTTGTCCCGCAGCAGCACCAGCGGGTTCTCTTTGCGCCGCAGGTCTCGTAGCTGATCGCTGGCAGTGCCAACTGTCTTGGCCGCTGCGCGTGCCAGATTGGCCTCCACGGTGGCGCCGTTGATGGCAAACACCCACTCCACCCACTGATTCAGCGAGAACGCAAGCGCCGGCTGGTCCGGCATCCAATTGCCCGACTGGTTGGTATCTACGACGCGCCTGCCGGATTCCGACTGGTGAATCACCACCGGCTCCACCACCTTGAGTGGAAACAGGCGGAACGTGCCCGCGCCATTTGCAATCAGTGCCACGGCTTCGATGCACGCGACAAGGAACCAGCGGTTTCTCTCAATGCGCGAGCCGGCTCCGAGTTCGTAATGGCGACGTCGCGCGGCCTCGTGCGGATCGCCAGGCGTGAACTCGGGCGGGGTCCCCGGCAGGGACGTGGAGCGCGGAGATTTGCGGAATGGGTTCATGTACCCATTTTTTCAGGCACCGCGCGGTTTTTACGACTCGAATGCTATGGTGAAAACTTCCTGATTCGCGGTGAGCCGTCTTGCGCGCGGCTCTCGCCAGTAGAACTGGCCCAACTCCAAAGACAGAGCGCCCGCACAAGGCGGGCGCTCAAGGGTGACGCCGGCGTTCGACGTTCGACGTTCGACGTCGACGCTACTTGCCGCGACGGGCCGCCATGCGCGAAGCGGCGCGCTGCGCGCTGGTAGAGCTCACCGGCTTGAACGGTCGGGCAAGTCCTTGCCCCCCCTTGGGGGATCCGCCTCCGGACCCGCCCCGGCCACCACGCCCTAGCAGCTTGTTGGTGAGCATCGAGGCGCCGGCCGCCGCCGTTCTCACCGCAGGAATCTTCATCGCGAGCTTCCCGGCGGCACTCCCGACGGCACCAAGTCCTGCTCCGGCCTTCTTCTTTGTGTAATTCCCTGCATCCTTCACGGCCTTCGGCATACCCCTCCCCCCATCTCCGGTCACGACGCCCAGGTTGCCCGGAAAGAGTGCCGACACAATCTGCGGGATCTGCCCAAAGATCCGCGAGGCGATGAGCGAGATGCCCAGAATCCCGAGCGCGTCCAGCGCCACGGTGAGCCCCCCCTTCCCGGCAACCGCGGCAAAGTGCATCGTCTTGGTCAATTCATCAAATGGCGCCGCCATCAGCTCCAGCACGAGAGCGGCAAAGAAGTTCAAGAGAAGCGCCTGAATCACGAAACCCACCCAGCTGCTGATCCACGGCCGGGTCCAACTGGAGGCACCGAAGGCGATGAAGATGGGACCGACGGCCGCGCCCACCGCTGCCAGGAAGGGCCCCAGAAAGATGACGGCGATGATATCGACCAGCGCCCTGATCATGACGTAGGTCGCCGTCAGCAATAAGATGATAGCCACCAAGCTCGAGAGAATGACGCCAAGCGTGTTAAGGCCGATGCTTGCGCAAGCGAATCCCTTCACAACGCCGGTGAGGCCACCCATCAGCGCGTTCAGCATCGATCCCACCAGATTCAATACTGCAGCCCAGGGGGAGTTGGCCGCCGAGGCGATCAACTTGCTCGCGCTCACCAGCCCGTCTACAAACTGGGCGTAGTAGGTAAGGAATAGCGCGACGACTGCAGCGGGCAACACGACATCGATCACCACGGTCACCGGCGTTCCCCGCTCGGTGCCCATGGCAACGATCAGTCCCCACAGCAGCGCAATGAGCGCCAGTGTTCCACCAATCACCCTGGCGGGCACCATGAGTTTGTCTGCCGTCGCCTTCCCCTTCATGATCAGGCTCGTTTCCAAGCCATCGAGGACCTTGAACCTCTCGCCGATCTGTTCCATGCCGGCAAAGTAGTCTGGGACCGCCTCGCACTTGTCGCTGCCGGCCTGCGCCTTGCCCGCATTCAATGGATAGCCGATGTATGGGCCGGTCTCGCCGCTATCCTGCGTGATGACCTGGGCCGCTGCGGGGAACGCACCGGCCAGCAGGAACGTGAGCGCTGCAAGCAAGCGGAGAAAGAAGACGCCGAGCGGATTCATGGGTCAATTGATGGCTGTGGACTACTTGATACCAAGCTGTTGTAGCCGTTGGTTGATGCCGTTGGCGTAGTCCAGCGCACTTCGGTCGGCTGTCTGCTCGCGCGCGGACTCCGCCGCCTCCTTCTTGGCGGCGCTCGCCAGTTGCGCCGAGACGGCCGCGGACTGCAGCTGGTTCTGCTCGATGAGCGTGTCCAGCGCGGCCGTCGCCACCTGGATCGCCTGGGTGGCCCCCGGCACCGTGCCGATCTCGCTGGCAATCTTCAGGCGCTTCTGCTGCGCGGCGTGGATGCCCTGATTAAGCGCCTCGTGCTTGTTGATCAGGTTCGCGGCATTGGCATTGCCCAGCGCGGCGCGCTGCGTGATCCCGCTCACGAAGCTCCCGAAGCTGTTGCTTCTAGAGGCGCCGTACAGTGCCGTCACGTCGCCAATGAAGTCGGTCTTCTTGCCCAGGGCCTGGAGCAGCGCCTCGTCGGCGCTGGTCAGGCGCCCGATCTGTGCGACCATCTGATCCGCCTGCGCCAGATCGCTGATCCCCAGTTCGCGAAGCTGGATCATCTTGCCGGAGTGGATCACCATCTGCACCATCCGCGCCGCATTGGCCACGGCGATCGCCTCCTGCTTCACCGTGGACGCCGCCGTTGCGGAGGTCTGGATCCAGTTGGTGGGATCGAAGACGATGCCACCACCGGCACCGCCGGCGTTCGCCGTGGGCGCCACCATCAGCATGGCGGCAAATAGCAATTGAGCAACACGTGGGGTAATCATAGCTTTGAGACTTCCGCGAGATAGTTGGCCTTCCAGTTGGGATCGCCGCTGCGCTTGTGTTCGTCAAAGCAGCGTTGCAGGTGCGCTTCGGAGCGCAGGAACGGAAGCGACTTCGCATCCAGCGCGGTGCGGGCCACCCGCGCGAAGCCATCGGCGACGATCAAGTACTCCCGCTTCGGTATGAGGGTCTTGACGATATCCACCTGCTCGTTCGTCAGCCCGAAGTACTTGATGTACGACTCCCGATGCGCCTCCGCGCTCTTGTTGGCGAGCAGGATCTTCGTCAGGATGTTGTCTGTCATCGTCGCCGCCATCTCCGTGGTCGTGATCGACGTGGGCGACTGGACCGTCAGCCACACGAAGGCGTTCTTCTTCCCGAGGGTCTTGAGCAGATCGTCCAGGCGGGGCGCGAAGGCCGGGTGGTTGACCAGAAAGGAGGCTTCCTCGATATAGATGAACGTCGGCCGGCCATCGAGCTTCTCGTAGATCTTGCGGAACGCATAGTCAATGAAGGCCCGCGCCAGGCGGTCCACCGCCATCAGGTCCTTCATCTCGGTGCAGGTCCAACTGGACAGCGAGAAATCATCCGTCGACGAGTCGAACATGCCGTAGGGCCGGCCCTCCAGCCACTCGCCCAGCTCCTTGCCGAGGTGCGTGGGCAGCTGAATCGCCAGCGTCGACAACCGGATGACCTGCGTGGACCGCGCCAGATTGCTGAGGGCCGAATCGATCGACTCGCGATCGTCCGCATCGCACCGGTAGCCGCCCTCCAGCAGGCGCTGGATGACCCATTCCCGTACCCACACCAGGCCATCGGGGGAGCCATCCCGCAGCACGGCCAGCGGATTCATCCGCATCTGCCCGTGCTTCATATCGATGTGCTGGCCGTCGTGCAGCTCCGTGATGATGCAGCAGGAGTAGTCCCGGTCGAAGATGAAGACGTTCGAGTCGCCCCACTCCGGGTCGTAGTAGCGCCGGAACTGGCTCAGGCACAGCGACACGAAGGTGGTCTTGCCACTACGTGTGGGAGCAATGAGCACGGCGTGCCCGACCTGGCCGACGTGCGGCACGAAATAGTAGCGCCCGCCGTAGCCGTCGATCAGCAGCGTCAGCGCCGACACCGGCCGCTTCAGCACCTCGGCAAAATACGCGTGCTCGCGGGTGCCTTCGTCCATCGTGAAGATGGGCGAGGCGTCCGCGACGTTCTCCAGGCTGATCAGGTGATAGCGGGATTGGCGCGCCCACTGCCCGGGCAGCATGGCTTCCCACGACAGGCCCAGATTCTGCCGCTCGCGCACGGATTTGAACTCGACGTCCGCCAGGCGTCCGTGCACCAGCTGGCAGCCCGCTGCCAGCTCGTCTTCCGAATCCGCGTAGACCGCGACGGAGAGGTTATGGTAGGCGAACCCGAGCCCTTCTCCAGACAGGCGCCGCATGGCCTCCTTGCACTCGTCGTGCAGGTCCTGCTTGCCGCTGTCGGGCTCCGGCTCGGCGTCCGCCATCTTCTGCGCGACATAGTTGAACGGCGAAAACAAGGTCATCCGGTAGTAATTCGCCGCCCCGGTCAGCTCCCGCTTCGCATGGTCCTTGCCGAGAAAGCGAATGATGTGGCAGATCGTCATCTCCACATCCGAACCCATCAGCGCTTCGAGCAGCAGCGGCGAGGTCGTCGACGGCCACTCCATAATACCGATGACGCCACAGTACCTGACATCCCCTTCGCTCTGGAAAGCCATGGCCTGCTTACCTGTGGTGATATACCCGCTCGGCAGCCAGCCATCGAGCAGCACGCCGGGCGGCTTGGCCGGAGGCGGCAGGCGCGTCGCCGGATTGGCGAGGTGGTACAGGGCGTCAGTAAACGACCTGCGGTCCAGCCGCTCGAAGCGCATCGAGGAAATCGTCGTATCGAACATCCCCAGCAACCGCTCGAACTCCCCGACGGCCTGCAGCAGACGATCGCGATCCCGCAGCACGGCGGTACTGGCCGAAACGGTACCGAGCGCGCCACGCAGGAGCGCAACCGGCAGGCTCCTGCCCTCCTCGTTCACCAGCCGCGTCACGCTGTCGAGGTACCCCTCCACACCCTGTTGCCCGGTATAGAGCAGGAAGAACCAGTGCCGGAAGCGGTAGGAGATGCCGGCGCGGAAGGCGTCACCGATCACACTATCTAGTTGGGCCGACGTGGCGTTGTCGAAATCCCCTTCCGGGTACGCATAGTCCTTGCGCTTGTCGACGATCCACCAGCCCGTCAGTCGCGAATCAAACTGGCCGAGGGCACGTTGCAGCTGCGTGACGGCCTGGTCGACCAGATCGTCATCGAGGTTGTCCGGGTCCAGCCCCTCGTAGGCGTAGGCGGCGAGCAGCGAACCATCCTTGCACAGCAGCAATTCCGGCGTGACGAAGTCGAGCCACGGCAGAATCTCCTGCTGCGGGTGCTCGGCTTCCGCCGTCTTGTGGGCGATCTCTAGCATCGCACGCCCCGCCCATAGCCTATTGGTCGCTGTGCGCCCTTGCACCGCTCTCGTACGTAGGGCTGGTAGTGATCCGCGGTCTCGGCATACTTGAGATAGATCGCAATGACTTGAGGGTCCTTCTTGTACGCCCAGCGCAGCACGACATGGGCCGCCAGCCCCACGGCCAATGGCAGCGGCGACATCGCCAGGAGGCACACCAGGGCGGTCCCTGGCCAGATCAGGGCGACCGCCTTCATGCCAATGCCAGCGGACAACATGGGCCGCTGCAAGGCGAGATAGGTGACGGATTCGCGCATCAGACTGAGCAGGCTGGTGGGATCAGACCGGTTGCCGTAACAAACACGTAGGCGGAGGCCGCGATCACGCAGCCCAGGAAGATGTACTGGCCCAGCTCCGAGAGTTGAGCCTGTTTGTTGAAATAGCCAATCACCCAGATCATGATGGACAGGACTGCAATGGCGCCCACGATCTGCTTGAAGTAGTTGATGATGAAGCAGAACGCCTGCATGCCGCCGGAGGACGACTGCGCGACCGCCGACGCCGAGAAGATGCCTAGGACCGTCAGGACGACGATCTGTTGCGGCGTGTGCCTAAACTTCTTCCAGAATGTACTGACCATGTTCATTCAATCCTTTGACAAGACAGATTTGTTCCACGCGGCGCTCGATGCCGACTTCGTGATTCGGTAGGACCCGGGGGCGTTTCCTGGCGTACACCACCAAGTGAATGGTTTTGGCGAGATAGCGACGCGTTGTCATGGCGTCGAACTGCGCGCCCGGCGGCAGCGACTGCTGGAACAGGATCTCGATCGCGTCGAGGGCTTCCTCGGGGCCGTTCGCGTGCACGGTCGTCAGGGTGCCGTCATGGCCGCTGTTCATCGCGCGGATCAGGTCGTAGGTGTCGTCCCCGCGCGTCTCGCCCAGGATCAGGCGGTCGGGCCGAAAGCGCATCGCCAGCTTGACCAGCAGGCGCGCGGTCAGCCCGGCCTGCGGATTGGCGACCAAGGGCACGTGATTGGGTCCGGTGATGTTGAGCTCGCGCGCGTCCTCGATGGTGATCACCCGCTCATGCAGCGGCACCTTGCCGAGAAAGGCATTGGCCAGGGTGGTCTTGCCCGAGGACGTGCCGCCAGCCACCAACACGTTGCGGCCTTGGTGGATGAATAGGTCAATGACCTTGTCCGCCCGTGCCTTCGTCAGCATCTCGCGGGCGACCAATTTCTCCAGCGTGGGGCGCTTCTCCGGAGGCAAGTGCTTGCGGATCGAGAACGTTGAGCCGTCGGGAGAGGTGGGCGCGAGCGCGCCGGCAAAGCGCATGCCGTCAACCGTGGCATCCACGATGGCGTCGGCGGAGGACGCCATCGCATCCTTGCGTACCTGTTTGGCAATGGCCTGGATCGCGATCTGGATCTCGTACTCGGGCAACTTGAGCCCGGTGTTCACAATCTTGCCGTCGTGCTCGATGAAGACGATGCCGCCGGGATTGACCATGATCTCGGTGACTGCTTCGTCCCAGAAAAATGGAAGCAGCGGCTTCAGGCTACGGGAGATCGCGTCGGCGATGATGTTGGCTTGGATCATGCGAACATGATCCCGCGCCGGCTGGGGATTTTGCCGGCGAAAGGTGCACTGAAATGTGCGGGATTCGGGCATTAAGCGCCCGTCTGCAGGTTGGCGGCCATGACCCAGATCGCCGCGGCGGTCGCCAGGAAGAAGCCGCCGAGCACCGTCGGCGTCAAGGTCAAGGGAGTGATTGGCACGAACATGGCCAGTCCGACCGCCAGCAGGACCAAGTGCATGCTGGAGTAGAAGAAGATCGGATTGTGCTGGCCGAAGTCATAGCGCTTCTTGAGCCGCGAACCAATGCCGTCCACGAAGGCGGGCAAGGCGAAGCCGATGGCGGCGGTAAGGTAGAGCGGACCCAGCGCCAGCACGCGCCAGAGGACGCGATACACCAGCATCCAGAAACCGGCCACCCAGTCCCGCAACCAGTTGCCGGTCCCCGCCGGGAACGACGACACGCCGCCCGCGAGCGATGGGCCGCCCATGCGCTGCGGCCGCGTGAGCGCGACGCTGCGGTCCACCCAGCCCGGCGCGACAAACCAACGGTCGAACTTGGCGTCCGCCCTCATCGTCACCTCTCGGTCCTGGCCGCCCCAGTGGGAGAGGAAGAGCACTTCGGCCGGCTCGATCTGGAACGCCACGGGGGACATTACGCCAGGCAGGATGAGCAGCGCAATCAGCGGCGCCAGCAGCCACCAGAACAGGATGTGCTGGCTGAACTCACTTTTTTCGGCAAAGAGGATCATTGGGGCGGCACCTGCCTGACTAGTAACTACGGTCCTGGTATTTCCTGAGCAGCATTGCCGCAGTCGCCGGCGCCAGGAACTGGCGGGCGGAACGCTCGATGGCCTCGGTCTGGCTTAGCCCGTTGGGACCAGCGGCGTGTATTCGTGTCTTTCCATTTCTTTTCTTCTTTGTATTTAGTCCGCCATCAATGGCAGGCGGCCCTTGTACAACGTGCTGCCGCCAAGAAATGCAAAGTAATGGAGACCGGGCAGTCTGGTCAACAGGTCCGGCGAGACAAACGGCGCTTCCTTCTCCTCCATGGCCCGGCCGGTGCTACCCCTGAACTCTGTGAACGCGGTGGAGCTTTCGGACGTGTTGGAATAGGACGTTGTCTGTTTGCGTGCAATGGTCTGGCCAAAGCTCTCGGAGATCCATTTCGCCGTCTCGTAGTCCTTGACACGCAGGCAAATGAGATTGTTGAGGTTCCCCAGCATCTGACGGGCCTTCTCCTTCGAGCCCAGCCGGACGATGAAGTCCGCCTCCGTCTGCGTCGCCATGAAGGTCTTGAAGCCGGCCCCGCCGCCCTTGTTCAGGATCTGGATGGCCTGATCATTGGTCAGTTCCGCGGACTCATCGGCCATGATGTACACGTCGGTCTTGCCGGTGGTGTTGTAGATTTCGCCGGCGACCGATGCCAGATCGGCGAAGAACGCACTGCCGATCGCCGAGCCGCGGATGTTATCCGGCAGCGAATTGAGCGCGATATAGACCACGGCGCGCTCGTTGATCATCTTGCGGGTATCGTAGATCGGACGCTGGTCGGTGATGTCCTCAGGATCCGGCGACAGCATCGCGCCGAGCTCGCCGGAGCCGAGCATCTCGAGGACCGGCTCCAAGACCTGGATCATCTTCGAGTAGTGCTCCTTCGAGTGCTTCACCATGGCGATCAGGCCGTCGATCGATTCGTCGACATTGCTCGCGTCAAGGACGTACTTCTGGATCATGAGTTCCAGGCGGCTAACCGGCTTCCCCGCGCCTCCCTGATTCATATCTCGGTCCCACGAGGGCCCCTCTGCGGCAAAGAAGCGCTGCGTCAGCAACTGCTCGAGCAGCGGTTCGACGCCCATCTGGACGTAGCGTTTCACCTTCTTGATGTTCGGGCGCACCCCACAGGCCACCATGCCGGACATGACCCGATACAACGTTTTCCAGGCAAAAGAACGGAACGTTTCCTGGGCGTCGATGAGGTTGGTGATGCGCGTAGCCGCCTCGCTGATGTCTCCCCAGTTGGCCAGCAGATTGATGCGAAACGACTTCGATGGGTGCGCCGGGTGAAAGTACAGGAACTTGCGCCCCATCCGCTTGCACTCGGATCGCAACCGCCGCTCCCAATCCTGGTCGCCTTTCGGATCCAGCACGAACAGCGTGCTCGCCGGCAGGTCAATGATCTGGGTCGAGATCAGTTCGTAGAGGCGGGTCTTTCCGGCCCGCGTGGTCCCCACGATCAGGGTATGGCCCGGCAGGGAATCCAGCGGCAGCCGCACGGGGATCTCGGTGGGCTCCATGCCGTGGATCCATGGCACCCCGATCGCGTCTTCCCGCAACAGCACGGCGTTCGGCGGGGTGATATGGCGGACCACACTCTGCGGCAACCACATGGGCAACGTGCAGATCTCCTCGGGATTGCGGCTCAGAATCTCGCGCGCGATCTCCGCGTGGCGTTGCCTCCACAGGAAGCCGCTACCTAGCCAAAAGGCGCCCTGCTCCCCGGAATGTGAATCGCGCGGCACGCGCTGTGCCCGAGAGCGCGTGATAACCTCACGTGCGGGCAGCTTCTCCGCGCGCAGCACCGACAGCGAGATGCGGAATCTATACAGATCGAGCGCATCCTTCGTCCGCCGCGCGCCGAGTGCCAGACCGAAGGACGCCCCAACCCACCAGAGTGGCGGTTGCGCGGCCGTCAGGAACATCGCCGATCCCGCCCAGACGCCCGCGGTCGCCACATCGTAGTTCGGGCGGAACATGTCGCGATAGGTTCGCATCAGGCCGCCTTTTCGCCAAACACCATGGTGCCGAACGCCGGCACCATGACCAGGTGCGTGGCGGTCTGGTCCCGGACCAATCCGGCATCCACGAACAGCTTGATGGCCTTATCCTGCGACATCCCGTATCGCATCATGAGCGCCCTCTTCGGGAAGAAGAACCCCGTCTCCTTCTGGGCACAATCCGCGCGGATCCGCGCCACGTCCTTATCGACGCTGATGGCCTTCATCAGCTCGGTGACCTCCGGACTCAACGTCGAGGTCCCGGCAGCGGCGATCTGCGTCTCGGCGACGGGCTCCGAAGTCTGCACTGCCGAAGGTGCCGCACTGACGGCAGGGGGGGATGTCGCCGCAGGCGGAGAAGCCGGCGCCGCGGGGACTTCCGGTAGCGCAAGGATGTCGCGCAGGGATAGGCGCCGCCCGCCAAGCGCATCGATGCGTTTCGCCGTCTCCTTGGCGTTGATCTCGAACGCCTTGTCCTGCGCCACACGCACCACGCGGCACAACGGCGTCTCCACCGCGATCACCCCACGGACCGGCAGGATCGCATCGGCGAGCGCCGCGATGACCGATTCCTCGAAATCCGCCCACAGACCCGGCACGAAGAACCGGCCGGCGACCAGCGCAGCAACCATGCGCGAGGGGGCCCGTGCCGACGGATTCCAGTTGACGGTGTATTCGCGCACCTCGGCGTCCACCAGCGCCTGCGTCAGCGATACCTGGCTCATCGGCGACCACCGCTGGCCAGCCACCGTCACGATCATGACCGCCTCGAGAATGGCGGGCACGGAAGCCAGCGCCGCCGCGAATCCGCTGTAGCGGTACTGCGGATCGAGCACCCGCCGCGTCTCCGCGGTGTGGCCGGGTACGAAGATGGCGATGTCGGCCAGCCGAAACGCCATCAGGCCGCTGATCACGCCGAAGCGCAGCGCACCGCCCCGCTCGCTGTATGCATCGCGAGATAAAGGAAGCGACTGCACGCACTCGGCTAGGCGATCCAGTAGGGGCTGAATGTGGCTGTCGAACAGCGCACGGCTGAAGCCCGAGGCGGAGTGCAGCGTTTCCAGAAGCTCCGCGTCGAGGGTGGCCAGGAGCGCTTCGGGGGCTTGTATTGAGAGTTCCATGCCCCCAATCCTGACTCGATTTTGGCATGTGGTCACGACGATAGGCACACGAAATCGACCGCGACTCGCAGTCGAACTGCACTCGAGCTTGCCAGGTAATGAGCGACCAGCATCGATGGAAATCCGACGGATTTTGCCCGCAGTGGGCAAGAAATAGCATCGAAAGTCATTGATCTAAAATAATAAAAAAATCATCACGGCCAATTTTGTGCCCTATATTGGCCGATTTTCTACAAATTACGGCCAATTTCGAGCACACAATTGGCCGTAATTAACAATCAAATTAACGCACTCGATAACGAGGCAAAACGACTTATTCCTCGCTCAGTGGAATCGCTTAGCGACTAGGCCGTTTTTCCCCACAGTGGTGGGGAGATCTTCGTAAACCGTTTGAAATTCGCTAGCATTCGAAAGTTACTTCGCTTCAAACATAGTTGACCATAGCCAGGTGACAACCAGACACAGACGTAGGATTTAAATCATGAAAAATGATGTTCGATTTGAGCTTCCAGCGGAACTAGATCTTTCTCCCGATAAAAGGATGAGAATCTATTCTCTTGTCCGAGAAATCATCAACACGCGGGACCGTGCCGCCGACGAATTGAATAGAATGTGCTTGCTTCTCCTGGAGCTGAAGGACGAAATGGAGGATCACGAATTTACTGAACTCGCCAGAGTCACACTCCAAATCTCCAGAGGATCGCTCTATCGATATCTGAGGACCGGAGCGTCTGCCCGTACGATGATCAAGGGTATGGAAGATCCACGAAGGTTGCTAACCAACACTACCGCCCGGGCCCTGCAACTCTTGTACGGGGCAGACGAAGATGTGCTGAACGAGGTGAGAGAGCGCGCCATGCGCGGCGAGGCGACCAACGAGACGCTCGTGAAGGACTTGATAAACGCCCGGCACAATCTTGAAGAACGCCTCGATGGCGCAAAAGAGCAGATAGAATCATATGGAAGGCAACTTTCCGAAAAGGATGGTCATATCGCGCAGTTGGAAAAGCAGAGGAACGAAAGTCGGTTGGCAGAGCTGGAAACTTCAAATGTCGCGACTGAACGCCTGAGTCGCATCGAAACTTTGTCTCGCGACATCTGTGAGCACGAGACGGAACTCGAGCGGCTACGGGCGGAGCTTGAGCAAGGTCACGTCGTTGAAAAAGTCGTTGTAGTGGAGAAGGTTCCAGACACCTTCCGGAGCATGGAAGACGCGATTGCCGACCGCAATAGGGAACTTGACCGGGTCACCCAGCAACTCGAGGCCACGGCGCGAAAGCTGGCCGATGCCGAAGCGGAGCGAGTTCTTCTTACGCAAACGCAAGAGATTGACGGCGATGTCCTTCAACTGCAATCCGACCTCCAAGGATTCTGTGAGAAGCTCTCGGCAACGTTGTTACTCAAGCATAGCTTTTTCAGTGAACAAGCCCGGCTCACCGTGCTCCAAATGGGGTCCTACCTACTGGGTCTAACGACGACAATTCAGCAATATTGCAGCAAGGGACAACCGTCTTGAAGTCCATCCCTGATGGCTTTGCCAACATTGCGACGTCCCAGTTGATCCGCGCGGAGATAGTGAAAGTTAACAAGGCGATGACGGCCGCTCTAGTCACCGCCGCTGACGCAGGAGAGGGATTGGCGCGCGAGGTCACCGGGGTTCCAAGGGAGACGCTTGAACTCCTTTCGAAGTCAGGACCAGGTCAACTGGCGGCCATGAGCGCTGTCGGATTTCCGCTTTGGAGCTTTCGGTTTTCGAGCCCAGAATTGGCAAACGAACTCCTTACCGGTCGGAATCACCCTCCCGCAATCACGCTCTCCCAATTAGTTCGCACAGAGATCCGGAAGACCAATACGGCGCTGATGGCCGCCCTGTTGGCTGCCGCCAATGTTGAGTCGAGTATCTCGCCTGCGATAGTCTGTGTACCGGGAGCGACACTGGCGATACTCGCAAAGGCAAAGCCAGTGCAGCTAGAAACCCTATGCAGCGGTGGCTTCCGACTTTGGGAGTACCGGTTCGCCACAGTGGAATTGACCAGGGCGCTGATTGCTGGCGAAACCGGCTCCACCGGGATCACACATTGTTTTCTGAGCGGGCTGGCTCAACTGCCCCGCGCAAAAGGGCGAGGCAGTTGAGTCGCCCGTTCAACAACTCGTAGCGCACTCTACAAAGGAGAGCGGGACAGGGGCGACGCTACGCGTCGCGCGCTATCCCTTGCCGGCCTGAAGGCCGTAGTTTCCCGCGCAGACCGATGAAAGAGACACCAGTTAGCCGCATGAGAATTCAGCAAGCGCGGATGCTGTGCTTAATGGGAGCACGAGCAGTCACGATCGCAGCCGCCACGGGGATTCGCCCGACAGACGCGCGTGCGATCTATAAGGAAACTCATGGCACCATCTCACCGCCAGGCCAGACGCCTCACTCGCTCGAGTGGTACTTGGAGCGGCCCGCTCGCCGGCTCCAGGCTAGCCTACTCCTGAAGCTCTACTCTCTCTGCGTCCAGTCCGGTTACTCAACACAGCAAGCGTTCATCGCAGCGTATGACGTCTACTGGAATATCTACGGGACCGCCGATACCAGCAAGCGGCAGCAGTCGGAGAGACTGATTGATCCCGAGCGAGGATTCTACTTGGTGAAGCGGTCTGGTAATTTCGGCGCGTTGAGCGCACCAGGCGTAGGCGAGGCTATCGCCCCACTACCTTGCCGATCCTGCGGCCTGGAGATCCTGGCTCCGGCACACGAGGCCGCTTTTGTCTGCCCGCAATGCGCATCCGGATTCCAAAATCCCGGCCATCGCTTGTGCGCATGAGACTAAACGACTTGACGCCGGAGACAACATGCTCCGGCGGAGCGCCCTGCTGATCGCTCATTGCCGTCGATTGGCTCCTAAACGCCATACCCTGTCCCGGCATGCATCGAGGCCAGCGCTGTTGTCAAATCTCTCGATTCGCGCGCCCGCGGCTTCGATGACGCTCGGCAGTTCGAAATCACGTGCCGATGCGCCGCCAGCCACCCACGCGCGCGCGGATTGCCCCGCCCTCGTCTTGAGCCGATCCAGGCGCAATTCGTCTGGCGCGGTGACACTGATAATCCGCCAGCTCGGGTCCAGCAATGCCAGATGCGACGGGCTGGACGGAAGGCCGTCGATCACGACTCGCTCCCGAGTTTGCGCCAATTCGATAACCCCTGCCGCCACCAGGTCGGGCAATGGGCGGCCCGGGTCAGCGTCTCGCAGCGTCAGGAGTAACCGGATTGGAATGTCGCTCGGCAGCATCCCCTTCCGCGCAAGGCGCCGCAGGGTCCCCATGCTAAGGTGCCAAAATCCATGGTCGGCCAGCATCCGCCCGATCGTGCTCTTGCCAACGCCGTGCGGCCCGATCAGGCAGAATCGGTGAATGTTGCTCACCCGGGCCTATAGGTCTTTGCATGGACGAAGCCACGCACCTTCATGACCTTGCCTAGGAGGGCTTCAATATCTGAGAATACGCCCTCTTCCCGCAATTTCTCATAGGCTGGCGGGTCAAGCCGCTTCAACGCGCTCAGAGTTGTGCGCGCGTCCCGCATATTGTCGGTCACATCCCCCATGTACTCGAGAGTAATCATCGGCTTCACGGCCTCTCCTCGCTAGTCTGACTGCTTCGTTTGGTTCGTGCCCCGTCGTTCTGTTTGTTGACCACAGCCTTCGCCGTAATGAGAATGGACCCGTGCAGTGGCGAGATCCGCCAGGTCTTTTGCAATGTCCTGCTACAGCCGGCTGACGTGTTCGCGCACCAGCACCCAGAGCGCCGCCCAGTCCACCACTTCACGGCTAGCCCAAACGACAAGCAGCAGGCCCGTGAGGCGGCCCAATGCCCAGCGCCGACGCATTGGTGGAGGCAGATCGCCAAACATGCAATCAGGAGGTCCGAGCAAGGTTGCCCTGCAGCACGCCACTGGAGTCCATGTCGCCGTAGCGAATATGCTCGGCAACCAGCGTTCCGCCATTGCGTAGCGACACGGTTGCGACTTCCTTCGCGTCAATCCTTCCCCAGTTGACGAGCAGGTCTGCCGCGGTCACGGTCGAAGCCTGGATCGCACCCAGGTTGAAGAGTCGCTTGACCGAGATTTCTGCGCTGATCTCCGCACCCTCCGCCAAGATCAGCGTGCCGTTCGGGATGTTGATGGTTCCCTTTGGCAGACTGCCCGCAAAATAGAGCCCGCCCGCCAGGATCTCGATGGCGCCCTGGATCGCGCATTGGCCCTGTAGGACATGACGAATGTCTTCGGCCTGGTGGTCGATCACCAGTTCCTTGCCCTCGATCCGATAGCCGTGCGACACGGGTTCGCGTGCGGCAGGTTCGAACTGCGGGGTACTCGGCGCGAGCTGCACGGCCGGCGCAGCGGCCAATTGCGGGAGGGGATTAACGTTGTTCATAGGCGCGGCTGAGAGGATGGTGGCTGGACTAGCGGGCGGTCTCGGTGACGGTTCCGACCACTTTCTCCGACTGGGCGATGGGTGCGGTTTCTGTGATCGTTGGCGCCATCGGCGGGTTGGCCGGAAGCGCGCCCTTCAAGGTGACCTTGACACCGGCAGCTTCTCCGGCAGTGAGCGCCTTCTGTGTCGGGCGTGTTAGGGTCGCGCTCGGAAGTGGCGCGGGTAGCGGCAACGGTACGTCAGCAGTCGACTTGATCGCCGGCGGCAGGGTCACCGACTGCGCTGGCGCGGCGGCGACATGGGAGGCCTTCGGTAGCCGAGCTGGTTCGTCGGCAGGCGTAGCACTCGGTGGTGCTGCAGATGGTTGTGCGGCTGCGCGGTCGGCATCCCCAGTCTGCGGAGCAGACTGGGCCGCGGCGGCCACGGTGCCTGTCGCGGAATGGCTCGCCTCGGAAGGCGTCTCTGATACCGATACAGGCACCGGCGACACTGCGTTGACAGGGGATGCTTCAACTACCGGCGCCGATTGCACCACCGGTGGCTTGCCCCGCTGCTGCCGATGCTGAATATATTGCTGCCCGACGACGCCCGCAAGGACGGGAGAGACAAGCAGCGCCCACAGTCCAATCTGTTTGCGATAGCGAAGCCACCACGCCACCGCACCTGCGACCCATTGCACATGGGGCTGCTCCAGCTTGCGCCTCGCACGATGTCGTTGGCGTGCGCGCGGAACTTCCATCGGCGACGGCTGCCCCATCTCAATAGGCCAGGCGGTCGGTGCCCGCGCCACGGTTTGCGCGCCGATGAGGGCAGTAAGATTGGGGCTGAGTTCAGATTGCATGGAGGTATTGAACGCCAAAACATGCCAATCGTGTTGGGCAAGATCTACGCTAAACACCGCCGGTTTCGATGCCGGTCCCGCTCAAGGCCGTGCCTCGCTAGTCAGAAGCGGACTGGCGAAAAGACGCGCCCAGGATCTGGCCACCGAGCGTTGAATGGATAATGCGCCAAGGGTGTCCCACCATCCGTTCGCGACCAGAATCACGGGCGTGCCATAGTGCAGGTGATAGAGCGGCAGCGACGTGCTGGCTTCGAAGCAGACCAGTAAGCTCGCGGGCTCGCCCGCGACGTCGATCGCGCTGCCGGTCCTCGCATAGTCCGCCGGGTACGGTTCAATGAACGGGATAGGCGCGATGGCCGGGGTGAAGGTGCCTTCCGGGAGGTGCCAGACGCCTTTGCGTAACGTTCCATCGTGCATATGGATACCCCCGACCAGCAGATGTTGACCGGGCTGCAAGGCCGCCCGAAGACTTCGCATCGCGGCCAGCGGCAAGGTGCCGAGCCAGTTTTCCGGAGCCACGATCACCGGCATCGACGAGCCGCGCACGACATCGGCAAGCCCGATCATGGCCTGTGCAGCGTCCTCGAAGGTTTGCGGCACGGGCGCTGCCGACCGGAACTGCAGCCCCTGCCAACCGGCAACGCCACGAGGGGGATGCCAATAGGCATGCAGGTTTAACCCCGCTGCGAGCACGGTAGCCACTATCAGCAGTGCCATCATCGCTTGCGGCGCTTTTCCGCCAGCATTGCGGCAGCCTACAATGGCAAGCGCCATCCCAACGTACACGGCGACGCCGGCGTACCCCATTCCTGGGAAGAGCCAGCCCGCTCCTGCGAGCGGCGGCAATGGGAGCCAATACGCGAATGGCGGCAGCGACGGCAGCACAAGCAGCATCACGCCGCGCAGCCACTGCGGACCCGGCAGCAGCGCCGGCGCCGCCATCAGCGCTGCGTATAGGCACTGCACCGCCAGAGCGAGCCACAAAGACGCCCCGGACGCGTAAGCTGACGCCGCGACGCACCACGCGGCACCGAAGTACAAGCAGACGGCTCGGGCATAGCGTACGGCTGCGGTTTGGCTGTCGGTCGCGAGCGGCAGGATGATATAGCCTAGGCCGCTAGCTGGCGGCAGGGAGAGACAGCTGCCGAGCAACAGGCTGGCAATGTCATCACTTATGATTTTTTTGCTCATGCTACGCATTTTCGGCAAAAGCCTGCACCAACATCAGCGCTAATAGATCTAAATTTCCAGCCAGTTTCTGCGGCGCCTGGACGCCTCGCGGCATAGCGTGTCGGAGCGCTTTCCTGGCTATTTTCGGGCACAGAACTGGCCGCTTCGCCTCACGACGTATTTAGAAATCAAAGGATTACGCGCGCGAAAATTGCCCACTGCGGGCAAATTCAGGCTGTCACGAGGACCGCCACAGCCTCTTGGTCGCGAATCGCGCGCGTTTTAGCCGCGCTCTCGCCCGCACCGATTCCCGCCCTTCGCGCACGATTGAGAGGCATTCATCTAAACAAGGAACCACGATGCCCCTCAACGCCATGGACAGCATCCACGACGAGCTCGGCAGCGGCCCAGGCGCGGAGCACGATGAACTGCTGGAGGCCGCCGAAGAGTCGCGCGTCGCGCTGGCGGCCGAGGCCGCGGAGGCCGCCGCCGGCAACTCGGTCTCCGTAGCGGCTGACAGCGCTGCCGAGCAGGCACTTGCCAACGACCTGATTCGCCGCGCCAGCGCGCAGCGTGAGCGCGGCAAGCAGGAACTCAAGCGCAAGATCGCCGGGATCCCATCGGTGCAGCAGCACGTCATGCTCAATGACCAGGTGGTCGCCTCGTCGTTCACCCGTTTTTTCTACCTCATCGACAAGGGCGCCGAGCTCATGCGCCGGCGCGGCGATGCGATCATTGGCGAGCAACGGGCCGCCAAGCTGCGCGAGCAACTCCAGGCGCTCATCAGCGCCGTCGACACCGAGGTACGCCGGAACCTGGAGGCCACGCAGGCGCTCGTCGACCGCGACGCCTATGCCGAGGGCGCGATTGCCGTCAGCTACACGGGCCCAGCGTACGAGGAAACGATCCAGATCCGCTCCCGCGAAGGCCTGGCGCTGCAGCGTGTCTTCACCCTGTACGACCAGCTGCTGGCCCTGATGGTCAACCTGGAGTGGAACGGCAAGATCGACGCGAGCGAGGTCGACCAGATGCGCTACCAGACGAAGCAGAAGATCCGCCCAATCTTTCGCTTTGCCGCGCGAGCCAACATCGGCATGCAGACCTCGCGGGCACGCAATGCGCAAGGGCGCCCCGGTCGCGGTACCAGCCGTGTCAACGACAGCGCCAAGGGCGACGCCGCCATCGTGGAAGCGGTGAGCAGCCTGCAGGAGAGTTTGGCAAAGGGGTCGTTCTCCAGCGCCACCGATGCCGATGCCCTCTGATGCCCAGTGACGAACGCCTGCTTGCGGACTTGAATCCCGAGCAGCTCGAGACGGCGCGCTGCCGCACCTACTGTCTTGCCGTGGCCTGCCCGGGCTCCGGCAAGACCAAGACCCTGGCCTCGAAAGCGGCCTTTTTGCTGTCGGACGGCGCGTCAACCGTCACGGCCGTCACTTTTACCCGTGACGCCGCGCTGGAGCTGCGCGAGCGCATCGTGGCCATCGCCGGCGAAGCCGCCAAGCCGCGCCTGCTGGTCGGCACCTTCCACTCCATTGATCTCCTGATGAGCTTCCCCAAGGGCCGCAACGGCTTCGGCAGCGGCATCCTTGCCAACATGCGTTCGCCCTATGGTGATCGCCCGTGGGACATCGTGCGCGAGGGCGAGCGGCGCGGGTATCTGCGACGCGCCATGGCCCAAGCCGGCCTTGAGATCGAACTGGATGAGGCAACCCGCCTGATCGAGGACGCGAAGGCGGCCGGCAAGGGCCACGGCCTCGCGGACGCGCAACTGGAGCTGCTGGAGACCTATCAGCGCATCCTGCGGCGCAACGGTCAGGTGGACTTCCAGGACATTCTCCTGAAGACCAACGAAGCCCTCTTCTCTGGCGCCATGACACCGCTGCCGGTCGACTACCTGCTGATCGACGAGTTCCAGGATACCGACCTGGTGCAATATCGCTGGAGCGCGCACCATGGCGCCGCCGGCAGCCAGATTACGGCGGTGGGCGATGACGACCAGTCGATCTATGCCTTCCGGCGCGCGCTCGGCTATGAGTGCATGCAGATGTTCACCAAGGAGTTTCATGCCAACACCATTCTACTCGGCATGAACTACCGCTGCCGGGACGAGATCCTGTCGTCCGCAGGCAAGATGGTGCAGGCCAACCTCGGCCGTATCCCCAAGCTGCTGCGGGCGGCCAAGGGACCGGGTGGCCACGTCGAATGGGAGCGGTTCAGCGACTTCGAGCTGGAAGCCGAAGCCTGCGTCGACGCCATCGCGGCCGCCGCGTCGGACGGCGCCTCCTTTGCGGTGCTCACCCGCGCCAACCGCCGGCTGGACCTGATCGAGGCCAGGCTGGTGGCCCGACAACTTCCCTACCGGCGCGCCGATGGCGAGTCCGTGCTGGACAAACCGGAGGTGGCCCTTTTCGGTGCGGTCATCGATGCCGTGGGCACGCAAAGCGCCCGGGCAGTGGACCAGGTGCTCGGCTGGGCGGGTCTGTCCGAGGACAACCTCGTACAGATACACCAGCTGTTTGGCAATGCCATCCGGATCGGGGCGAAGCAGGACTTCGAGACCACCACGCTCTCATCTGACGCCATCGCCACCTGGAAGGACTTTGCCAAGCGCCACCAGGCCTGGGCCAACTTGAACATGGCGGGCTTGTACCACCTGATGCTGCTCGGCATTCAGGAGTGGCTGATGCTTCATGCGAAGGACGACCGGACCAAGCGCATGCTGGAGGTCGCGGCGGCGATCTACCGCCCGGCGGGCAAGAGCCCAAGGGCGCGGCTCGACGAACTGCGCCTGGCCCGCCAGAAGAAAAAGAAGGACGAAACGGTGCCCGGCACCGTCCGGGTTGCCCTGATGACGGCACATAGCGCCAAGGGCCTGGAGTTTGACCGGGTCTGGATCCTTGGCGCCGAGGAGGAGGCATGGCCATCCAAGCATGGCGCCCTGGAAGAGGAGCGGCGCCTGATGTATGTTGCCATGACGCGGGCGCGCGAGCAGCTGTGGATCAGCGCCGCCGGCAAGCGCCGGCCCAGCCTGTTCATCGCGGAAACGGGAATTGCGCGCGCGCCGGAAGGGAAATACGAGACTTCGGATCGGCCTGCCCCGGTCCCTTAGCCGATGCCGTGTTCGTCGGCCAGTTCCTGCGCCGTCTTGCGCTGAAGCCGCAGCGCACTGCACTTGACCGCGGCATACGCCATCAGTACCGGCGGCAAGACCGCCAGTTGCTGGTCGCGATCGATGCGCCCCGCGTATCGCGCCACATAGAGACACCCATAGGCCTCGTCAAAGCGACGCATCAACCGAAACAACCGTGCTCCATCCGTCGATACCAGACGCACTTCGACCTCCGCGTAGATCACCGGCGTCGTGGTCGGATGGATCGCATGGCAGCGAATCTCCAGCAGATCGACCTCCGTCTCGAGCTGATCGAGGTCACGACGCACGACGCCCAGGTAGCCGCGCTGACGCGCGCAGGCCAGCATCTTGGTGGTCAGCAAGTGGAAGTCACGCCGAACCAGACGGCACACCAGTGCTGTTCGCAGCGGGAGCACGGCGCGGGATTCCACGGGCGTGCGCACCTCCTCGACACGGTGCGCATTTTTGATGACAAGTGAGGTCTTCTGGTCCATGGCAAGCATTATTTAGGGTTCGCCGCCGCCTGGGCGGGGCAAAACCGGCTGGAAATCGCACGCGACTCGCCGCTTTCCTTTCCCAGTGGCACGCCCTATGATGGATGCACTTCTCCGCCGCACAAGCGGCATTGCGTGATTGGCGAATACCAGCACGTTTCATCGCGAAGTCGCCCTTCGACGCCAAGATGCGACCATTCTGTGGTGCTGGTCCCCTTCCATACCATGGGCCGGGATCATTTCCGCTGATGCGTGCGCCCTGCAATCCTCGCCGCTGGCTGCCGATGGCCATTGCCGGCGTCCTTCCACCTCCCCGCTGATCGACATGGAATCCCTTGCCGCCGTGCTGATCGTGGCCGTGCTGCTGCTGTTCGCCTTCGGGAAACGCGGCCGGTCCGACGATGACGCCCCGCAGATCGATCCATTCTTCTTTTCGCAAGACAAGGACAGCATGGACGACGAATAACAGCTGCCTTCGCAGCGGAATGGCCTCGCCATTCCAGTGCATAGGGCACACGGACTTCCCAAGCCTCGTCGAGGCACACATGGAGATCCACCGGATTTGCCGGTGGATAAACCGTCACGGCGATTGCCGTCATGGAGAGAAATCATGGAGAAGTCCATCCTGTCGGACCGACTCAGCAACGGAACCGCGCGCCTGAATATATCGGGCCGTATCCGCAGCGGCACCAAGCTGCTCACCGCGGCCGCCGCAAAGAACCCCAAGGCCGTCTCCCTCTTTGCCCCGGCCGTTGCCGGCCAGCAGAAGTTCAAGGACGCCGAAGCGGCCATCGTCGCGCAGTGCAACATCCCCCATCCCACCCGTCCCGCCAACACGCCCCACTTCAATGTCTCCGGGGCAGACTTCGAGATGCCGGAATTCGCCCGGCACATCCTCGATACCTACGGCGAGCCTGACGAACGCGGCGAGCCACGGCTTTACCGCTTCCCAATCGTCTTTCATACCGACCAGTTGCTCGACTTCTTCCCCCACGCATTCAAGTCCTATGGCGGGGCGATCAACTACGAGTCCCTCTATGGGAAGGACGGCAAGCGCTACTGCATGTATCGCGAACCCGTGTTCCCGGAGCAAATCCGCGAGCAGCGCGCCCGGCGCATGAAGTTCCTCCCGCGCCGCGAGCTGGTCCCGCGCGGCGAGTGCAAGCCGGATTGCTGCCCCGAGTACCTGCAGGGGCTGTGCAAGTTCCGCGGCGACTTGCTGTTCTATATTCCCGACATCCCAACCGTCGGGCCCGTGTCGATCACCACGACCAGCCAGTACGCCGCCGAAGGCATCTTCACGGACCTGATGCGGATCAAGACGGCGCTGGGCACGATCCCGCGCTTCAATCCATTCCAACCTGGCAAGCCGATCTACTGGCTCACCAAGGTGCAGGAAACGCGGACGTACTACGACGACCAGGGTGCCAAACGTCTGGGTATGCAGTGGGTGCCCAAGCTCACGGCGGATCTCGATATGGCGAAGGCCCTGAGCCTGAACACGGCCCCGGCGCTGTCGCTCGGCCTGGCGCCTACCGCCCCCCATGGATGGCTGGCCGGGACAACGCCCGGTACCCCGGCAACGCCGGCCCCCAGGCCGGACGCCGATCCTCCCGGCGACTACGATGCCCAGCTGCAAGTGCGGGTCCTACATGCTGTCAACGACAGCAACGGCGACCCAGAACTGATCAGCCACTGGGCCACGCTGCGGTATGGGCAGGATTGGTCCCGCGCCAATGCCTCGCTCGACAGCGTCCATACCGTCTTCCGCGGCCTGGGCAACGACGGCGCGTACGTCAACGCCCGTCTGCGTTTCGAGATCGCGGCATTGGTGAGCGGCATCGACGAAACGCTGCGCAAGCAGTACTTCAAGGCCAAGCTGGGCAACGGCTGGACACGCGAGATCGACCGGCTGGCCACCGCCGCCGGCGAACTCGAGGCGCTGGCAGAGCGCGGCGCGAACTATGCCAGCAGCTTGATGCTGGGCTTCCTGGACGACCTGGAAGTCACCTAACGGTCGGCACCAACTGCCACGATGGCGCAGGCCTGCCTCGCGTCCGACACCGCTAACGCTTCCGTCGAGGCCTGACGCCGGCAGACCTTTCCTCAATGACGCATCCGCGTCTCCCCCGATTTTCCGGGGGCTTTCTCTTGCGCGCTCCCGCAGCGCGCAACGGAAAGCCGTTCCCTCGCTTTCCAATCGCCGCGAACGCGGCAGGTAAGGAGGGACTTCCATGAAACTCGCTCACATGAGTGATCTACATTACTCCGCAACCCATCTCGCAGAATCGAACTGCTGCTTTGGCGCTGCGGTCTCCCATGCCATCGAGATCGGCGTGCAGGCGGCGGTCATCACCGGCGACGCCACCGACCATGCACTTGACGCCCACGAACCGGCCTTCCGGGAACTGGCCAAGCAGATCCAGCGGCTGGCCAATCATTGCCCGGTCCTGATGCTGCAAGGCACCTTCTCACACGAGCCCCCGGGCTTGCTGCGCGTCCTGGAACTGGTCGGCGCACGGCATCCCATTGCCGTCGCAGACCGGATCGGCCAGATCGCCCTGGTGCAAGGCCAGTGGCACAGCAACGGGCTGACATGGGACGCACCCGCCGATCTGGTGGTCACGTGCTTGCCGACCGTCAACAAGGCAGACCTGATCGCCACGGTCGGCGCGGAACACGCCGCGGCCGAGGTTGGCCAGGCGCTCCATCAACTACTGACCCTGTTCGGTACCTTCAATGCCCGGCTGTTCGCGCAAGGGGTGCCGACGCTGCTCATCGGCCACGGCACGGTGGATGGTTGTCTGACCGAGCACGGCGTGCCGATGGCGGGCCAGGACCACGAGTTCAATCTGGGCTCGCTGTTCCAGGCGAACACCGATGCGGTCGCACTGGGCCACATCCATAAGCAGCAAGCGTGGCGGCGCGAGTTCGCCGGCAGACGGCAACTGATTGCCTACGCCGGTTCCATCGGACGCTTCCACTACGGCGAGGATGGCGACAAGTCCGCCCTGATCTGGGACATCCGCCCCGGGCAAGCCGAGTATACGGTCTTCGTGACGCCAGCGCGGGTCACGCTGGACTTGCACTTCGACGGTCCGCCCGACCTGGAGGCGATCCGTGAGTTCGGCCAGCGCTGCGCCGGCGCCTTCGTGCGCGTGCGCTACCTGGTCGACGAGGAGCACCTGCAGTCGGTGGACCGCGCGGCGATCAAGGACGCGCTGCAAAGCGCGGCCGAGGTGAAGCTCGAGGGCAAGACCCTGGTGGTCGAGCGCCAGCGCGCGGCGGGCATCTCTACCGTGGCGAGCCTGGATGACAAGGTCAAGATGTGGTGCGAGCAAACGCAGTCGCCCTTCGAGCCCTTGTGCGACCGGCTTCAGGCACTGTCGGCCGAAGCGCCAGAGGCCATCGCCAGCAGCATTGTCCAGCGCCTCAAGGCGCAGGAAGCCGCGCGAGACACCCCTGACGCCCTTGGCCAGATACCGGTACCCGCCGCCTGCAACCCGACCGATTCGTTACCGCCGGCGATCGATTCCGAGGTCCCGTCCTGGGTCACCGAGGACCTGTTCGCTTAGCGCCATCCGCGGGGCAAATATCAGCCCTGCCCCGCCATTCCAAGGTCACCACCCTCGGCACCGCCGGCTTCCGGCTGCCGAGGACAAGGAGAAGCAGCACATGAGGAACTGGTCGCAGAGAACGCGCGACTTCACCAGTTGCAAACGCAGCAGGTCGCGGCACTCCAGGAAGTCTGGAAGTGCTGGACATACGAACAGATCCGCAACGCACAGCTCGGGAGTGTCGTTTGGGTGTTAGCCGAAGCGCTCGACGACGCAGGCGTATCGCCGCCGCAGTCGCCTGGAACCGTGGGATATCGACATGGATAAGCGGCGTGGGCGGAAACACCGCAAACACGACGTCGGCCAGGCACAGCGGATCTGGCCTGACTTCCAGCCAGATCCGCTTGATGAGAGCAGTGATCCAAGTATTGCGCTGCGCGCGCTGCTACGCATGATCACAGCCGATCTCATCGTGCATGCCGCATCGCAGCCAACAAAGGCAGCGGCGATGGCGCGCATCCAGGCCGCCCTCGGAAATCCGCTCGTCGACATCACCGCAATGTACGAGACGTTCATGGAGACGACCGACGGCGAATGGGCTGGAAGCCTGCGATCCAAGCGGATTGCGTGGCTGACCGAATGGGCTTCCCTCGAGAGAGCATATTGCATTCGTGGAGGTCCAGGTGCCATCTACGTCAGAGAATTTCCACCGGAGGGAATAAGCGAACCCTAGGCCTCATCCGGTTCGATGCCATCACGCCGGGGCGCTACTCAGCAACACGATCTCGACACCGCACGACGGCCTCTGCAAATCGCTGCTGGCATCGAGGCGGGCGACATCGCCGGCCTGTTCTTCAGTTTTATGGATAGCGAGAACAGCCAGTGGTTCAAAGCCTCGCCGGCCGAACGCAGGGGTGGCTTCGGCAATGGCTGGTACTCGAACAACGTCACGCATCCCAGCAACCGTAGTCACACGGCTTTTGAGCGAGGTATTGCGGACGCCAGACAGGACGCGGCGGATCGCAGGGCGCCCCGCCTTCTGGCGCCGATGGTCCGGTAAGCAGCAGTTTTTTTCCAACCATCCCTTGCGGGTCCGTACCCGCAAGAGGACGGATCTGCTCGACTAACCTGCAGACCCAATGAAGTTGGTGCAACACATCAAGCAGGCGCTCCGCGCCCCAACCGTGAAGCAGCTTGAATCGGTCGGTCGCCTGGCGCATACCCCGTCGGCCGCCTGCTTCATTGCGGCCACGTCCCTGGCGTTCAGCAATGAACAGCTCACGACCGGCGGCGTAGTTCGCTACGTCCTACTGTATTTTTGGGGCGTGATATTATTTGCAACAGGATTGCTCTGCAACCCGAAACAGCCACCTCGGTGGCTGTTTCCCTTTCTGGACGCCCGGTAGAAGCAGGCCAAATCGCGCTGCATTTCCCCACCGTTTCGAGTTCCCCCGGCACATTGCATTGCGTTTACACTAAGGCTACGCCGGGCTCACCGGCACTGTAGATGTTGCGGATTGATCCATGCGCCCGCCCGGGCCTATCGATCAGTCTCCGTGGTTTCCAATTCGCCGCGCCAGCGGCAGGAGTTGAACATGAAACCACGCATGTTAAGCCTCAACAATTTCATCGGCATCCTGTCCGGCTTAGGCAAGCCCGAGATCACCCTTGATCTGCGTCACCTGGATGCATCCACCGCCCTCGTTGCCATCGCCGGCCCCAATGGCGCCGGCAAGACCACCATCATGGACAACCTTCACCCGTTCCGGGTGATGCCCTACCACGCCAACACCCCCACTTCCAAGGGCTTCTCGTACTGGGATCACGTCGCGGGCCCGCTTGCCAGCAAGATGCTGGAATGGGAGCACGATCGCCAGGTGTTTCGCAGCGATCTCGTGTTCCGCCAGACCGCGAAAACGAAGAAGCAGGAAGCCTACCTGACCGTCCGCCAGGGCGAAGAGTGGGTTCCAGTCACGTTGCCCGATGGCACCGCCTCCGACGGCAGCACCGACACCTACGACGCTTGTGTCGAGCACCTGCTCGGCAAGCCCGAAGTGTTCTTCACCGCCCACTTTTCCGCGCAATCCCGGGTTCCGCTCTCGGGGATGGTCGCCGGCGATGTCAAGTCGCTTCTGTCCTCGATCCTCGGGCACGATCAGATTCGGGAGCAAGGGGCCAAGGCAGGCGCCGTCGGCAAGCTGCTGAACCAGGAACTCGACCGCACGCGTGACGACCTGCGGCAGGCAACGGAAGCCGAGGTCCGCGCCCGCGAGATTGGCAGCCGAGTCACCGACGCCGCCAGGCAACTCACCGCGGCCACCGCCAACGTCGACGCCGCGCAAGCTGACGTCACGAAGGCCAGCGCCACGCTGGCTGCCACGCAGGCGCAACTCGACGGACAGGCTTCGATGCGTCAGCAACGTGCCCAGCTCGAGCAACAGCAACAGGTCGCCGGCCAGGAGGCCGCACAGCAGCAAGCCGGCATCAATGCCGAGGCGGCCGCGCGTAAGCGCGAGCTCCAGGAAAGCCGGACGCAATGCCAGCATCAACTCGCCGGCCTTGCCACCGAGGCCCAGCGGCTGCGCAAGGACCAGGCAACCCGGCAAGCCATGCTGGATCAGGAGCCCGCGATCCAGCAGGCGGAAGGCGCCACCGCACAGGCGACGGCCAAGCTGCAGGCGCTCAGCCAACAACGCGAGGCGCTCAACGCGCCCATTGCCACCCTGGCGCAGCACCGGAAGGAACTGCTCGGCGTGTCGGCGGCGCACCAGAAGACGATCGCGGACGGCTCCGCCAAGAACCAGTCCGTGCAGTCCATGACGGTCAGCGCCAAGCTGGCCGACGACGTGCCGTGCGCCGGCAGTGCGCTGCAACCCAAGTGCCCGTTGCTGGCCAATGCCATGACCGCCAAGGCCGCCCTGCCGGGCGAGATTGCGCAACTGAAGGACATGCGCAAGTCGTTTGAGGCCAGCAAGGCGCGGAGCGCGGCCCTCGCCCTCGCCATCGCGACGCTGGAGACCAAGGATGAGGAAGCTCGCCAGCAGGATCGGCAGATTCTCGCGTTGCACGATCAGCTGCTGCAGTTGAGCCGCATCACCAATCAGCGCGAGGCCCTGGCCGCCGCGCGACAAGCATGGCCGGTGGCCGCGCAGCGCCTGCAGGATCTGGCCGGCACCGAAGCCGAGCTGAACCAGCGGCTGGCCGACCTGACCCGACGAACCGAGGCGGTCGACCAGGAAGCCGCAGCGAAGCGCAAGGCCATTGAGATGGCGCATGCCGAGAAAGTGGCCAGCCTGGCACAGTTACTGACCACCTTGCCACGCGGCTTGGCCGGCGACGCCCTGCAACAGGCGCAACACGCTGTCGCCGCTGCCGAGCAGGCCCTGACCACGGCGAAGCGCGCGCAGGCGCAAGCGCAGGCCCAGCTCCATGGCTTGCAGCTGCAAGCCGCGGAAGCCACGACAGTCGCGGCACGCAAAGCCTCGCTTCAATCGCTGTGCACCGCGCTGTCGGACGAAGCGGCCCATTGGGCGCTGCTGACGAAATGCCTGTCGAATGACGGCCTGATCGCCCTGTCGATCGATGACGCCGGCCCGGCCATCTCGGCGCTCTGCAACCGCCTGCTGGAGGACTGCTACGGGGGTCGCTTTGCGGTGCAGATGGCGACGCAGCGCATGACGCAAACCGGCACCGTGCGGGAGACCTTCGAGATCCATGTCACGGATGTCGAGCGTGGCGAGGTCAAGCCACTCGGCAGAATGAGCGGCGGCGAGAAGGTCTGGGTCAACGAATGCCTCGTGCGCGCGCTGGCGCTACACATGGCACGTTGCACCGGCATGCACTTCCCGACCCTGTTCTCCGACGAGGTGGATGGCCCGCTCGATCCCGAACGCAAGCGGCAATTCATCGCCATGAAACGGGCAGTGCTGGCGGCCGGCGGCTACGAACGCGAGTTCTTCATCACGCAGACCCCGGAGCTGTCTGCCATGGCGGACGCCACCATCCACATGCAGTCGCTCTAACGGCGACGTTCATACAGGAGGGGCCAACAGGCCCCTCCTGTTTTTCACCAGCGGTCCGCTTGGCGACCGCCCTCTCCTGCGATGAAACAGATACGGGCTTTCCCGGCGCCGCCCACACGCGCCGCGGCGAAAGGCTGTGCCTCCGTCTTTTCAACGCCCAGTCATGGGCAGGAACGGAGAGCAACATGACAGAGCAACTGCTGGACCTGTTCGGTGAACGAGTCGCAGAGAAGCCGGATCGCGCGCCCAAGATTCAGGGCAGCCAAGCCGACATGATATCGATCGAGGCGCTGTCGCCTCATACGCTCAGTTGGGTCGGTGCGTGCATTGCCCGCGATCTGTGGGACGCCATGCGCGACGACCTGGTCGCCTACGACGCCACCAAGGCAGCCAAGACAACGAAAGCTGACGACTTCTTCGGCATGCCACCGCTTTGGCCGCAAAAGCTCGCGATGTTTGACGTGCTGTGCTGGGCCTTCGACCTGTTCGATCGCCCACCCATCGCCCCGATCTCGGCGGTCTGCGGCGAACTCGACCTCGATGTTTGCCGTGTGCGCCGAACCCTGGCCAGAAACCTGCACCCCGAATTGCGCGAGTTGTTCCGCCTCATTCGGATGGCAGTGGGTGAAGGCAAGGCGGCGGACGCCGCGCACAAGCTCGACGACTACGTCAACCTCGGAAACTGGAGAAACCAATAATGCAAACCAAGCAAATCAGCAAGCCCGCGCGCCTGCTCTGGATCGTCGTGTTCATAGTGCTGCTGCCGTACGCCCTGGTCGTTGGCAAGCAACGCTCCGAGAAGGTCATCGGCTGGATCGGAGACAAGTTCGGTGGCGAAGGTGGCGATGAAACGCCGGAGGACGAGGAACTTGAAGAGGTGGCACTTGCGCAGGCTGTCATGGAGCCTAAAGCTCCGATAGCAGCGGCACCAGCACCTGTTGCCGTCAAGCCACCGCGCCGCCCCCGCAGCATGAGGGAGATTGCCGCTGGTATGGCACCTGAACCGGCCTTCACCGCAACCGAAAGCATCGGCGCACGGTGCGTGCAGGTCAGGAAGATCGCGCGCAAGCGTGTCTTCTTCTACCAATACGCCAACCATGTGCGCCGGGTGTTGCCCGACGAGGCTAGGCAGGAACGCCAGCCGCTTGGCATGCTGACCCGGGCCGAGTTCGAGGAAGCCGGCCTGCCCTTCGGCATCGACAGTGCGGTGAGGCTCACCGAACTGGCGCTCAGGAGCGATTCGCACACCACGCGGAACGGGCCGAAGGCGAAGCTTGTGACGGTCCATCCGTTGCACGGCATGGACGTCAATGCGGCGCTGGCCGACGCCAGCGCACCGCAGGAAGTCCCGCCCGGGGAAGACGCGGGCTACGGCCTGCCGCTTCCCGACGCGTCAGAGCCGGTGGACCATCCTCTGCCGATGCCGGCCAGGCCCAACGCCGCAACGGCAACGGCAACGGTCACGCCGATCGCGCGCGCGACAAAGAAGCCGATCAAGGTCGGCGTCGGTCGGATTCTCGACATGGGCGTGCGTCGGTTCACACCGGACGGCCGCAAACCGTATCAATGCTTCACGATCACCCTGGAAAAGCGCGACGGCAGCCGCAAGGCATTCAGCGGCGAGCACCTCGCGGAACTGGTCTCGGAGCGCCATGTGCGCATCGGCGACACCGTGAAGATCAGCATGCTCGGCCGCGTGGCCGTGCAGGTCCCGCATCCCGAGCAAGATGGGAAATGGATCGATACCCATCGCAACGAGTTCGAAATCCGTCATGTCCGTGCTGCTGCAGCTTGACCCCATCCACATCAACATAGGAGAGCATTCGTGGCATCCATCAACAAGGTGATTCTCGTCGGCAATCTGGGCGCAGATCCGGAATCCCGCTATATGCCCAGCGGCGACGCCGTGACCAACATCCGCCTGGCGACCACCGATCGCTACAAGGACAAGTCCAGCGGCGAGATGAAGGAGTCCACCGAGTGGCACCGCATCGCCCTCTTCGGCAAGCTGGCCGAAATCGCTGGCCAGTACCTCAAGAAGGGTTCGCAGGTCTACATCGAAGGGCGCATCCGCACCCGGAAATGGACCGACCAGTCGGGCGCGGAAAAGTACAGCACCGAGATCGTGGCCGAGCAGATGCAGATGCTGGGCAATCGCTCGACAGGTGCATCGCACGGTAGCGACGGTGACGACGACGGTGACGGCAGTCAGGCCCAGCGTGACCCGGCACACTCCGCCAGCGGCAGGCCCGCCTCGTCCAGCAATCGCAGTAGCCGCGCGGCCCTGCCACCGCCGCCAGCCGGGCAGCCGTCTTCTGGCTACCGCGGTGGTGGCGCGCCGCGTAGCGGCGGCTTCGAGGACATGGACGGCGACATTCCGTTCCTCGCCCCGTTGGCGCTTGACGGCATTCCGTTTCGCCGCTAACGCGCCGTGCGGAAGGCCCCCTTGGGGCCTTCCCGCTGCATCCTCAACCCTCCCCCTTACGGGGGCTTTCCTGATGCGCGCTGCGCTTCAGAAAAGCCTCTGCACCTCAGCAGTGGTCTCTTCGCTTTTGCATTGCCTTTCCGAGGCAGGAGAACACGATGAGCTTGAACTTTAAAAATATCGACTGGGTGAAGGTCCTGACTCGCGCCCAGCTTGACGTGAAATATCTCTCGAAGCGTCAAGGTCCCTGCCCGCTCTGTGGGGGCAAGACCCGCTTTCGTTTCGACAACAAGGATAATGCCGGCACCTATTATTGCAACCACTGTGGCGCCGGCAATGGCTACACGCTCCTGCGCGCCTTCACCAGCATGAGCGATCGCGAAGCGCTTGAGTTCCTGCAGGGAGAAACTAGCTGCCGGCCAGTTGGGCGGCCAGCCACCCGCCACGACGGGCGCAGCCTCAAGGCAAAGGCGGAAGCCGAGGCCAGGAAGAAGCGCACGAAGCTGAACGCGGCCTGGGCGGGCTCGGTCCCCATCACGGGGATTTCGCCGGTGTGGGCCTACCTCAGCCGGCGGGTGCCCGGCCTGCAGCTCGCGTGGCTCTCGCCCGATCTTCGGTATCACCCGGCATTGGCCTTTTGGGATACCGACGATGAAGGCAAACCGGTGAATCGCGGCGACTGGCCGGTCATGCTAGCCAGGGCAAGGCGCGCAGATGGGACACCCGTCACTCTCCACCGCACCTACCTGAGCAAGGATGGCTACAAGGCGCCCTTCGCCGATGTAAAAAAGCAAATGGCGAGCCCCCAAAAGCTCGCCGGCGCCGCCATCCAGTTGAATTGCCCAACCACCCGAAGCCGCAAGGTCATCGTCTGCGAGGGTATCGAAACCGGCCTGGCCCTGGTGGCCGCGACTGGCAATCGCATCGAGGTGTGGTGTCTGTTGAACGCCGGCAACCTGGCCGCCGCCGACATCGCGCGGGATCGCTTCGACCAGGTGACTATCTGCGCCGATCGGGATCCCCTCGATCCGAAACACGGCTGGCGACCTGGCGAACACTATGCCGAGATGCTGAAGGCTCGATTGCTCATCGAAGGCTTCGGCGTGCGCCTGCGCGTGCCGAAGAATGAAGGCGAGGACTATTCCGATCTTTGGCTCAGGGCTGCGCATCTGAAACTGGCGGCCTAGGCTGCTGAAGTACTCACCGCACAAAAGGCGAAGCTTCATCCTACAAGGCTGAAGGGGCTCGCCATTTCTCACAATCCGGGAACCTGGCGTCACTTCATCGATTTTTTCGGTGATTTGACGCCCATTTCCAGCCTCATTTCCGCGATTACTGCGACTGCGGACGGATTTGTCCCAGGGAACGCATACGTACGAGGTTGTAGGCGGCCATGCTCAGCACGAACATCTCGTCGACCTTCTTCCGTCCGCGCACCATCACCTGGCGCATGCGCCCAACGGTCTTGGCCCATCCAAAGCCATGTTCAATCAGCTTGCGCTTCTGCTGCGAGATGGCATAACCCTCGCTGCGTGAGATGGCATCAGGGACGGCCGAGCGCCGCCCCGAGGTGTTTTGTGCGACATGCGGCGTCACCTTCATCTCCAGGCAAGCTTGAATGAACTCCTCCGCGTCGTAGCCCTTGTCCGCGCCCACGGTGACTTCCACATCGAGGTCCTCAGCCACCTGCCTGGCATCGTTGAGCATGACCTTCGCAGCCTCGCGCTCGGCGTATCCGTCAGCATTGGTCACCATGGCGCTGACCACCAGGCCGTGGCGATTGTCGCTCAGCGTATGGCCATGTAGCGCAACTCACTGGCGGTCTTGCCTTTGCGATAGAGCCTGGCATCGGGATCGGTCTTGGACTCGTGCGTCTCGTTACCGCGCTTGCCCCTTGAAGTTAGCGCCGTCATTATCGTCATTGTCGCCGCCGTCTTTGGGCACGAAGCTCTTGTAGCCTGCCCAGGCCTGAATCAGCGTGCCGTCCACACTGAAGTGTTCGCCCGACAGCCAGTCCATGGCCAAACCAATGAACCAGCGAAACAGCAGGTTGTACTGCGTCTGCTCCATGAGCTGACGCTCTGACCGGACGTTGTAGAGCGCCTGCAGCAGCATGGCCCGCAGCAACTTCCCCGGCGCGATGCTGGGCCGGCCGCCCTTGATATCGGCTTCATACATGGCCACCACTTGCCAATGTAGGTAGCCCGCCCGGGAGACGAGCGAGAACGGGATGAACACCGCGACCAAAGCATGATGAAGCTCCATTATGGCGCCGCTACTTTTGTGATGCCTGGCGGCTTGCCAACTCGCAAAGGGCGACAGCTAGTGATCTTTCTGTCGGCGGGGCGTTTTTCTAACGCGCCAACCCGCCGCTCGGGTCCCGCCCAGCAATCTCTGCCTGTTGTAGGACGCCCTCCCATAGCGACCCCTTCATTCCTGACCTATAACCGAGGCATCAGCATCAGCATGGAGTCCATCATGCAACCAGGCGTAGAGGCCACGCGCGACATAGAGGAAGAGCTAGAAGACCTGGACGAAACGGATAGAGCCATCGAGCACGCAGGGAAGCGCGTTGAGGCACAGGAACAGCGCATTGCACAGTTGAAGCAGGAGGGTATAGACAGCAAAAGCGCCGAGCAGCTTCTAGCCGACACGTGCGACAGTCTCAAACAACTCATCCTGCACCGCGCACTTATCGTCAAGAGCATCACATCCCGGGAGTGAAGAGCCCGCCGCTGGCCTGTTTATGTGAACGAACTATCCACGCGCGTAGATGCTGGCGTTCTACTCGTGAGTTCAATGTGCGAAACGTCCTGGCGACGCAAGGGCCAACCGGACCGTTAAGCATCCTAATTTCGAGTGCAGGAGTTCGCGACCTGCCCTCCTTCAGCGCCCGTGTCTACACGACAGCGAGCGCTTTTTTTGGGGCGGTAATGCGCCGTCCGAGGACCTCCACACTTTACTTCTTCGACTACCGTCGCCGCGCCAGCGCCTCGTTCTCCAGGTCTGCCAGCCGCCTTTCCTGCTGCGTTGCACCTCCCATCATCGGTGGGTACAGAAGTTGGCGCGATGCATCACACTTACCAACGGCGACCTCCCCGCGTTGCCAATCTTCAATAGGTGTAGGCGTCACCCTGCCGCCTACACCTATTTCTTTCCCGTCACGATGACGTGTGGTTCATCGGACTCGCTGACGTGCCGTGATTGCCCCTGTAGCCCCGCAATAACACAGAGGCCTGCTCTATGGCCTGATAGCGCCCTCGTTGGCAACTTGGCCGACCAAGAACCGGCATCACGGATTCCGTACTACCCCACCAAAGGGGCATCCCCACCAACGAGGGGATTTGCCTGGATGAACCAATGTGCATTATGGAACTCTCAACAGCAGGAGCCTGTATGACTCAGTTCATCACGCGCGTCGAATTGCACGACGGAAACCCCAGCGATTACGATGATCTGCACGAGGCTATGGAAATGGAAGGTTTCTGGCAGACGATTAAGGGAGAAAGCGGCAAGAATTACCAGCTTCCGACTTCCGAATATCTCTTTGTGGGACCTATCACAATCGACGAGGTATATAGGAAAGCGTACGTTGCCACCCATTCGACACGCCGAGCTTTTGGACTCGTAGTGACTGAGGCAAACAACATATCCTTGCACGGCTTAAGGGAAGCGTAATTGAACCGATCGTGAAATACTCTTGACGTCGGTAGTTGAGTTTCTAGAGTACCCATCGTTACTGCAAGCGCGTGATAAGAGGAGTGATCCCAGTCCAAATATAAGGGAAACGACTATGCCCGCCAGACATCGCATCCGGTGCATTAGAAAGGCTGATCGCCAAGGCGCGCATGAGCGCATACTCAGCGTCGGTGGCGTCAATTGGGATGGGCGTCCTTGGATATTAGGCCTTTCTGCAGCTATCGCTGGGATTGAAAACGGCACCTTGAGTTTTTACGTGACCGATGACTGTGGTTACTCCACCTATGTGATCGTCGCTCTTCACGATGGTCACAAATACCTCAAGACGGAGCGAGATGGCATCCAGCCTGACAATCTGCTTAATCTCCCTAAGTGTCCCTGGAGGGAAGCACCGAGCCGGTAGCGAGACACCGAGCATGCGAGGCATAAGCAGCATCTGACTTGCAAGTAAACTGCACGGAGGGCGTTATGATTGAAAGAAAGCAAGTGGATTCATTCAAAGTCCAACACGTCATCACTGGAACAATCCACGATGTTGATGTCTACGAGCGCCGGATTGAAGGTTACTCAGTGCTGGACTTCGAGACCAATGGCGGAAGCTGTCTTCGGCGAATCTCCAAGAACCAGTTCGAGATGCCGGAAACGAAGGCGAGGTTCACTCGCGCATGAATGGTATCCGCCTAGCGGCGCGCACCACGCGCGATATCTCAGTCTCACCGAGAACACACACATCGCGCGGTACGGCTGCTCTGTACCAATTCATCAGATTTGCTCCGA
>JYOD01000086.1:101021-102388 GCA_000955785.1 Burkholderiaceae bacterium 16
GCTCAAATGGGGGAAGAAGTGGTCTGTTTGTGGCGCGTGACCTGGCTTTCACTGATCACCAATTCGCGCGCCACCTCCCGGCCCGTGAGTCTCAGGACGTAGACCAGTTTGGCCACGCGACCCCAGGTTGCAGTGACCACAGCAGTTTCCGTTCTGTCAGACCTCCTCAAATCTACCTAAATAGATTCAAAGCTGACTTCCTGTTTCGCCGAGGCCGGTTTCGCCTTCGTCTTGCGACGAGGGCCAGCGCCTTCCTCTCCACAGGCTGTGACCGTGGAACTCACGGCCATGATCTTCAGGTTGACTGCAGCGCTCACGTCGCGGTCATGGACGCTGCCGCAGCACGGGCACGTCCATTCGCGCACCGACAGCGCAAGGTCATCCAGCTTGTGCCCGCAGCCCGAGCACGTCTTGCTGCTGGCATAGAAGCGGTCGGCGACCGCCACCATGCCGCCGCGCATCGCCGCCTTGTATTCCAGTTGCCGCCGGAATTCGAAGAAGCCCGACTGTGTCGTTCATCGCGATCGCCCCCAGCGGGGAGGAGAATGGCCGCATTTCGTGCTGCACACTTGTTTTCCGAGACCTGGTGCTGGCCGTGACCTCGACTGTCATCGAGATAAAAAATGTACGGCTGAATCCCCACAAAAGGGTTACTGCCGCAGGGGTAAGGCGCCGCGAAGCCCGGCGCGCGATGATTGCAAGGACTTACCCCCCGAAGAAACGGAGACAACGATGGCAACCGGACACCGCATCCTCTGCATCAACAAATCCGACCGTCAGAGCGCTCACGAGCGAATTCGGAACATTGGCGGCCTTAATCACGACAACACCCGCTGGAAACTGACGGTCGGCGAAGCTATCGCCGGTATCGAGCGGCGCGAATGGGACTTTTATGTCACCGACGCCGCCGGCCGGACTGCTGACGTCGTGGTTGCGGTGCACGAGGGTCGGAAGTACCTGAAGACAACAGCGGATGGCGTGCAGCCAAACAACCTCCTCAGCCTTCCCGAGTGCCTGTAGCAATCAGTTGAACGCGCGGGTCATTTGTGCCCCTCGGGACACAGAACGGTTCCGGGGGAGCGTCTTTGTCGCCCCTGCGATACTGCTGAGCCTCTTGAGGCGGGAGGCATGCGCGCGCACAAACGCCCCACCAGAGGCTAAAGGCGAGCGGTGCGAACATGGCTGACTCCAAATAGAAAAGCCCAAACGGTTGGTACCGGGCGGGCTCAAACTGCTGTGGACGTGGAGCTTACAGAAATCCGACCTTCCGTTTGGGAGCAAATGCGCCCGCACTTTGGTCGTAGACCGACCTGCTCAACGCTTCCTTGTTTTGCTCGACAAACAATTCATCAGATTTGCTCCGAGAA
>JYOD01000087.1 GCA_000955785.1 Burkholderiaceae bacterium 16
CGCAGGGCGGCAACTGCCCGCTGACAGTGGCCGACGAGGTGGTGGAGCGCCACGGCGTCACGCTGATCGGGCACACCAACCTGGCCAGCATGGTGGCGGCCGACGCATCGGCGCTCTATGCGCGCAACGTGCTCGACTTCCTCAAGCTCGTCATCGACAAGGAAGGCCAGTTCACGCTGAACCTGGAGGACGACATCGTCGCCGCCTGCCTGATGTGCAGGGACGGCCAGGTGGTCCGCGGCGCATCCTGAAGCGGCAGCGGGCCCGCCGCGGCCCGGTCGCTTTAGAATGGTGCCAGGCGGTTCCGGCCAGGTGCACGGTAGCTCGCCTGCTGCTATCGGCCAGTACGGCCGGTACCCAGGCCCCGGAACCATTCCAAGTGGCCCATCAGGACTCAACTCCAAGGGCTTTCCTGCAAGCTCATCCAGCATCAACCAAGGACGTATCACCCATGCAACGCATCATGCTCCGCGCCAAGCTCCATCGTGTCACCGTGACACAGGCGGACCTCAACTACGAGGGATCATGCGGCATCGACGAGAACCTGCTCGAAGCGGCCGACATGAAGGAGTTCGAGAAAATCGAGCTGTACAACGTCAACAATGGCGAGCGTTTCTCCACCTACATCATCAAGGGCGTCCGCGGCAGCGGCGAGATCTCGCTCAACGGTGCGGCCGCGCGGCGCGCGCACCTGGGCGACCATCTCATCATCTGCACCTACGCGCCGATGAGCGACGAAGAGATCGCCACCTACAAGCCGAAGATCATCCTGGTGGACGACAACAACGCCATCAAGGAAATCAAGAAGGTGTAAGCGGATGAGAACATCGCGCCGGGAGCCAACGCCGGTGCGATGCCCGCATCCGGCATGCCATTTACAGATTCAGCCGTACCGTCGCCCCTGGGGTGAAGGTACCCAGGCGAAAGACGACAACGCGGCACCAGGCGGGGCATCGATGCAATAGGCGCTCACAGGCGCCTGGCCAGGCAAAAGAACACGGGATAACCGCGCAGCAAGGCATTCAAGCAACGGAGGAGAAGTCGATGGAAATGGTGAACCACACGGTGATCAACCTGATCATCTTCGTGCTGGCGATCTACGTGGGGTACCACGTGGTCTGGACGGTCACGCCCGCCCTGCACACCCCGCTGATGGCCGTGACCAATGCAATCTCGGCCATCATCATCGTCGGCGCCATGCTGGCGGCCGGCCTGACCGAGGGCCCGGTGGGCCGCACCATGGGCACGCTGGCGGTGGCGCTCGCCGCAGTCAATGTGTTCGGCGGCTTCCTGGTGACGCAGCGCATGCTGGAGATGTTCAAGAAGAAAGAACCCAAGGCCAAGGCCGGCAAGGGCCATGAGGAGGGCGCCAAGTGAGCATGAACCTCGTCACCCTGCTCTATCTGCTGGCCTCGGTGTGTTTCATCCAGGCGCTCAAGGGCCTGTCGCATCCCAGCTCCGCGCGGCGCGGCAATGCCTTTGGCATGATCGGCATGGCCATCGCCGCGGTGACCACGCTGGTGCTGATCGCCAAGCTCAAGAGCGAGTTCCTGGCCATCGGTGCGGGCCAGTCGTCGGTCGCCGAAGGCATGGCGCTGATCTTCGGTGCGCTGGTGGTTGGCGGCGGCATCGGCGCCTACGTGGCAAGAAAGGTCGAGATGACCAAGATGCCCGAACTGGTGGCCGCCATGCACTCGCTGATCGGTATGGCCGCGGTCTGCATCGCGGTGGCCGTGGTGGCCGAGCCGTCGGCATTCAGCATCACGCCGCCGGGCTCGCACGATATCCCGTTTGGCAACCGCATCGAGCTGTTCATCGGCTGCTTCGTCGGCGCCATCACCTTCTCCGGTTCGGTGATTGCCTTCGGCAAGCTGTCGGGCAAGTACAAGTTCCGCCTGTTCCAGGGCGCGCCGGTGTCCTTCGCCGGGCAGCATCTGCTGAACCTGCTGCTGGCGGTGGCCATGATCGGCTTCGGCATCATCTTCTGCCTGTCGCAGGACTGGATTCCGTTCCTGCTAATGCTGGCGATCGCCTTCGTGCTGGGCGTGCTGATCATCATCCCGATCGGCGGCGCTGACATGCCGGTGGTGGTGTCGATGCTGAACTCGTACTCGGGCTGGGCGGCCGCCGGTATCGGCTTCTCGCTCAACAACCCGATGCTGATCATTGCAGGCTCGCTGGTGGGCTCCTCCGGTGCCATCCTCTCGTACATCATGTGCCGCGCGATGAACCGCTCGTTCTTCAACGTGCTGCTCGGCGGCTTTGGCGGGGCGCCCGCGGCGGCCGCTGCCGGCGGCCAGGCGCAGCGCAACGTGAAGTCCGGCTCGGCCGACGACGCGGCCTTCCTGATGGGCAATGCCGAGACCGTGATCATCGTGCCGGGCTACGGCCTGGCGGTGGCGCGCGCGCAGCATGCGCTCAAGGAACTCACCGAGAAGCTGGTCGAGAAGGGGGTGACGGTGAAGTACGCCATCCACCCGGTGGCGGGCCGCATGCCGGGCCATATGAACGTGCTGCTGGCCGAGGCCGAGGTCCCTTACGACCAGGTCTTCGAGATGGAAGACATCAACAGCGAGTTCGGCCAGGCCGATGTGGTGCTGGTGCTGGGCGCCAACGACGTGGTGAACCCGGCCGCCAAGACCGATCCCGCCTCGCCGATCGCCGGCATGCCGATCCTGGAAGCCTACAAGGCCAAGACCATCATCGTGAACAAGCGTTCGATGGCCGCGGGCTACGCGGGCCTGGACAATGAACTGTTCTACATGGACAAGACCATGATGGTGTTCGGCGACGCCAAGAAGGTCGTCGAGGACATGGGCAAGGCCGTCGAGTAAGCCAGCCGAAATGGACGGAGACGGGCCCGCGCCTGTCTCCGCCGTCACCCCGGCGCGACACAGTCGCGCCTTTTTTTATGCCCCACCGCATGCCGGTTGCATGGAAGCGCTGGCACGCTATACTGATTTCCGGTCGCCGGCCATGGCACGCACGCCGGTCATCCGAACAGGGCCAGGTGTAGTCCAGCGCGGTGGGCCGCCCCGAACCGATCCGTCCCCGGCCTTGCCGAACCGGATCTCCAGCCGCGCCAAACCATCCGCCCGCCGTGTCCGCCGACACCGGAGCCGAAAGCAACATGACATTCAACCCCCAGGACAGGAATCTGTCGGTCTTCCATCACCCGATCCTCACGGTGCTTGTCGACGACAGCAAATCGTTTATCGACAGCCTGGCCTTCCAGATGGATCCGTCGCGGCCGGTGGTCACCTTCACCGATCCGCGCGAGGCGCTGCAATGGATCCGCGATACCTACACCACACGCTTCACCGGCTTCCTGCCGGTACGGGTGACGCATGACGACCTGACCTTCCTGACCGAGCGGCGCACCGTGCAGCTCGACATCGACCGCATCTACCGGCAGATCCACGACCTCAATCGCTTTGTCCAGCCGGGCGTGATCGTGGTGGATTATTCGATGCCGCAGATGAACGGATTGGAGTTCTGCCAGGCCCTGCAGGACCTGCCGTGCAAAACCATCCTGCTGACCGGCACCGCCGACGAGGGTATAGCCGTGCAGGGTTTCAACCACGGCCTGATCGACCGCTACGTCAAGAAACACGACAGCAATATGGTGGAGCGGCTGGACCAGGAGATCGACGCGCTCCAGCAGCAGTATTTCGCCACCCTCTCGCGCACGCTGCGCGACCTGCTGACGCGCCACTCGTTTTCCTTCCTGTCCGATCCGGCGATCTGCGAGCGCGTGCGGCAGATCACTGCGCGCTACGGCTTTGTCGAGTACTACCTTTACCCCAACCCGGCCGGCATCCTGATGCTGACGGCACAGGGCCAGGCCACGCTGATGGTGATCGAGACACGCGCCGGACTGATCAACCAGGTGGAATCCGCGGAAGCCTACGATGCACCGGCGGCCCTGATCGAAGGCCTGCGCGAGGGCCGCATCGTGCCCTTCTTCTGGCCCGGCAACGGCATGTACACCCCGGCCTGCATCGACTGGGAGCAATACTGCCTGCCGGCCGAGCAATGCGAAGGCCGCGAGGACTATTTCTACGCGCTGTTCGACCTGCCGCGCCATTTGCTGCAGGAACCGGTGGTCAGCTTCCAGGGCTTCCTGGAGGACTTCGCCCGCCACCCCGAACGCGTGACCGGACGCGCGCCGCGCTAAGGCGCATGGCGCCGCGGGACCGGAGAGCCTCGCTATCCGGTCCCGCGCTCGTCAGGCCGAAGGCTGGGCCGGCGCGTTGCGGTTGCCGCCCCGCACCATGTCGAAACGGAACAGCCGGCACTCGATATTGCCGTTGTAGAGCGGCGTACGGCGCGATTCCTTGAGCCGCAGCCGGCGCGGCAGCGACAGGTCGCCCGTGAACACCCAGGCCTGCCAGCCCGCGAAATGCTGCTTGAGCGTGGTGGCGAAGGCGCTGGCGAACTGGTTGGCGGCCTCGTCGTCGATCTCGTCGACCGGCGCTTCGTCCAGCGGCCGGCGGCGTTCTCCCCGTACCGCGATCCGCTCGCCATAGGGCGGGTTCATCAGCAGCAGGCCGGAGGCAACGAACGGCGGTTGCGCGAAACGCGCATCCACCTGCTTCAGGCGTACCTCGCCCGGCAAGCCGGCGCGTTCCCAGTTGGCCTGCGACATGGACAACATGTCGGTGGAAATATCGCTGCCCGCGATCTCCAGGGGCTCGGACGCCACGCGTTTGCGCGCCGCCTCCTCGTCGTCCCGCGCGGCCGCTTTCAAAGCATTCCAGGTCTTGATGTCGGCCCCCTTGAGGCGCTCGAAGCCAAAGCCGCGGGCCGCGCCGGGCGCCAGGCCCAGTGCCACCTGGGCGGCCTCCACCAGGAAGGTGCCGCTGCCGCACATGGGATCGTAGAACGGGCGTTCGGTCTGGCCGGGCACCCAGCCGGCCAGGCGCAGGATGCCGGCGGCCAGGTTTTCCTTCAGCGGCGCCTCACCTTTCTCCAGGCGCCAGCCCCGCTTGAACAGCGGATCGCCCGAAGTGTCGAGATACAGCGTGCAGTCATGCTCCGTCAGGTGGGCATAGATCCGCACGTCCGGATTCACGGTGTCCACGCTGGGACGCTCGCCCAGGCGCTCGCGCATGGTATCGCAAACACCATCCTTGATCCGCAGCGCGATGAAGTTCAGGCTCTGCAGTGGCGAGCGATGCGACGTAACGTCCACCCGCAGCGTCTCGTCCGGCGAAAACCACTGATCCCAGCGCTGGGCGCGCACCAGGTCGTAGATATCGTCTTCGCGCCGGTAGCCCCGGTTGGCCACCCGCATCAGCACCCGGCTGGCAATGCGCGAGTGCAGGTTGACGACGTAGGCCGCGGCCATCTCGCCGGAGAAAGTGACGCCACCCGGCATTTCGCGATGGACCTGGATGGGTGCGAGCTTGGCCAGTCCGGGCCGCGCCGCGATTTCGTGCAACTCTTCGGCGAGTGCGCTCTCAAGGCCGCGGGGGCAGGAGGCAAAAAAGGCTTGGGACATGGCTTGGGAATTCCTGCAAACAAAAACGTCCGCCGTGGCGGACGGGGTCGGATAGCGCGCAGTGTACCGCGCCCGGGACTTCAACTCGCCGCGAGCGCACGATCGAGGAAGTCGAGACGGTCCTGGCCCCAGTAGGGCTGGCCCTCATAAACGTACCACGGAGCGCCGAACGCGCCAGCGGAAATCGCATCCTGCGTGTGCTGCGTATAAGCGGCCTGCACTGCCTGGGCATCGCTCGCCTTGAGCAACGCCGCGCCATCCAGCCCGATGCCGTCGGCCAGCTGAGCCAGCGTGGCGGCATCGGCGATATTGCGTTGCTCGGCCCACAGCGCGCGGCCGATGACGCCAACCAGTTCCATCGCGCGGGTGGTGCCGTGCGCCAGTTGCACGGCGATCAGCAGCTTGCTGGCGGCGTCGCCGGAGACCGGGAAAAAGGTCGGCTGCGGATTGAGCGGCACGCCCAGGAACTCGCTCCAGCGGGCCAGTTCGATCAGGCGGTAGGCCTGGCGCTGCGGCGGCCGCTGCGCCAGCGGCAAGCCGCCCGAGACGGAGAACACGCGGCCCAGGTCGCAGGGCTTGAGATTGACCTGCGCGCCATGCCTGGCCACGATTGCGGCGAAGCGCTCGTGGCCAAGGTAGACGAAAGGCGATTGCGGGGTGAGGTAATAGTCGACCTGCTTGCTCATCATGTCCTCTGGACGGGGTGTGGGGCGAGACAACGGCGCCTGGAACGAGGGGGAATACGAAGTGGATACGATACGGGAAAAACGCCGGAACCTGCCGGCCGGCGCCCTTCAGAACGGCTTGACCACTACCAGGATCACCACCGCCAGCAAGACTAGCACCGGCAACTCATTGAACCAGCGATAGAAGGTGTGCGAACGCGTATTGCTGCCGCCCTCGAACTTCTTCAGCAACACGCCGCAGCCATGGTGATAGCCGATCAGCACCAGCACCAGCGCCAGCTTGGCGTGCATCCAGCCCTGGCCCGGACCGCGCCCGATGCCGTAGCCGACATATAGCCACAGCCCGAACACCAGCGCGGGCACCGCCAGCATGGTCATGAAACGGTAGAGCTTGCGTGCCATCAGCAGGAGGCGCTGCACGCCGGCAGGCTCGCGCTCCATGGCGAGGTTGACGAAGATGCGGGGCAGGTAGAACAAGCCGGCGAACCAGGAAACGACGAAGACGATGTGCAGCGCTTTGACCCAGAGCATCAGGCGTTCTTTTGTGGTTGGGTTCCCGCGGGAACGGTGGGGATGCGAAACGGAAGCCGCCGGCGATCGCCGGCGGCGGGCCAGGACCAGCCGCATGGCCAGCCCTGCCCTTGCCCGCTCAGGTACGGATCTCGCCGTGCCCGAACACCACGTATTTCAGCGAGGTCAGGCCTTCCAGGCCAACCGGGCCGCGCGCGTGCAGCTTGTCGTTGGAGATGCCGATTTCGGCGCCCAGGCCGTATTCGAAGCCGTCGGCAAAGCGGGTCGATGCATTGATCATCACGCTGGCCGAGTCAACCTCGCGCAGGAACCGCATGCCGGCGCTGTAGTTCTCGGTAACGATGGAATCGGTGTGCGCCGAGCCGTAGGTATTGATGTGCGCAATCGCCTCATCGAGCCCTGCCACGGTGCGAATCGCCAGCACGGGGGCCAGGTATTCGAGCCGCCAGTCTTCCTCGGTGGCATCGACCAGGCCGGCGAAGCCGGCGGCCTCCAGCGTGGAGCGGGTGGCGGCGCAGACGCGCAGCTCCACGCCTTTTTCCTGGTAGATGCGGCACAGCGGCGGCAGTGCCGCGGCCGCGATATCGCGCGCGACCAGCAGCGTCTCCATGGTATTGCACGGTGCGTAGCGCTGGGTCTTGGCGTTGTCGCAGATGCGCACCGCCTTTTCCAGGTCGGCGGCGGTATCGATGAAGACGTGGCAGATGCCGTCCAGGTGCTTGATCATCGGCACCCGGGCTTCTTCCATCAGCCGTGCGATCAGGCTCTTGCCGCCACGCGGCACGATCACGTCGACGTATTCGGCCATGGTGATGAGCCGGCCCACGGCGGCGCGGTCGGTGGTCGAGATCACCTGCACCGCTTCGGGCGGCAGGCCGGCGGCGGCCAGGCCCTCGGCCACCAGGGCGGCCAGCGCGGTGTTGGAGTCGATGGCTTCGGAACCGCCGCGCAGGATGGTGGCGTTGCCCGACTTCAGGCAGAGCGCGGCGGCATCGATGGTCACGTTGGGCCGCGACTCGTAGATGATGCCGATCACGCCCAGCGGCACGCGCATCTGTCCCACCTGGATGCCGGTGGGGCGGAATTTCATATTGCTGATCTCGCCGATCGGGTCCGCCAGCGCGGCGATCTGCTCAAGGCCGGCGGCCATGGTGTCGATGGCCTTGTCAGACAGCGTCAGGCGGTCGATGAAGGCAGCGTCCTGGCCGTTGGCGCGAGCACGTTCTACATCGCCGGCGTTAACCGTCTTCAGGTGGGCGGCGTCGCGACGGATGGCGGCGGCGATGGTCAGCAGCGCGCGATTCTTGTCGGCGGTGGAGGCGCGCGCCATGGCGCGCGAGGCAGCGCGGGCCTGCTGGCCAACGCGGTCCATGTACTGCGTGAGATCGAGCTCGTTCATATTCCTGGCCAGGCGATCCGGCCCTCAATGCTTGGTTTCTTGTCGGCAACGGCTGGCAATATCCTGCAATGCAGGAAGATGCGAACCGTCGCGCGCTGCCGCGCCGCCGCTTACCTGGCGATGGTCAGCGCCAGTTGCAGCAGGCCATCCCAGGGTTCGGCCGGCATGCCTTCGGCGCGCAGGCCCTTGACCTGCCGGTCCAGTTTGGCGGCCATCCCCAGCGCGGATTCGAGCTGCGCCAGCGAGAGGCGCTGCGCGGCCTGCGGCACCAGCTTCTCGCGCACGCCCCAGACACGCAGCTCGCGCATCAGGACGGCGCTCGGCTTGCCTGCCGCCAACCCTTGCCGGACCTTGGATAATACGCGAATTTCCTCGGTCAGCGCCCACAGCACCAGCACCGTGGCCTCGCCCTCCCCGCGCAGCCCTTCCAGCATGCGCACCAGCCGCGGCACGTCGCCGCCGAGCATGGCTTCGGAGAGCTTGAAGACGTCATAACGGGCCACATTGAGCACCGCATCGTGCACTTGCTCGAAGGTCAGCAAACCTGGGGGATAGAGCAAGCCAAGCTTCTGGATTTCCTGGTGGGCGGCCAGCAGGTTGCCTTCGACCTTGTCGGCGATGAACTGCAGCGCCCTGCGCCCCGGCTCGCCGGGCTCGACCCGCTGCTGCTGCAGCGCGAGCCGCTCGCCGACCCAGGCCGGCAGCCGGCTGCGGTCGATGGAATCGACCTTGATTGACACCCCGGCGGCGTCCAGCGCCTGGAACCAGGCCGATTTCGCCGTGGCGAAATCCAGCCGCGGCAGCGTGATCAGCATGACCACGTCCGGCGAGGGATGAGCGGCCACGGCGCGCAGCGCCTCGCCACCGTCCTTGCCGGGCTTGCCGGAGGGAATCCGCAATTCGACAATCTTGCGGTCGCCGAACAGCGACATCGATTGCTGCGCCTGGACCACCTGGCCCCAGTTGAAGCCACGCTCGGACGACAGCACCTCGCGCTCCGTGAAGCCGGACTCACGCGCCGCCTGGCGCAGGCGGTCGACCGCCTCCAGCACCAGCAGGTGCTCGTCGCCATGCACCACGTAGAGCGGCGCCAGGCCGCGTCCCTTGGCCGTGCGCAGGTGCGCTTCGAGTCCGTCGAGCTTGAGCTGCATGCGGTGCGCTTGTTCCTTTGTCCTTGCCGTGTCTGGTTCTCGGGCCGGCGCTTGCGCGCGGCTCAGATCGTCTTGACCGAGCTCAGCCGGCGAATCAGCTGCTGCACGATATCGCGCTGCATATCGCGGTAGAGCTGCTGCTCTTCGTAATCCTTGGCCAGCGCGTTAGCTTCGTTGTAGGTCAGGTCACGCGTGAGCACCAGTTGCGAAGGCGCGATCAGCTCCTGGCCCCCAGCATCGCGCAAGCGGAAGGTGAAGCGCTGCGTCAGGCGGTATTCGCGCACCACGCCGGCAGTGGTGATCGACAACACTGTCTTGGTACGCGTGTCCTGCAGCACATCGAGCAAGGCATCCGCTTCTTTCGGATCAGACACGATCTGCGTGTCCGAGCCGTTGCGGATGGCGCGGCGCAGATCGGAGCCCATCAGCGTATTGGCCGGAATGCTCAGGTAAAGCCGCTTGAAAGCAAAATCCGCATTGCCACGCATGTGAAAGCCGCAGCCGCCCAGCAGGCCGGCCGCCAGCAGCGCGGCCAGGACCTTGCGGCGGCCCTGCCTCGGTCGATCCAGCTTCTGTCCATCCATATGGGCAGCTCCCTTGTAGGCTTGGTCAGCGCTCTTTAAAGCACCACGTTGACGAGGCGGCCCGGGACCACCACGATCTTCTTCGGCGCTGCGTCGTTGGCGAACTTGGCAACGATCTCGCTGGCGGCGGCCATGGCCTCGATGGCAGCACGATCGGCATCCGCCGGCACCGTCAGGCTGCCGCGCACCTTGCCGTTGACCTGCAGCACCAGTTCGAGCTCGCTGCGCACCAGCGCGGCTTCATCGACCTGCGGCCAGGCGGCGTCGAGCATGTCGCCGTACTGCGTGGCGTAGCCGAGCTCCTGCCACAGCCCGTGGGTCACGTGCGGCACCACCGGGTACAGCACGCGCAGCAGGATGCCAAAGCATTCGCGGCGCGCAGCCGGGGAAGCCTGCTTGGCGTCCTCCAGCGCGTTGAGCATCTTCATGGTGGCGGACACCACGGTGTTGTACTGGATGCGCTGGTAGTCGTAGTTGGCCTGCTTGAGCACGCCGTGGATCTCGCGGCGCAGCGCGCCATCGGCGTCGCCCGACGGCGCGGCATTGCCGGCCGCGGCAATCGCCTCGGCATTGGCATAACCGTAGTTCCACACGCGGCGCAGGAAGCGCGAAGCGCCTTCCACGCCCGAGCCGCTCCACTCGAGTTGCTGCTCGGGCGGCGCGGCGAACATGACGAACAGGCGCGCGGTGTCGGCGCCGTACTGGTCGATCAGCGCCTGCGGGTCGATGCCGTTGTTCTTGGACTTCGACATTTTCTCGACACCGCCGATCACCACCGGCTGGCCGTCGGCCTTGAGGACGGCGCCCAGCGGACGGCCGCGCTCATCGGTGCTGACCTCGACTTCGGCCGGGTTGTACCAGGTCTTCTTGCCGGCCGCGTCTTCGCGGTAGTACGTGTCATTGAGCACCATGCCCTGCGTGAGCAGGTTGGTGAACGGCTCATTGAACGTGACCAGGCCCATGTCGCGCATGACCTTGGTCCAGAAGCGGGCGTACAGCAGGTGGAGAATCGCGTGTTCGATGCCGCCGATGTACTGGTCCATCGGCATCCAGTAATCGTTGCGGCCGTCGACCATGGTGGCCGCATCCGGGCAGGTATAGCGCATGTAATACCAGCACGAATCGATGAAGGTATCCATGGTGTCGGTCTCGCGGCGCGCCGGCTTGCCGCATGACGGGCAGGTACATGCGAGGAAACGCGGGTCCTTGGCCAGCGGGTTGCCGGTGCCGTCCGGCACCAGGTCCTCGGGCAGCACCACCGGCAGGTCCTGCTCGGGCACCGGCACCACGCCGCAGTCCTCGCAATGGATCAGCGGGATCGGCGTGCCCCAGTAACGCTGGCGCGAGATGCCCCAGTCGCGCAGGCGCCAGGTGATCTTCTTCTCGCCCAGGCCCTTGGCGCCGAGGTCCGCGGCAATGGCTTCCACCGCCGCCTGGTAGCCGAGGCCGTCGTACTTGCCGCTATGGATACAGGTGCCGTGCTCCTTGTCGCCGTACCATTCCTGCCAGGCTTCGGTCGAGAAGGCCTGGCCCTTGACGTCGACGACTTGCCTGATCGGCAGGCCGTACTTGTTGGCGAAGGCAAAGTCGCGTTCGTCATGCGCGGGCACGCCCATCACGGCGCCGTCGCCATAGCTCATCAGCACATAGTTGCCGACCCACACCTCGACCTGCTCGCCGGTAATGGGGTGCACCACCTTCAGGCCGGTGGGCATGCCCTTCTTTTCCATGGTCGCCATATCGGCTTCCATGACCGAGCCGTGCTTGCACTCGTCGATAAAGGCGGCCAGCTCGGGATTGGTGGCGGCGGCGTGGGTGGCAAGCGGATGCTCGGCGGCGACCGCGCAGAAGGTCACGCCCATGATGGTGTCCGCGCGCGTGGTGAACACGTAGAGCTTGCCGTCGCCGATCAGCTTGCCGTCATCGCCGGCGATGGCATGCGGGAAGGCGAAGCGCACGCCCACGCTCTTGCCGATCCAGTTCTGCTGCATGATCTTGACGCGCTCGGGCCAGCCCAGGCTGTCGAGATCGCCGAGCAGTTCCTCGGCGTAGTCGGTGATGCGCAGGTAGTACATCGGGATCTCGCGCTTTTCAACCAGCGCGCCCGAGCGCCAGCCGCGCCCGTCGATGACCTGCTCGTTGGCCAGCACGGTTTGGTCGACCGGATCCCAGTTCACCGTACCGGTCTTGCGATAGGCAATGCCCTTTTCCAGCATCTTGAGGAACAGCCACTGGTTCCAGCGGTAGTAGTCCGGGCTGCAGGTGGCGACCTCGCGCGACCAGTCGATGGCCAGGCCCATCGACTGCATCTGGCGCTTCATGTAGGCGATGTTGTCGTACGTCCAGGCCGCCGGCGCCACGCCGTTGTTGAGCGCGGCGTTTTCCGCCGGCATGCCGAACGCATCCCAGCCCATCGGCATCAGCACGTTGTGCCCGTTCATGCGCAGGTGGCGCGCCATCACGTCGTTGATGGTGTAGTTGCGCACATGCCCCATATGCAGCTTGCCCGACGGGTACGGCAACATCGAGCACGCATAGAACTTGGGCTTCTCGCTGCCGTCGGCCAGCTTCGCCTCTTCCGATACGCGGTAGGCATCAATGGCTTGCCAGTGTTGCTGGGCGGCTTGTTCAACGGCTGAGGGAAGGTATTTGTCTTGCATATTCAGGACAACGGCAACTGCGTTGGCGTGCGAAAAGCGTGGAAAAGATAAGCGGCGGGCTGCCTTGCGGCGCCCGCCTGCGCTGGAACGGCGAAAGTGCCGATTATAACCGTCGGGGCTGACGGCGCAGGACGGACCCGGCGCCTTACTTCAGGCCCAGTACGTCCTGCATGTCGAACAGGCCGCTGGGCTTGTCGGCCAGGAAGCGCGCCGCGCGCAGCGCGCCGTCGGCATACGACTGGCGGCTGGAGGACTTGTGCGTGATCTCGATGCGCTCGCCAATGCCGGCGAACATCACGGTGTGGTCGCCCACGATGTCGCCGCCGCGCACGGTGGCAAAGCCGATGGAGTTGGGGTCGCGCGGGCCGGTATGGCCTTCGCGGGCAAAGACGCCGCAGGTCTTCAGGTCACGGCCCAGTGCCTTGGCCACCACCTCGCCCATCGCCAGCGCCGTGCCGGACGGCGCGTCCACCTTGTGGCGGTGGTGCGCTTCGATAACTTCGATGTCGTAGCCCGATGAAAGCAGCTTGGCGGCCACTTCCAGCAGCTTGAAGGTGGCGTTGACGCCAACGCTCATATTGGCGGCGAACACTACGCCGATACGCTTGGCAGCCTCGGCCACGGCGGCGCGGCCGGCGTCGTCAAAGCCAGTGGTGCCGATGATCATCTTCACGCCAAGACGCGCCGCCACCGCCAGGTGCGCCAGCGTGCCCTCCGGCCGTGTGAAGTCGATCAGGCAGTCGGCCCCGGCGAGGGCGGCTTCGATGTCGGCGGTAATCGTCACGCCGGTCGTGCGGCCCAGCAGCAACCCGGCATCCTGGCCCAGGGCCGGCGCGCCGGGCACATCCAGCGCACCAGACAGGGTCACGCCTTCAGTGGCGAGTACGTGTTCGATCAGCATGCGGCCCATGCGGCCGGAGGCACCTGCGATGGCGATATTCATGGCGTGTCAGCAGTCAAAAATAAGCCGGCCGCGTGGGCGGCCGGCATTGTCGGGCCAAACGGGTCAGTGGGTCGGGCTGGCAGCACCGGTCTCCGCGGCAGCCGACGATGCGGCCTCCTCGACGGACTTGCCTGCCGCCGGAGCGGTGGCGGCATCGGCTGGGGCGGCGGCTTCGTTGGCCGCCGCGACGGGGGCGGCCGGGGTTGCCGCGGCATCGGAGGCCGGAGCGAGCGCATCGGTTTGCGGCTTCGGCGTCACCGCCTTGCCTGCCTGCATCGCTTTCATGCCGTCGATTTCGGCGATCAGCTCGTATTCGGACGGCAACTCGTCACCGCCGAACTTGACGAGCTTGTCGCCATCGAAGAAGACCGTATAGCGACGTTGTTGCACCACCGGCGTATTGCCACGGCGGAACGAGAACACGTAGTCCCAGCGGTTGCCATGGAACACATCGGTCAGCAGCGGCGTGCCAAGCAGGAACTTGACCTGGTCGCGCGTCATGCCCTCGCGCAGCTGCGCGGCGGCTTCGCGCGAGACAAAGTTGCCTTGCACAATGTTGATACGGTACGGCGTGATCGCGTTGGCGACCTTGCGCGAAGTATTGTCATAGGTGGAGCACGCTGCCGTTAGCAGGGCAGCAGCCAGCACAGTAGTAACCAGCGTCGGACGCATGGCGGACGAACGGAATGAACGCATGTATCTCGCTTCTAGAAGGGAGAGAAAAGTGCCGATCCAGGCTCTAACGGGGTATACCACGAGCCGGCTGCGGCGATAGAGCATCGCGAGCGCAGCCCAGGGCAGGTGGCCGCACCCCAGGTAACCGCCGGGGCGACTTTTGCCGCCAAAACCCTTATGATTCAACTATCCAGACATTGTACTCTAGGGAGTCACGCCCATGCCGAGTCCGGCGGACCTCAAAAATATCGGTCTTAAAGCGACCGTACCGCGCCTGAAGATCCTCGAGATCTTTCAGACCAGCGAGCAGCGCCACTTGAGCGCGGAAGATGTCTATCGCATCCTGCTCAACGAACAAATGGACATCGGCCTCGCTACCGTCTATCGCGTGCTGACTCAATTCGAGCAGGCGGGACTGCTGTCGCGCAACAACTTTGAATCCGGCAAAGCCATCTTCGAACTAAACGAGGGCAAGCACCACGACCACCTCGTGTGCATCGACTGCGGCCGCGTGGAGGAATTCTACGATTCCGAAATCGAGCGCCGCCAGCAAAGCATCGCCAGCGAACGCGGCTTCGCGCTGCAGGAGCACGCACTGTCGCTGTACGGCAACTGCACCAAGACTGACTGCTCGCACCGCCCGAAGCGTTAGCGCGTCAGCCACGGCAACATAAAAAAAACCGGCGCTCGCGCCGGTTTTTTTATTCTCAGGCCAATCTCAGGTTTCCTGCCGGTCCTGCTCGGCAACGATATGCAGGCCGCGCGCGGTGGCCGGCACGCCGACGAATTCGCCCACGACCTGGCGGAACAGCCCGCGCGCCCACACCAGCATGGGGTGGGTGTTGCGGCTGCGGTGCCAGAACATGTTCAGGCCCAGCGTGGTATTGAGCTCGGCCGGCAAGGGGAAGGCCTTGAGCCCATAGGTCTCGCAGGCCATGTCCTTGGTCAGCGCATTGACCGTGAAGATCATGTCGGTCTGCGCGGCCAGCTCGGATTGCGCGCGCCAGGAATGCACCGTCAGCGTTGCATTGCGCTTCAGTCCGCGCTGCTGCAGGGCGTAGTCGAGCGGGATCAGCGACGGCGCCGGACGGCCATTGCCGCCCGAGTGCGCCATGAAGATATGGCCGCAATCGAGATACTGCTCGAGCGTGCAGGTGCCCTTGAGCACCGGATGGTTCTTGCGCGCGCAAACCCAAAGGTTGAGCGAGGTAACCATCTCTTCCACGATCTCAGGATGCCGGGTCGGGAACGGCGAGAACGCCAGGTCCAGCTCATTGCCGCGCATGGCGGCTACATCCGACTCCCAGGAATGCGATTCAACCAGCTTGATATGCAGTTCCGGCGCCAGTTGCTTGATGCGCAGGATGAAGCGATTGAAGACCGTATCGCCCAGTTCGGCGGCAAAGCCGATATTCAGGGTGCCGGTGGCTACCGCGGGATCGAAGTTATCGGCGTCGCCCTCGTTGATCGAGGACCACAGGTCCAGCATGTCACGAATCTTCGGGCCCAGTTCCAGGGCTCGCGGCGTCGGCGTCAGGCCGTGCGGCACGCGGATAAAGAGAGGATCGTCAAAGATCTCGCGCAGGCGACCCAGCGAATGCGAGACCGCGGGCGCGGTCATATGCATTTTTTCCGCGACATAGGTCGCGTTTCGCTTGCTGAGCAACTCGGTAAAAATCACGAGCAGCTTGGTATCCACATTCACCATGATCTCGCCCAGGTTGGATTAGAGATTGCGAATGACTGGATCGTCACTTGCATTGGCTGCAAATCCGTATTTTCTAGCACTTTAGCAGTGTAAGAGCAAAGGCGGGAACGGAACAGGTATTCCGGGCCCACCCTGGCTTTCCGGCCTTTGCGGATCCGCCTGCACCCAGGCGGACAAAAAGCGGCATTCCGTGGAGTGCCGCTTTTCTCGGCGCTAGCCGATCTGTTCCGGCAAAGTTACTTGGCGACCACGCGGGCCATTTCCAGTACCTTGTTGGAATAGCCCCACTCGTTGTCGTACCAGCTCACGATCTTGACGAAGGTCGAGTCCAGCGCGATGCCGGCTTCAGCGTCGAAAATCGAGGTGCGCGCATCGCCGCGGAAATCGGTGGCGACCACCTTGTCTTCGGTGTAGCCCAGCACGCCCTTGAGCGCGCCCTGGCTCTGCGCCTTCATTTCGGCGCAGATCTCGGCGTAGGTTGCGCCCTTTTCCAGCTCAACGGTCAGGTCGACCACCGACACGTCGGAGGTCGGCACGCGGAACGACATGCCAGTCAGCTTCTTGTTCAGCTCGGGGATCACCACGCCCACTGCCTTGGCGGCGCCGGTGCTCGACGGGATGATGTTTTCCAGGATGCCGCGGCCACCGCGCCAGTCCTTGTTGGACGGGCCGTCAACGGTCTTCTGCGTGGCGGTGGTGGCGTGCACGGTGGTCATCAGGCCGCGCTTGATGCCCCATTTGTCGTTCAACACCTTGGCGACCGGCGCCAGGCAGTTGGTGGTGCAGCTGGCGTTGGAGATGATCGCCTCGCCCTTGTACGTATCGTGGTTCACGCCGTACACGAACATCGGGGTGTCGTCCTTCGACGGGGCCGACATGATCACCTTCTTGGCGCCCGCGTCGATGTGCTTCTGCGCGCCTTCCTTGGTCAGGAAGATGCCGGTGGACTCGATCACCACGTCGGCGCCGATCTCGCCCCACTTCAGTTCGGACGGGTCCTTGACGGCGGTCAGGCGGATCTTCTTGCCGTTGACGATCAGCGTGTTGCCGTCGACCGACACTTCGCCGTCGAAGCGGCCGTGCACCGAGTCGTACTTCAGCATGTAAGCCAGGTAGTCGGGCTCGAGCAGGTCATTGATGCCAACGACTTCGATTTCCTTGAAGTTGGCGGCGGCTGCGCGGAACACCATGCGCCCGATGCGGCCGAAGCCGTTGATGCCGATCTTGATGGTCATGTTTATCTCCTGAGTAGGCTAACGATCGATGGATGCGGGAAAGCGTCTGCCGGCCCGCGCGGCCAACTCGACCGCTGCTCGGGCCGGGGAATACCTGTTACTGACCGAGCGTGTCGCGCACGGTGCGCACGACGTTCTCGACCGTGAAGCCGAAGTGCTTGAACAATACGCCAGCGGGAGCCGATTCGCCGAAGGTGTCGATGCCCACCACGGCCTGGACCTGGTATTTCCACCAGAAATCCGTCACGCCGGCTTCCACCGCCACGCGCGGCACGCCTGCCGGCAGCACCGATGCCTTGTAGGCGGCATCCTGCTTGTCGAACACCGTCGTCGCCGGCACCGAGACCACGCGCACGTGCACGCCGTCGGCGGCCAGCTGGTCGGCAGCACCCACGGCCAGGCCCACTTCCGAGCCCGTGGCGATGATCACGGCATCCGGACGGCCGGTCCTGGCGTTGGTGCCGTCGCGCAGCACATAGCCGCCGCGCGCGATATTGGCGCGGGTCGCATCGTCGCGCTTCTGGAACGGCAGGTTCTGGCGGCTGAAGATCAGGCAGCTCGGGCCATTCTCGCGGCGCACGGCCTGGGCCCAGGCCACTGCGGTCTCGGTGGTGTCGGCGGTACGCCACACGTCCATGTTGGGGATCAGGCGCAGGCTGGCAACGTGTTCGATCGACTGGTGGGTCGGGCCGTCTTCGCCCAGGCCAATGGAGTCGTGGGTGAACACGAACAGCGTGCGGACCTTCATCAGCGCCGCCATGCGCAGCGCGTTGCGGCTGTAGTCCGAGAAGGTCAGGAAGGTGCCGCCGTAGGGAATGTAGCCACCGTGCAGCGTGATGCCGTTCATGATGGCGCTCATGCCGAACTCGCGCACACCGTAGTTAATGTGGTTGCCCCAGGCATCGGCGCGCACTGCCTTGCTGCCCGACCAGTTGGTCAGGTTGGAGCCGGTCAGGTCGGCCGAGCCGCCCAGGAATTCCGGCAGCACCGGGGCGAGCGCCTCGATGGTGTTCTGGCTGGCCTTGCGGGTGGCGATCGTTTCGGCCTTTTCCTCGCACTTGGCCAGGAATGCGTCCACGGCAGCGTCGAATGCGCCGGGCAGCTCGCCACGCATACGGCGCTGGAATTCGCCGGCTTCATACGGGAAACGCTCGGCATAAGCCTCGAACAGCGCGTTCCAGGCCTTCTCCAGCGAACCGCCGCGGGCCTTGCCATCCCATGCCGTATAGACTTCGGCCGGCAGTTCGAACGGTGCGTGGGCCCAGCCCAGCGCTTCACGCGTGGCCAGGATTTCAGCGCCGCCAAGCGGCGCACCGTGCACATCGTGACCACCTTCCTTGTTGGGCGCGCCCTTGCCGATCAGGGTACGGCAGCAGATCAGGGTCGGACGATCGCTGAACTTGGCTTCGGCGATGGCAGCGTCGACGGCGGCGGCATCATGGCCATCCACCGCGCGAATCACATTCCAGCCATAGGCTTCGAAGCGCTTCGGGGTATCGTCGGCAAACCAGTGCACGACATCGCCGTCGATCGAGATGCCGTTGTCGTCCCACAGCGCGACCAGCTTGTTCAGTTTCAGCGTACCGGCCAGCGAGCAGGCTTCGTGGCTGATTCCTTCCATCAGGCAGCCGTCGCCCAGGAACACATAGGTGTGGTGATTGACGATATCGAAGCCGGGGCGGTTGAATTCCTCGCCCAGCAGGCGTTCTGCCAGTGCCATGCCCACCGCGTTGGTGAGGCCCTGGCCCAGCGGGCCGGTGGTGGTTTCCACGCCCGGCGTGATGCCGTATTCCGGGTGGCCGGCGGTCTTGCTGTCCAGCTGGCGGAAGTTCTTCAGCTCTTCCAGCGGCAGGTCGTAGCCGGTCAGGTGCAGCAACGCATAGAGCAGCATCGAGCCGTGGCCGTTGGACAGCACGAAGCGATCGCGATCAGCCCACTGGGGGTTGGTCGGGTTATGCTTCAGATGGCGGCCCCACAGCGCCACCGCGATATCCGCCATACCCATCGGCATGCCTGGGTGGCCTGAATTGGCCTGCTGGACGGCGTCCATGGCCAGGACGCGGATGGCGTTGGCCATGAGTTGGACGGGCTGCGAAGCGTGCGGACTGGCGGCGGGATGAGCGAGGTGAGACATGCGGCGGGAACCTGGCGGCGGGAAAAGCGCAATTTTACCAGAAGGAAAGGCGGAGTCCGGGCACCCGGCGGCCCCTGTTGGCGGCCATCTGCAATGGACCGAATGGCTCGCCCCCGGCATCGGCACCACCCTGGGCCAGATTCGGCTGCTGGCGGCGGTGCGCTCGCCATACCAGCAGATCGAGATCGGCGAGAATGCCCGCTTTGGCCGGATCTTCCGCCTCGATGGCCGCGTAATGTGCGCCGAAGCGGATGCCTTTATCCAGCATGAACTGATGGTGCACCCCATGGCCCTGGCTCATGGCGCGGCACGTTCGGCGCTGGTGGTCGGCGGCGGCGACGGCGGCTCGGCGCGTGAGCTGCTGCGCCTGCCATTCATGCGCGAGGTGGTGGTGGCCGAACTCGATCCGGAGGTCGTCGCGCTGGCCCGGGCCTGGCTCGATGGTATCCACCAGGGCGCCTTCGACGATCCGCGCGTGCACCTCGCCATTGGCGATGCCTTGGGCTTGATGGAAGCCTTCGGCCGTGCCGGGCGGCGGTTCGACCTGATCGTGTTCGACCTTAAGGAGGCCGACGATGGCAGCCCGGCGGCGGCCCTCTTCTCCGCCCACGGCCTGCAAGCCGCCAGGCGCTGCCTTGCTCCGGGCGGCGCGCTGTCCCTGCAACTCGGCCCGCCGGAGCACCGCCCCGACCCGGTTCGCGTGCTCTGCGCAAGGTTGCGCCAGTGTTTCGCCCAGGTCCAGCCCCTCAGCGCCTTTATCCCGGTGTACGGTGCATCATGGGCCATCGCGCTGGCCAGCGACGCGCTGGACGTGCGCGGCACCGGCACCGCGCTGCTCGGCGAGCGGCTGCGCGCCTGGAAACTGGAACGGACGCTGCGCTGCTACCACGCGGCGCTCCACCCGGCCTTGTTCACCCTTCCCCGCCACCTGCAAGCGCTTTTCGACAGCGCCGGCGCACCCGCGTAAGATGCTCATTCGCATCGCGAGTCTTGCCGCCACGGCAAGCCCCGCGCGGCTTCCCGTAACCAGGAGACGATCATGACAAGACCGGCCAACACCCCCTGGCTCACGCCCTACCTGACGGTGGGCAACGGGCGCAGCGCGCTCGACTTCTACCACCGCGCCTTCGGTTTCAGCGCGGGGAACGTGGTCGACGAAAACGGTGTGCCGACCCACGCCGAGATGCACTACCAGGGCGAACTGGTGGTGATGTTCGCGCCCGAAGGCGCCTGGGGCAGTACCGCGCGCACGCCCAGCTCGCTCGGCGTCGAATGCCCGCAGACGTTCTACGTGTACTGCGACGATGTCGATGCCATGTACACACGCGCTGTCGCCGCCGGCGCGGTCAGCCTGATGGCGCCCGACGACCAGTTCTGGGGCGACCGCTATTGCATGGTCAAGGATCCCGACGGCTACCGTTGGGGATTCGCCAAACCGTTGGACAAGGCCGCCGGCGAAGACAAGGACGGACCCGCCTGATGCCGCCGCGCTTTTTTATCGATTCCGCCCTGACCACCGAGACCGACATGCCGCTGCCCGAAGCGGTAGTGCGGCATGTCCAGGTACTGCGGCTCAACCCGGGCGACGATATCACCCTGTTCGACGGGCGCGGCGGCAGCCATGCCGCCACCCTGGTCGAGATTGGCAAGCGCCATGCGCTGGCGCGGATCGGCGGCCACGATCCGTCTGAGGCCGAGCCACCCTTCCGCGTCACGCTGGCGCAAGGACTGGCGGGCGGCGACAAGATGGACTGGCTGATAGAGAAAGCCGTCGAGCTCGGCGTGGCGGCGATCCAGCCGCTGCAGGCGGCACGTTCGGTGGTCCGACTCTCGGCAGAGCGCGCGCAGAAACGCCACGCGCACTGGCAGGCGCTGGTCGAGGCGGCATGCGAGCAATGCGGACGCAATCGCTTGCCCGAGGTCGCACCGGTGGCTAACTTGGAATCATGGCTGGGACTGCAGGCGAACCCGGCGGCAGCCCGGGGCGCTCGGTTGCTGGTCACGCCGCGCGCCTCGCAGTCGCTGGTATCGTTTGCCGCGGAACAGCGTGGCGCGCTGCTGGACACCGGCGTGACGCTGCTGATCGGACCGGAAGGCGGACTCGCGCCGGACGAGGAAGCTGCGGCGCTGCACGCAGGTTTCACGGGCGTGTCACTCGGGCCGCGCATCTTGCGTACCGAGACCGCCGGGCTCGCTTGCCTGGCCACGCTCAACGCGGTATTGGGCGGATTTTGACGGCATCCGGGCCATCCCGGCCTGGCGCCACACTCACCGGAAGGAGTCGATCATGGGACTACTCGATAGCGTGCTGGGCGGAGTGCTCGGGCAGCACGGCGGCGGCGAAGGCGGCGCTGGCGGCCTGAACCCGAAGATGATGATGGCGCTCGGGCTGCTGGCCATGCTGGCGATGCGCCATAAAGGCGCCGAAGGCAGTCCCGGGGCGGAACATGATCCGGCCGATCCGGCCGCCGGCGCCGGTGGACTTGGCGCGCTTGGCGGCCTCGGTGGGCTGCTCGGCGGGCTGTTGGGTGGTGCGGGCGGCGGCGCCGCGGCTGGCGGCGCGCCCGGTGGCCTCGATCTCGGCGGATTGCTGGGCGGCCTGCTTGGAGGCCAGGGCCAGCAGGGCGCTGGCGACGCGCCCGCACTGGGCGCGGCGGCTGGCGGCATCGGCGCCTTGCAGCAAGTCCTGGCTCAGGCTGGCCTGGGCGAGCAGATCAATTCCTGGATCGGCACCGGGGCCAATCAGCCCGTCTCGCCGTCCGCCCTGGCCGGCGCCCTCGGCGGCACTGGCGCGCTGGAGAGCCTGGCCAATTCGACCGGCATGTCACAGGATGATGTAGCCGCCCACCTTAGCGAAGGTTTGCCGGAACTGATCGACAAGCTCACGCCGCAAGGCCAGGTGCCGCCGGCTGCATAGCCTCCGCGCCGCGCCGGCAAAGCAAAAGGCCCGCTGCAAGCGGGCCTTTGTCATCCTGTCTCTCCTGTGGGCGGCAGGCGCTCAGGCGAAAGAGTAGAACACGCGGAACTGCACCTTGCGCTCGGCCCAGAACTCGGCCGCGTCGCGGAATACATCGAGCAGGACCTCGCGCCCTTCCTTGTCGAACTTCTGCGCGATGGGCAGGCCTTCCAGCACGATCACGAAACCGGGCTGCGCGCCCGCCTTGTGGATCAGGTCGGTCAGGCAATCGGCCAGCGCATCGAAATTTTTCCCGAAATGCTTGGGAAACAGGAAATTGGTGGCGATGGTTTCCAGCACTTCTGCCTTGCTCTGGCAGTGCGCGCAGTTCGCATAGAGGAAATGCTGGCCCAGCTCCGCCGCCGCCTGTGCAAGCTCGGGCACGCGAAACGCGCGAATCGACTGGACGATGTTCGGACGCACCGTCTTGAACAAGTTCATGGCTCCCTCTTGGCTGCCGTCAGTGCCGGCTGCGGGAACGGGTGCGAGCGGCGGTTGGTGCGAGAGCTCGTTGCGAGGCATCATCAACACGTTGTCGTAAAGATTCTGGGCCTGGGTCTGGGCCCGGTGCCAGCCATCTCCGGCGCCGCGCTCTTCGCGGGCGGCAAGGGCGTCGCCCAATCCGAAAATGTCAGTCATCATTTGGCTATCCGTTTGAAACTGTTGTAGTGGTCGTCCGTGTAATAACAGTCGCTGGTGGCGCGTTGATCACCGCCACATACGATCCGCCTTGCTCCTCGATTCCGGCTGTTTGTTTTCACCGTGTATTCGCGGTAATAACCGCGCGACCTTTGCGGCAGGACGCGCTCGTAGTTGCCGAACCTCGAACCATCCTTGGCGTAGGGAAACGGGCCACCCGCTTCGATACGTTCCAACGTCAACTGCGCCTCGTTGGGCAACTGCTGTACCGCGATGGTTCCCGTGCCATCATCGATCGCCTGACGCGCCAGCACAGGCTGGGCCAACGCGCATGAAACCGCCACGCCTGCCAGCACCCGGCTTGCCACTCGCGCCAGACCGGCGGCTGAAATCCATTGTGATGCGCGCTGCGTCAAAGGAATCTGGGAACCCACGTTGCTTGTCTTGATCTGGGGGCGCCAACAAAATTGGCAAGGGATCATTGCGCGGCTGCCACGCCACCTCAACTGCCCTTTCTGCCTGCACCCCGGACGGCCTGGGCGAATACCGGCGGCATCGTTGCGAGTAACGAGCGCCTACTTCAAAGGCATAAGGTTACGCCCATGCCAATAAATAATCAATCCCCGCCCCCCAGTCAGGTGGAAAACTTCAATTGTTTCAATGTGTTAATAGGATGTGTGCACACACTGACCACCTCGCGCAGGCGATAAAAAAGCCGGGCAAGCCCGGCTTTTCAAGACTGACAGCGGCTTAGCGCTTGGCGGCCGCGTCAACCACCACCAGCGACGTCATATTCACGATACGCCGCACCGTAGCCGAAGGCGTCAGGATGTGCACCGGCGCCTTGACCCCGA
>JYOD01000088.1 GCA_000955785.1 Burkholderiaceae bacterium 16
GCACGACGCTCGGACCAGGCGAAAGCCAAGGACGCCACTAGGCTTGGTGAGGATGGCTTGCCGGTCCATAGCTTTCGCACCTTGCTCGATGATCTAGCCACGCTCGCATACAACGTCTGTCACACACCGCTCAATCCGCAAGCGAAGATCGTCATGATCACGCGGCCGACGCCCATTCAAGAAAAGGCCTTCCGTCTGCTCAACGTCAGCCCCGTCGCCTGTACCCAGTAATCGCCTCGCTCGCGCTCACATAACCGTGAGAAATCAAAGCATTATGCGCGCCGCACGCTCAAAGTTCGGACTAGTGCGGGTGTCGTGCGCCGACGAGGCGCGGCCCGGCATCGCATGCCTGCGTTGGCATTACGAGCGCAATAGCCGGCGTGGCCGATAAGCAAGCCACCGCCAGGATTGCCATGTGACGACTCATGACCCCCCCCTGATGAGCGATGTTGCGTTGGCGCGGGAGTAACGGCGGCTCTCAGGCCTACGGGCACTGGCTGATGGCGCTAGCCGCATTGCTGTCAGTGCCGCGGAAACCCACCGATGAACCGGACCCACTCGCGCCCTGGCGTACGATGGCGGCCGCGCCGCTTGGTGGTTGCTGGCCTGGAACGTAGACATCGAATGCCTGGTCGTTAGCGAGCATGTACTGCATATAGACCACCTGCCCAGAGCTGTTCGCCCATTTAGACCCGATGCATTGAGCGGCCGCCTTGGGGGCGAGCTGACTTTGGCCGACGGGACGAACGTCTGACGGCGGTGGTGGTGGTAGGCTGGCGCACCCGGAGACTGCTATGACCAACGCGATTAAGGGATATTTCATGTTAGCAACTCCATATCAAATCGCAAAAAGCACGGACGTCGGTACGGGAGTCATTCGGTGCAAGGGGTCTCTATGCCGCGCAGCATGCCGATGAAACCCAGGTTCGAATGGCAGTTTCGCTGACCCCAAGTTAGCGCGTCCGCATCACAGGTTTGCACTATTCCCAGACTGCAAGTACATAGTGTCACACCGACACCATGATTCAATTGGACCTTGGCCCTACACAGCGTGTATGGGAACGGTCCTTTCGATCACTCCGGCTCAGCAAGCCCCTTTGCACGTGTATACCGAACGCCGCACGGCGGACCGCGCGAGGGTAAGCGTAGCGCCTGGTCAGAGGTTGAAGGCGAACTTATCTTGTCAGCGGCGGGCGTCTCAGGCATTTCGATTTACATGCTCCCCACCCATGAACCCTCCGTGGGTCGAAGATGTAGCGGATGTCGATCTGGTCCTTGATGACGTCTTCGTCTATGATCAATTTGCGGCCAAAAAATATGAAAAATCTCTAGAATTTTTCGTGCAATCACCCTTCCCGACTCTCTTCTTTTCACTGTCGCCTATAATCCCGCCATAGGATACTCACATCATGAAAAGATATTACCCTCAACTTTATTCCTGCACTGTAATATTATTTACCCTGGCGGGATGCGCGAATCGCCCATCTTTTTCCGGCGAAAGTAGTGTTGCCACAGCAGAAAGAGTAGTAGATTCTGCCGGAACCAAATATATAGATTCGTGTGGCGGGATGGCACCAAATGTTTCAGCCACAGCTCAGACCATTACCATTTGGGCCAGGCCGAGGAACCCCCCAGGAAGTGTCAGTCACGTGACCCAGCCAAGTGAGGGTTTGAACGTGCCTCAACAATCAGTCGTATGTAAGGTCAACTACAAAATCCTTGAGCACAATAACCCCGCTCAAGCCGGCTTCTGGGTCCAGGATGGGAGAACGAGATATAGCGCAGTTGCCTGCAGCGGATTCTGGGAGGTACTCACCGGGATTAAAGTTATGCTTTGCCCTTACGTAACAAGTAAGGACGCGGCAAGTCAGCCAAACTCCGGCTGCGCTCCGATCGACAAGCTGTATATTGGCTCCGATGCACCCCATGAGCTTATTTGCAATTAAATATTTATCCAATGATTCATGACGCACGAATCTTTAAAAAATTGAAGAATACAGGTAGGTCATAAAGAATCAGAGATTTTCCCCTCCGGGCAGGCAGCTGAAATATATGCTGGACCAGCTACCTCCAGCCTTCTTCCTCCCGACGTGTGCCCCGCGCGACTTCCAGGCCCGACTGTCGCCCGAGATCCTCCGCGTCACGAAGTTGCCCAAGGTGTGGCAGCGGCTAGCGGCGATGTGGCTCCAGCCGGTGGGTTCGGCGCCCAGGGAGTTGGTGGCGGTGGTCAGCACGGATACGCCGAAGTGGGCCCACATCATGCGAGACGTCCATATTCAGCGCGACCGAGATCCCGGCCGCGCTCGTCAAGACCTCCCTCAGACTAATACGTGACGTGTTTCAACGAAGAAGCGCTGAATCTGGCGATCTATATTAGGATCGACCATCACCTCGGGCCGGTTTCCATTCGGGCAGGCCAGCCGGGGCGTAGTGCCAAACAGGCGGCAGATCAACGGGCGCTCGGCATAAACCTGGCAACCCTTGCTGCCAAGATAAGGGCAACTCAGGTTTTCAAGCGCAGCTTCGTGCTCGGCATCGCTTTTTACGGGAAGCCTCGACATCTCTTCCGTCGACGCCATCACCGGCCCACAGCAGTCATGGCAGCCAGGTGTGCACTCGAATGAGGGAATCCGTGAGCGAAAGAATCTGATTTTTTGACTGGTCATTTCAGTCACTTGAGTCATTTGAGCGTCCCCCTCCATTGGCCTGTCCACCTGCCTGCAATTGACCTGGTGGCCGGCGGCGCGCGCTCGCGCACCAATTCTTCCAGGTCACCCAGCAACGCATCTCCGCTCTCCCCCACTTGCGTATCGAGCGATACCGGCTGCCTGACAACGTGCATGATGGACTTGGCCTTCTTCGGGCGCGCGCATCAAATGCGCAGCCGCGCCAGCCAGGCCACTGCCACCGCAGCCGCGGCAAGCCAGAGCGCAACAATCACGACGACCGCAATGCGGCTGCCGGGACGCTCCGCAGCGAGCGCGGCGGCAGCCCGATACTCTTCCATCACTTCAACGGGGATCATCCGGACCACCAGCAACACGCCGAGGGGCACCAGCACCACATCGTCCAGATAGCCAAGAATCGGGATGAAATCCGGAATCAGGTCGATCGGAGACAACGCATAGGCGGCCACCAGCATGGCCAGCGCTTTCGCATACCAGGGCGTGCGGGGATCGCGCGCAGCGAGCCACACCGCGTGGACGTCGCACTTGACCTCCCGTGCCCATGCGCGCGCGCGGGCGGCGAGTCGTGGAAGGAAGTCCGAGCGCAACATGTTGCTTCGCACATCATCCATGACCGGTACGGCACCAAGTGCGAGCAGCAATGTGGCCAATGGCAGGGTGACACTGAACCCAACGTGCCTGAACCCTACCGCCCCGACTACACCGCCGGCAAAGAACAGCGCGACCAGCGTAACGAGCACCCGCAGTTTTCTCCGGTCGGCCAGCACAGTTGGCTTGGCGGAATTGGCCCTGGCCAGGTTCCAGTAGAACAGCTTACCCAGTTCAATGCCGATGTCGGTGACCATACCCGTTATGTGCGTGGTGCGGATCTCGGCCTTCGAGAGCTTTGTGATCATGGCATTCTGCAACCCCATGATGAAACAAAGCACCATGACCGTCGCCGGCACGAACAGCCATTCGTGACGCTCGAGATTGCTGCCCAGCAGACCGAAACACACCAGCAACACTGATTCAAGCATCAACGGCAGCGCGAATTCGCTGTGCAGGCTCTCGCGCCGCCCCCAGTTGATCAAAATCGCAGAGCAGGCCGCACCCGCCAGAAACGATAACAACGCACCCAGGCCGTCCAGGATGAGCCCGATGCTGCCGAGCGCCAGATTGTCGGCCATGGCCGACACGATGCCCGACATATGGGAGGTGTATTGCTGCACCGCCAGGAATCCGCCTGCGTTGGTGGCGCCTGCCACGAACGCAAGATAGCGTGCCAGCTGCCGGTCGGCCTCCGGACTGCGTTCCCTCCCGGTCAGTCTGCGCAAGTATGGAATCGGCATGGTCACATCGGTGAGCGTTACCTTCGGTTCAGATCGTGTCTATTCAGACATCGGCCGGAGAACTCGTCAACCCGCGAGCTTTTGCCAGAAGTTGTGATCCGCCGCGAGCCGTTTGCCCTGTTTCAGGCGACGCGCGGCCGAGCGCAGATTCAGCGGATGCGTGGTTTCCAGAGCGCGCGCACGCATCAGCAATTCGTCCAGCGAGGGAAGTGCCTGCGCGCCCTTCCAGGCGAACAGCGCGTAGTTGCAACTGTCCTCAGACGGAGAAATGGAAAAGGAGTCGCCGAACACCGAACGAATTTCTTCCATATAGAACGGAATATCGGTATCGCTGTCGATGAAGTTGGCGACCAATACTCCATCGTCGGCGAGCCTCGCGTGGCACGCCGCGTAGAAGTCCGCGCTGCCCAGTTGTGTCGGCATGCCATGGGCGAGAAAGCCATCCACCAGGATGACTTCCGGCCGCGCGTCCTGACTCTTGACATATTCGGCGCCATCCGCGCAAACCACCTCGAGCCGTTCGTCGTCGGGCGGAATGTGAAACGTATCGCGCAGGGCAATCACCGCCGGATCGATTTCGATGGCGACAACCTTGGCATCCGGCAGATGCCGATAGCAGTATTTGAGCAATGATCCCCCGCCGAGGCCGATCATCGAAATCCTGGCGGGCGCCGGCTGCAACAGTAAAAACGCCATCATCGTCCGTGTGTAGCCAAGAACAAGCTTGTCGGGGTCACGCCGCGACATGACGCTTTGTGTTGCCAGCGCGTCGAAATGAAGTGAAAGCGCAAGCGCGGTTTCCAGTACCGTCGGCGTGCCGTCGTTGGGCGCTTCGGACAGAAACTTCAAGTAGGCTTCAAAGCATGTGCGCTTGGGGTCCATCTGGGGGGCTCGATCGGGCGTGGTACTCAATTCGTCACTCAGTCAGCAGGGCGGCGATGACTTTCACGGCAGCAACTTCATCCGGCCCGATGGCCTGAATACGCACCTCGGTCCCCGCCCGCGCCGAGAGCCGCAACACCTCCATCACATTCTTGGCATTCGCTGTGTAGTCATTACTGACAAGCAGAATCTCGGATTCGAACTGAGCGGCGGTAAAGGTTAGCCGCGCTGAGCCCCGGCCTTGCAAGCCCATGCGGTTCGTCATTTCAATTGTCGCGTTTACCACATCGCCCTCAGATAAGAAGCGGCCCCTAAGCAACTTGCATACGTCACGCCTTCTGGCTTGCCGCCATAGGCCGGACAAGACGGGCTGGCATGCCGGAACATCGTCAAGTTGTATATAATGATAACGCTATTATCATACAACACTATTCTAGAGCGCATGGAATCCAAGACCGCCCGTTTCACCGTGTTGATCGACCCCGTGAAGAAGAAGGCCTTTGAAACGCTGTGCGCGGCGCAGGATCAGACGCCGTCGCAGGTGGTGCGCCAGTTGATCCGCGACTATCTTGAGCAGCATGGAGTGGCTTACGCCACCCGGCCCCAAGTCGGTACTACGCTTCCGGCCAGGAAGGACCACGAGTGACCGATGTCCGCGTCGCGGACTACCAGCATCAATCCGCAGTTCCACTTCGCGGTTGCATCCGGCAAAGGTCCGTGCGAGGGCCCCGAGATGCCGGCCCTCCCTGCGAGGTGCCGACCAGAAGGCAATGCTTCTTGCCGTCACGGAATGCCGCGGCCGGAGTCAGGCCCTTGCAACAATCGGGAGAGATCCGTGCACAAGCCGGCGGTTAGTTATCGCGTTACTCCGCGCGCAAAGGCGCTCGTCGACGGCAGCTACCAGCCGAAGGTGCTGGTGGCCATCTATCGGGGTGACGCCCTGCTTAGAGATGTCACGCTCTACGCGCGCGGCGGCTCTTGTCCGTTGCGCGCCACCGCGGCAAGGCTTGCTGAAGCGCTGGCCTTGCGGATTCAGGCGGTACTTCAAGCGGTGCTTGAGGACATGCAAGAGACGGATGACGTCGCCACGGCCGCCATTCAGACACTATTGCGCCGTATTGGACTCAGGACGAGCCTGCGATCCGTCACCATAGGTGATGCCGGCGCCAGCTAGCCGGGTTCGGGAAGAGGCATTGGTGGCGCAAGGACGCAGCACCGCATGTCCATGCCCCCTGTCAAGCAACCCAATCTTCCACCTGCTCCACAAGCTGTTCCATGGTTGCTTCGCCAGCCCATTCGCGCAAATGCCTCACGCGCTTTGATACCTGCTTGGTTTATGTTAATCACATTAGCATAGTGATTACACGTATGGCGTATTGAATTATGGTTCCTGGCATATGCAATCTTGATCCCGTATGCTAGGTTGTAACAAGCATATGGCGACCTTTGCTGCCGCTTCACCGGCGGTGCTCGGTGGCAGTGCCGAGCACCGCCTGGTCGCAGACATTCATGCATGATGTGATTCATCTGACCATCGTATTAGCACGTTGAGGCTCCATGGAGATCAAGACTGCTCGGCTGACGCTGCTCATCGATCCAAACAAGAAGGCCGCTTTCGAGCGCCTTTGCGCGCAACAAGATCTGACGGCATCGCAGGTGGTGCGCCAGCTCATCCGCGAGTACCTCGCTCAACATGGGGTCCAGTACGTGCCCAGCGGATTGAACGCGGGCAATGTCGAGCCTGCCGGCAATGAGACAGTGCCAGAAGCACAGGCGCAGGCGCAGTCTGACGCGCCGCCCGCCAAACGGCGCACCGCACGCCGCAAGGCCTAGGCCATGAGCAGCCTGCCCCCGGCCGCACAATGGCTCCATATCGACTGGGTGCTTATTGTCGTGGGGGCCTGGTTGCTGGTCGGGGCCGCGGGCGTTCTCGCGCTGCAGCGGCTGACCCTGGTGTCTCGCGTTCTCTTCCCTCTCGGTGGATTGCTTGGACTGGCGCTTTCCGGCCTCGCGCTCGCCGCGGCACTCGGCACGCCGGAGGTCGCAGTACTGGCCATCGGGCTGCCGTCGCTGCCCTTCCACGTCCGACTCGACAGCCTCTCCGCTTACTTCTTGATGGTCATCGGCGGCGCGACCGCGGGCATCTCCATGTTCGCGGCCGGGTATTTCCGCAAGGGCGAGGGCACGCCGCCAGGCTTGCTTTGCCTGGAATATCACCTGTTCCTGGCCAGCATGGCCGGTGTCATCCTGGCTGACGATGCCTATTCGTTCATGGTGATGTGGGAGACCATGGCGCTGTCGTCATTCTTCCTGGTGACCGCGAATCACCGCATTCCGGAGGTGCGCAGCGCCGGCTACATCTATATCACGATGGCGCGGATCGGCGCGATCGCGATTCTGCTCTGCTTCGGTGTGCTGCAGGCCAACACCGGTGACTACACCTTCGCCAACATGCGCGACCAGGCTCTGACGCCCTTCTGGGCATCGGTTGCCTTCCTGCTTGCCGTGTTCGGCTTCGGCGCCAAGGCCGGCATACTGCCCGTGCATGTCTGGCTGCCGGAGGCACATCCGGCGGCGCCCTCGCCGGTCTCCGCGATGATGAGCGGCGTCATGCTCAATACAGCCATCTATGGGCTGTTGCGCGTGTCCTTCAATCTGCTGTCCATGCGCCTGTGGTGGTGGGGTGCGCTGCTTCTGGCCATCGGCCTGGCCACCGCCCTGTTCGGCGTGGTCTTCGCCGCAGTGCAGACCGACATGAAGCGCTTGCTGGCCTACTCGTCGATCGAGAACATGGGCCTGCTGTTTGTCGCCATGGGCCTGACCCTGATCTTTTCGGCTTACGACATGAGGCCGATGGCGGCACTAGCCCTGACAGCGACGCTTTATCACGTCGCAAGCCACGCCTTCTTCAAGAGCCTGCTTTTTCTCGGCACGGGCAGTGTGCTGCACGCGACCGCCGAGCGAAGCCTGGGCAAACTGGGCGGATTGATACGGTACATGCCATGGGTTGGCTGGCTCACATTGCTGGGGGTGCTGGCCAGCGCAGGCCTGCCTCCGCTCGGCGGTTTCGTGTCGGAGTGGCTGCTGCTGCAGAGCTTCCTGTTCACGCCCGGCTTGCCGATGCCGCTGCTGACCATGCTGATTCCGGTGGTCGCCGCGCTGATCGCGCTGGTGGCGGCGCTGGCCGGCTATACGATGGTCAAGTTCTTCGGCGTAATCTTTCTCGGCCAGCCGCGCGAGCACAAGCTCACCCACTCGCATGACGCCGGCCCCTGGGAATGCGCGGGCATGGCGTGGCTGGCCCTTGGCTGCGTGGCGCTTGGCCTGTTGCCGACGCAGTTCATTCAGCTGATCGACCCGGTGACGCGACAACTGGTCACCGCCGGCCTGGGTGCCCAGGTAGCGGCAAGCGGATGGCTGCTGGCGCCGACCAACCAGGACCAGGCCAGCTATGGGCCGGTCATCTTCCTTCTCGGCATCCTGGCCAGCTTTGCCCTGGCCTACGTGCTCGTGCGCTGGCTGTACCACGGCCGGTTGCGCCGCGGCCCGCCGTGGGCCTGCGGGTTTCCCTGGGGCACCGCGCGCATGCAGGACACCGCCGAGGGATTCGGCCAGCCTATCCGGCAGATCTTCGAACCCTTTTTCCTGATGGAGCGCGAGCTGCCGACGCCCTTCGACGAACGGCCGCGCTACCGCGTGACCATTGAGGACCGCTTCTGGCGCTGGCTATACCTGCCCGCTGTCGATCTGGCCTCGTACCTGGCGCGGCTGGCCGGCTTGATGCAGCAGGGGCGCATCTCCGTGTATCTGCTGTATAGCTTCCTGACTCTGATTGCCACGCTGCTGGCGGTGATGCGATGAGGTCTCCATGACAGTCACCGGCTTGCTGTCACAGTCGATCGAGATCGTGATATCGATCGCCATGGCGCCGCTACTGACGGGCTGGGTCAATCAATGCCGCTCCTGGTTGCAGAACAAATCCGCGCCCAGCCTCTGGCAGCCATATCGCACGCTGCACAAACTGTTCAACAAGGAATCGGTGGTGGCAGACAACGCATCGCCGCTGTTCCGCGTCACGCCCTATGTGGTGTTCGGCTGCATGGCGCTGGCATGCGCGATCATCCCAACCCTCTCGACGGACCTCCCACTGGCGCCCGCCGCCGATGCGATCGCGCTGGTCGGCCTGTTCGCGCTGGCACGGGTTTTCATTTCGCTGGCGGCGATGGACATCGGCACCGCCTTCGGCACCCTGGGGGCGCGGCGCGAGATGCTGATCGGCTTTCTTGCCGAGCCGGCATTGCTGATGGTGCTGTTCTCGGCCTCGCTGGTTTCCAAATCGACATCGCTCACTACCATCGTCGAGACACTCGCCCATCGCCAACTGGCGATCTACCCCGGGCTGGCCTTTTCCGGCGTTGCGTTCACCATGGTGTCGCTGGCAGAGAATGCGCGCGTGCCGGTCGACAACCCCGCCACGCATCTGGAACTGACGATGATCCATGAGGCGCTCATCCTGGAATACTCGGGCCGCCACCTCGCACTCATCGAGTGGGCTGCGAGCCTGAAGCTGTTCGCCTACTCCTGCATCGGACTCGCGCTGTTCTTCCCCTGGGGCATCGCCGAGGCCCAGGCGCCATCGTCCATGTTGCTGGCGCTGCCGGCGCTGCTGGCCAAACTCATCGTGGGCGGCATCCTGCTTGCCGCGCTTGAGACGGCGAGCGCCAAGATGCGCATCTTCCGCGTCCCGGAATTCCTGGCTACCGCCTTCTTGCTGGCAGTGATCGGCATGCTGGTGCATTTGCTGCTTGCCCGCTGACATGAGCACCCTGCTGACCCAGTTCGTCAACCTGCTCGGCGCGGTGCTGCTGATCCTGGCCTTCGGGATGATCTCGCAGCGCCGCATCCTGACGCTGATCCACCTGTTCACGCTGCAGGGCGCCACCCTGGCGCTGGCGACAGCCGTGGTCGGCTATGTGACCCGGCAGCCAGACCTGTACCTGTCGGCCGGCGTGACATTCGCGCTCAAGGTGCTGCTGATCCCCTATCTCCTGCACCGGGTCATCGCCCGGCTTGATATCCGCTGGGACGTAGAGACGCTGATCAACATCCCAACCATCATGGTGATCGGCATCCTGGTGGTGATCTTCGCGTTCAACCTGGCCATGCCGATCTCGCGGTTGTCGGTGAAGCTGGCCAGCGGCACGCTCGGCATCGCGCTGGCCTGCATACTGCTTTCGTTCCTGATGATGATCACCCGGTCGAAGGCGATACCGCAGGTCATCGGCTTCCTGGCCATGGAGAATGGATTGTTCTTTGCCGCGACCTCGGCGACCTACGGCATGCCGATGGTGGTCGAGCTAGGCATCGCGCTGGACGTGCTGATCGGCGTGCTGATCCTGGGCGTGTTCATGTTCCAGATCCGCGAGCAGTTCGACAGCCTGGACATCCGCCACCTAGAGAAGCTGAAGGAGGACTGAGTTGATCGCGCTAGCCTTCCTGCTTGCAACCCCGCTCGCCGGCGGGATGGTGCTGGCGCTGGTCGGTCATCGCGATCATGCGCGCGACGTCAACGTCGCGTTCAGCCTGGGCACCTTCATCGCGGCTTGCCTGCTCACCGGGCGGATTATCGACGACGGTCCCACGCTCGCGTGGGACCGTGCGTTCTACATAGACGCCCTGAACGTGTTTCTCGTTACGCTGACCGCGTTCGTGGGCCTGACCACGTCCATCTTCTCGCGGCCCTACATGCGCGTGGAGCGCGACCACGGCAAGATGACGCCGCCGCGGCTGCGCCTGTACCACAGCATGTACCAGCTATTCACCTTTACGATGCTGCTGGCGCTGACCACCAACAATATGGGCATCGTATGGGTGGCAATGGAAGCTGCCACGCTGACCACGGTCCTGTTGGTCAGCGTCTACCGGACCGCGGCCAGCCTCGAGGCGGCCTGGAAGTACTTCATCCTGTGTGGCGTGGGTATCGCCCAGGCGCTCTTTGGCACGGTGCTGCTCTACATGGCGGCCGAGCAGGTCATTGGCCCCGAGGGCGGCGCGCTGCTGTGGACCAACCTCGATGCGGTCAAGGGCCGGCTGGACCCGAATATCATCACCCTGGCGTTTGCCTTCCTGTTCATCGGCTATGGCACCAAGGTCGGCCTGGTTCCCGTGCACAACTGGCTGCCGGACGCGCATGCCGAGGGGCCAACCCCGGTGTCCGCCGTGCTGTCCGGCCTGCTGCTCAATGTGGCGCTCTACGCCATCCTGCGCTGCAAGGTGTTGACGGACGGCGCGCTGAACAACCATCTCACCGGCCACCTGATGATGGGCTTCGGCCTGGTTTCCGTAGTGGCGGCGGTCTTGCTCCTCATCCGCCAGCGGGACGTCAAGCGCATGTTCGCCTACTCCTCCATCGAGCATATGGGCATGATGACCTTCGCTTTCGGTATGGGCGGCCCGATCGCCAGCTTCGCCGGACTGCTGCACATGACGGTGCATTCGCTGGTCAAGTCCGCGATCTTCTTCGCCGTCGGCCATGCGGCCCAGCAAGCGGGAACGCAGGCCATGGACGAGATCCGCGGGCTGGTCCGGGTCAGCCCCACGGTCGGTTGGGGCCTGATGCTAGGCGTACTGGCCATTCTGGGCATGCCGCCGTTCGGCGTGTTCGCCAGCGAGTTCCTGATCGTGACGACCGCGATGCGGGAACAACCCTGGGCCACGCCCTTCCTGCTGGTCGCGCTCGGCATGGCCTTTGCGTCAGTGTTCAGCCGCGTGCAACCGATGGTCTTCGGCGAGACCACCCTGAAGCCCCTGCCGCACCCGCCGGCGCTGGTCCCGGTGTTCTTGCACCTCATACTCGGCTTGATGCTAGGCCTCTATGTCCCGCCGTATCTGGATGCGTGGTACCGCCAGGCGGCCGCCATGCTGGGGAGTTGAGCGTATGGATCTGCCTGAACTCGGACTCAACCTGCATCGCCTCCCGGCACCGCTGCCGGTATGGCACGGGCTCGCCAGTCCCGATGCATGGAGCGCGGCAGCGCGCACGGTCGCGGACACGGGCGGGCGCCTGATCTCCGTGTGGGGCGCCGATCGCAGCGCGGCGGGCGGGACGTTGGCGGCATGCGCCGCGTATGCCGTACCGGCGGGACTGGTCTGGCTCGAACTGCGGCTCGGCGGCCCGGCGCAGGGGGTTCCGGACCTGGCCGGCATCTTCCCGTGTGCCGGGCGGATGCAGCGCGCCATGGCCAACCTCTCGGGCATCCGGGTGCAAGGCAACCACGACCAGCGCCCGTGGATCGACCATGGCCTGTGGGCGCCCGGGTCATTCCCCCTGCAACATGGGACGCAACCGCTGGCCGCCGCGGGCAGCCTGCCCGCGGACTACGCCTTCGTACGTGTCGATGGCGATGGGGTGCATGAGATAGCCGTCGGCCCGGTGCATGCCGGCATCATCGAACCCGGCCACTTCCGCCTCTCCGTCGTCGGCGAAAAGGTGCTGCGCCTTGAAGCCCTCCTCGGCTACACGCACAAGGGCATCGAACGCCGCTTCACCGAGCTGGCGCCGAGTGAGGCTTACCGGCTCGCGGGCCGCATCTCAGGCGACTCGACGGTGGCCTATGCCTGGGCCTACTGTATGGCGCTGGAATCCGCCTCGGGGAGCGAAATACCGGCAAGGGCGGCCTCGTTGCGCGCCCTGATGCTGGAGCGTGAGCGCGTGGCCAACCACTTGGGCGACCTCGGCGCGTTGGGCAACGATGCCGGACTGGCCTTTGGACTGGCTCAGTTCTCGCGGCTGCGCGAGGATTGGCAGCGGCTGTCCGGGGAAGCCTTCGGACATCGCTTCATGATGGATGCGGTGGTGCCCGGGGGTGTCGCGATCGATCCGGCGCCGCCCATGATGGACCGGCTGCGCAAGCAGTGCGACGGCATCGAGCGCGAAGTTCGCGCGTTGCGGCGCGTCTACGACGAGCATGCCGGACTGCAGGACCGGTTTCGCGCCACGGGCCGGGTAACGCCACAACTTGCCGCCCAGCTTGGCCTCGCGGGGCTCGCCGGGCGCGCCAGCGCGCAAGCGGCGGACCTGCGCTGCGACCACGCATGGCCGCCCTATGACCGGTTAGACGTCACGATGGCCACGCACCGCGATGGCGATGTCGCTGCACGCGTGGCGATGCGCTTTGACGAGACCATTGAATCCCTGCGGCTTGTTCGCGCCATCTGCTCGGAACAGCCGGGCGGCGCGATCCATGCCGGTATCCGGGCGCAGGACGCGATCTCCATCGGAGCAGGCTGGGTGGAGGGCTGGCGCGGCGAAGTCCTTGCGGCGCTCGAAATTGGCGCTGACGGCAAAATCCTGCGCTGCCACTGCCATGATCCCTCCTGGCAGAACTGGCCGGTGCTTGAGCACGCGGTCATTGGCAACATCGTTCCGGACTTTCCGCTGATCAACAAGTCCTTCAACCTCAGCTATTCGGGACACGACCTCTGATGTGGCACATCCTCAAACAAATCGTCCGCACTGGCATCGTTACGGAGCCGCCGCCCCCGGCCGTCGATGGCGATGTTCATGGCGTTGGCGATGGCGGCGCCGCGATGCAACGTATCCACCAGGACATCCTCGACATCCTCGGTCAGGCGCTCACGATCAGGGAGGTCGATGCAGGCTCGTGTAACGGCTGCGAGCTGGAAATCCACGCGCTCAACAACCCCTACTACAATATTGAGGGGCTTGGCATCAAATTTGTTGCCAGCCCGCGCCATGCTGACATGCTGCTGGTAACGGGGCCGGTTTCGCGCCACATGGAAGACGCTTTGCGGCGTACCTATGACGCGACGCCAGAGCCGAAACTTGTGGTCGCGGTGGGTGACTGCGGCTGTACAGGAGGCATCTTCGGCGAGAGCTATGCGAGTTGCGGTCGCGTCGCCAACGTCATCCCCGTCGACGTCGCCGTGCCTGGCTGCCCGCCTCCCCCCATCGAGATCCTGCGGGGGATCCTGACCGCCGTGCAGCGGCGCAAAAGCTAAATCCTCCACATGATCCTCATGGAGGATGGCGACGGCATCTTTTGAGGCAACGGGAGTGCCCCCGAATCCGCGCCGTCAGCATCGCCAGCTGCCTTCGATGACAGGCGCCCTGCCCTGGCAGCCCGCAGCAGACATGCGCTGCCTTATTTGCGTTTCCAATCGGAGATCGTAGCCCTTCCAAACCACCGTCTCAGACCTGCAGAGGAATCGCTAGAGTAAGCGTTGCAAAGGCGCGGATATCCACTTGCCACCTGCCGGACAAGCTTGGCCGGATAGAGGCAAGCAGCGGCGCTAGTGCCAAGATCAATCTGCCTGAAGAGAAAAAGATCATGTCCCTGTATCAAATCGGTTCCCTCGCGCCCGTCATTGCCGAATCCGCCTTCGTTGCCGAGCAGGCCACCGTCATTGGCCGCGCCATTGTTGGCGAGCAGGTCAGCGCGTGGCCCGGCTCGGTGATTCGTGCCGACAATGAGCCCGTCACCATTGGCGCGCGATCCAATGTACAGGAAGGCGCGGTGCTGCACACCGACCCGGGTTGCCCGCTCCATATCGGCGAGGGCGTCACGATTGGCCATCAGGCCATGCTGCATGGCTGCACAATCGGCGACGGTTCGCTGATCGGAATCCAGGCAGTAGTGCTGAATCGCGCGACCATCGGCAAGGAATGCCTGGTGGCTGCCGGTGCCCTTGTGACCGAGGGCAAGGTATTTCCGGATCGCTCTCTGATCCTGGGCTCGCCCGCCAAGGCCGTGCGCCAGTTGACTGACGATGAGGTCGCCAGTCTGCGCGCCAACGCCGACGACTATGCGCGGCGCACGGCCCAGTACAAGCGCGAACTGCGCAAGCTCGCCTGACCAGGGGGCGGTGCGCGCGGGCGTCTAGCGCACGGATCGCCTGGACTCCCCCAACGATGCGATGCGCCATGCCCTCCCGACGCTTTACAGGCTGTCGAAGCGCACCGATCTTTATTTCAACGCCTCCTATATGAACAACAAGGGCGCGTCGAAGTTTTCGCCCAATGCGCCCTCGCAACCGCCAAACGGAAACCGCGCCGGTATGCCAGGGAGCGGCGCCGGCTCCCCCGCAGGGACGGCACGCCCCAACCTCACTCGAGGGTCACATTGGCCTTCTTGACCAGTGCCGCATAACGCGCGGCTTCGCTCTGGAAGAACTTCGCGGCTGCCTCCGGCGTGCCGGGATTGATCGTATTGCCTTGCCTCTTCATCGCTTCCAGGACATCCGGGCTGGTGAATGCCTTGACGAACACGGTGTTGAGGCGCTTGACTTCGGCCGGCGGGAGCCCTGCCGGACCCACCACGGCAAACCAGCCCTCGACCACGTAGTTTGGCAAACCTTGTTCGGCGATGGTTGGAATCTCCGGCGCGGCGGGCGAGCGCGTCGCGCCGCACAGGCCGATCGCACGCAGGGTGCCGTTCTTCAGGTGCGGCGCCACGGCGTTAAGCGCCACGACACCCATCTCCACCTGGCCCGCGATCAGATCGGTCATCATCGGTCCGGTGCCCTTGTAGGGGACATGGCGCGCCTTGACATGCGCCTCATCGAGGAACATTTCCGTGGCGAGCTGGAGAATGGTGCCGTTGCCCGAAGAGGCATAGTTGAGCGAATCGGGCTTGGCCTTGAGCAAGGCAACGAGTTCCTGCACATTCTTCGCGGGGACCTTGGGGTTGACCACAAGGACCAGCGGCGTTGAGCCGATCACGCTGATGGGCGTGAAGTCCTTGATCGCGTCGAACGGCATCTTCTTGTACACGCTCGGATTAATGACATGGTTGTTGGAGAACAGGCCCAGCGTCGTGCCGTCGGGCGGCGCCTTGGCCACCGCCGCTGCGCCGGTAATACCGCCGGCGCCGGGGAGATTCTCGATCACCACCGGCTGACCCAGGCTCTTGCCGAGCGACGGTCCGGCGGCGCGCGCGATAGCATCCACGCCCGAGCCCGCGCTGATAGGCAGGATCAGGCGTACCGGCCGGCCCGAGCCTTGGGCCATGACGGTGCCGGCCGGCAAGGCGACCGCGAGTGCGATGGCCGAAGCGGCCATGCCGAGTACCGCCCGGCGCGAAAGGGGGAATGCCATGTCTGTCTCCGTATGTTTATCGTTCTGATCCGCGTGGCCATCCGATGCCACGCGGCAATGCGGGTAGATTCAGTCCGGGGTACGCGTGCGCAGGCCGGACAGGATTTCGTCGTTGTGCTCGCCGATGCCTGGCAGCGGCATGCGCACGCCGGGCCTGCGTCCGCCCATCAGCAGCGGCAGCAGCACAACGTCCGTGGTGCCGCCATCCTCGGTCTGCATCGGCACCAGGCCACCGCTTGCCCTCAGGTGAGGGTCATCCAGCAGTTGCTCAGGACGCATGATGGGCGCGTAGGGAATCCCCGCGGCTTCGAGCTTCGGCGAGAGTTCTTCCACGCGATGGTCCTTGAGAATCGCACCCAGCCGTTCCAGCAATGCCGGACGTACCGCAACGCGCATGGCGTTGGTCGCGAGCTCCGGATCGGCAGCCAGGTCGGGACGTTGCAGCACGTCGCACAAGATGTTGAACTGCTTGTCGCTGACGGCGCCGATAAACAATTGCTCGCCTCCGGCCAGCGTGAACACGTCGTAGACGCTCCAGGCGGACACGCGCGACGGCATCGGCGGCGGCGGATCGCCGGTCATCGAGAACTGCTGCATATGCTGGGACGACAGGAACACGCAATTCTCGAACAGCGCGCTCTGCACTTCCTGCCCCCTGCCGGTACGGTCGCGCTCCCGCAAGGCGGCCATCACGCCGATGGCGCCGAACATGCCGCCCATGATGTCGTTCACCGAGGTGCCCGCGCGCAGCGGGCGGCCCTTGGGCCCGGTCATGTAGGACAGGCCTCCCATCATCTGCACGACTTCGTCGAGCGCCAGGCGGTTTTCATAAGGGCCGGGCAGGAAGCCCTTGTGCGACACGTAGATCAGCCCGGGGAATCTGGCGGACAACGTGGCGTAGTCCAGCCTGCATTTCTCCATCAGGCCCGGGCGGAAGTTCTCCAGCAACACGTCGCACTGGCCAACCAGTTCCGCTGCCGTGGCCTGCCCTTCCGGGGTGGTGATGTCGATGACGACGCTTTTCTTGTTGCGGTTGAACGAGCGGAAGAAGCCGATGCCAAGGCCGGGCAGATTGCGCGTCTTGTCGCCGCCGGGGGGCTCGACCTTGATGACTTCCGCGCCCAGGTCCGCGAGGATCATGCCGCAGGTCGGGCCCATCACCATATGGGTAAACTCAACCACGCGGACGCCGGCGAGCGGCAAGGAGGCATGTTCAGTGCTCATGATTTTCTCTCTCAGGCGCAGGCGGTAGCAGCATCGGCAACCGACGCAGGAAATGTCTTGGGCAGGCCGGCGCGCCACAACGTGCCGTGCAGGGTCTCATTGGTCAGCCAGCCGGCCACGCGTTCGCGCAGCGCCAGCAACCGGTCGATATCGATGCCGGTATCGAAGCCCATGCTGCCCAGCAGGTAGGCCAGGTCTTCGGTGGCGACATTGCCGCTGGCGCCGGGCGCGTGCGGGCAACCGCCAATCCCGGCGAGACAGGCATCAAAGCGGGTCACGCCGGTTTGCAAGGCGGCATACACGTTGGCCAGGCCAAGTCCGCGCGTGTCGTGGAAATGGCCGCACCAGAAGCGGTCGCCGGCGATTGCCGTGGCGCGTTCGAACAGGCTGCGCACCATTGCGGGATCGGCATAGCCCACCGTGTCCGCCAGGCTGACGCGATCGGCGCCCGCATCCAGCAGGGCCTGCATCAGGCGGAGCACCTCGTCCGGATCCACATGTCCCTGCAGCGTGCAGCCGAAGGCCGTGCCCACGCCGCCTTCGATCAGCGTCCTGGAGCCGGCCGCGTCGCGGGCGGCGCGGATCTTTGCCACCTCGGCCACCACGTCGTCGGGCGTCTTGCGCAGGTTGGCCAGGCTATGGGCATGGCTGGCGGACAGCGGCACCAGCATCAGGTCGGCGCCGCTGGCGATGGCGTTTTCCGCGCCCCGCAGGTTTGGCACCAGAACCGAGACGAACAGCCCCGGCAGCGACCTCGCGAAGTCCACGAGTTCCGCGGTATCGGCAAGTTGCGGCAGCAGCTTCGCCGGGACGAAGGAGCCGACCTCTATTTCCCTCTGGCCTGCCGCATAGGCCGCCTGGATCCACTCGCGCTTGGCGGAGGTCGGCAGGATGGTGGCGATGCTCTGCAGGCCGTCGCGCAGCCCGACCTCCCGAATCACGGCCCGGCGTGGAGCGAATTCAGCGTGTGTTGTCATTCTGTCTGTGTCCCCTCGGATGTTCGTGTTTCGGTCTGGCATGAGCACTCTATGCCGTTCCGGCCCAAGGCAGAAGCGCTAATCCAGAAGCACTAACATTCCGAATCGGAATAGCTGGGCAGCGTCACACCACCCCATGTGCCCCTCGGCTTAGAGATTCCCGGACAATGCAAAATGCGCTAAAATGACTACGCTAAATTTCCATATCGGAAATCCTAAACTCGACACCAGAAGCTTCAGATGCGTGACCTGGACCTCACCTCCCTTCGCCTGTTCGTGGCAGTTTGCGAGACGCGCAACATGGCGCGCGCTGGCGAACAGCAACACATTGTGGCTTCGGCCATCAGCAAGCGCCTGGCTCAACTGGAAGACACCGTGGGCGTCACGCTGTTCGAGCGGCGCCGGCGTGGGGTGATACCGACCGCGGCTGGCGAGATCCTGCTAGAGCACGCACGCGCCATGCTGGCCGCGGCTGATCGCGTGGAGCGCGATATGGCCGACTACGGCACCGGCATCAAGGGGCAAGTCCGCCTGCTGTCCACCGTCTCGTGCATGGCCGAGTCGCTGCCCGACGATATCGCGAGCTTTCTGCAGGTGCCTGACCATCGGGATATCCGCGTCACCGTCGAAGAAAGCCTCAGCCGCGACCTTGTCCGCTCACTGCGCGAAGGCTCCGCGCCGCTGGGCATCTGCTGGGATGCCGCGGATCTCGAAGGACTCCAGACCCGCCCCTATCGCCGCGATGCCTTGGCAGCCATCGTGCATTCCTCGCATCCGCTCGCGAGCCAGGCGGAGTGTTCCTTCGAGCAGACGCTTGAATTCGATCATATCGGTCTGCCCGGGCAGACCGCCGTACACACTATGCTGGCGCGCGCGGCGGCCATCATCGGCAAGCCGATGGCGTACCGGGTGGTAGTTTCCTCCTTCGATGCGTCCCTGCGCTGCGTCCGCGCGAACCTCGGTCTTACCATCGTGCCCCGCGAGGTGGTTGAGCCCGTTTCCGCCAGCTTTGGCTTGCAAGTGGTCCCGCTCACAGATAACTGGGCGCAGCGCCGCTTCGCGATTTGCTTTCGCGACGAGGCGAGCCTCTCGCCGGCGGCGAAGTTGTTGGTGGATTACCTGGTGCGCCAGGCGGCGTCCTGACAGCCCGCAGGCCACCCGGGGGCGACAGGGACGCCTGTCGCCGCGCGGGCACCGTCGGGCCAGAACACCTATGCTTGATACCTGCGAGGTGCGTGAACCTGCGGGACTGCGCCCCCTGGCGCTACTGTTCCAGCGCGTCACAATACACAGCAGAGCGTGGCCTCAGGCCACGGATACCGGGAGACCTCCATGGATTCGAAAGCGCAGCGCAACGTACATGTCGTGCCTCACGGCGACGGCTGGGATGTCGTCCATGAAGGAGCCAGGGGCGAGCGAGCCCATTTCCTCAACCAGGACGAAGCCGTCGAGGCCGCCACGGTGATCGCCAGGCGCGAGAAGGTAGAGTTGCTGGTTCACGGCCAGGATGGCCAGATCCGCATGCGCAACAGCTATGGCCACGACCCTCGCGACGTGCGGGGCTAGACAGTAAGCCGGCGCCATCGGGAGCGACCCGGGACCCGGAAATACCAAGCCATTGCTTGTGTAATTCACGGCATCACCTTATTATCCAAGAATCATTTTGGATAATAAGACGGCAGCCATCCTGCCGCATGCTCTCAATGCCTCCTGAACAAGCCTCCACCGGCGCCTGGCGCGAACTGCTCCTTGGCAAGAACGGGTTACTTGCCCTCGCCCTTACCGGCGGCGTGGCGCTTCACGCCATCAACATCCACATTGTCACCACCGTGCTGCCGTCCGTGGTACGGGACATTGGCGGCCTGGACTGGTACGCCTGGAACACCACGCTTTTCGTCGTCGCCTCCATCGTCGGCGCCGCGCTGTCCGTCCGACTTCTGGCCGCCCTGAAACCGCGCGGTGCCTCCATGACCGCGCTGGCCGTGTTCGCGCTGGGATCGGCGGGCTGCGCGCTCGCGCCGTCCATGCCCTGGATGCTGGCCAGCCGCGGCGTGCAGGGTCTGGGCGGCGGCACGCTGGCGGCGCTTAGCTATGCACTGATCCGGGTTGTGTTCGCGCCGCCGCTATGGCCCCGCGCGGTGGCGCTGGTCTCGGGCATGTGGGGCATCGCCACGCTCTGCGGGCCGGCGGTGGGCGGGTTGTTCGCCCAGGTGGGACATTGGCGCTGGGCGTTCTGGACGCTGCTGCCAGTGTCCATCATGCAGGGCTTGCTGGTGGCGGTGCAATTGCGCCCGGCCGTCGAGCGCGCATCGTCCACCGCCGCGCCGAGCATTCCCGCCGCGCAGATCGCACTGCTGGCTGCGTCGGTCCTGGCTGTCGCCGCCGGCAGCCTGTCGGCGGCGATGGGCTGGCAGGCCGCTGGCGTGGCCGCGGGCCTGGCATTCGGCGCTGCCGCCATTGTGTGGGACCGGCGCGCGCTGGTGCGGTTGCTGCCTAGCGGCGGCACCGAGCCCGGCACGCCGCTGGGCGCGGTCTATGCCAGCGTGGCCCTGCTCCTGATCGGCACCACCACCGAAGTCTTCGTGCCTTATTTCCTGCAGACCTTGCATGGCCACACACCGCTGGCCGCGGGCTATCTCACAGCCGCGATGGCGGGTGGCTGGAGCCTGGGGGCGCTGCTTTCCTCCGGCCACGGCGGTACGGGCGCGGCACGGCTGCTGCGCGCGGGGCCGGTACTGTGCGCCGCCAGCCTGATCGCGCTGGCGATAGTGGTACCGGCGGGGGCAAGCCTGGCGCCGACGGCTCGCACGCTGCTCAGTGGCCTGGCGCTGGCCGGCGCGGGCGCTGGCGTGGGCATCGGCTGGCCGCATTTGCTGACGCGCGTGCTGACGCTGGCGCCGCACGGCGAGGAAGGCACGGCTTCGGCCGCGATCACAACCGTCCAGCTCTACGGCATGGCGATCGGCGCGGCGATCGCGGGGCTGGTGGCGAATGCCGCTGGCCTGATCGTCCCCGGCGGCACCGCGGGCGCGCAGTCGGCTGCCGCCTGGCTGTTCGCCAGCTTTGCCGTGGCGCCCGTGCTGGCAGCGCTGGCCGCGCACCGGATTACAAGCCGGGCGCATTAGGATTCCGTGGCGTTGCACCATCTCCTCCGCCGCTACCCGCGCCCGGACGCGCTCAGGCCATGCGGCGCGCCTTGACGCGCAAGTCCGCTAGCATCGCCACCGGCGTCAGGTCGCGCCAGCTGAACGGCAGGTTGCTGACCATCGGCACGGTATGGAGCGCGGACGAGGTGACCAGCAACTTGTGGGCCCCCATGGTCGCAAGCGCCACCGGCCGATGCATCAGCGGCTCAGGCCTCGCGCATCGATATCCCACAGGCCGGCTACCCGCCCCTGCCGGAAGCAGACGTAGTGCCGGTGCAGGTTGGCGGTAGGGTCGCAGTGCCCCGGGATCAGCAGCAACTTGCCGCCCAGCAACTCGTGGCTGTCGCCGTTGAGCACTTCGAGCACGCCGTGCTCGTCGTTGGCGGCGACGTAGCGCAGCGACCCGTTGCTGTCGCGCGACCACAGCCGCGGCAGGCCGGAATCGACCGCCACCGTCTTCAGGCCGACATCGCAAACCACCACGCCGGGGCGAGCCGTGCTCATCACCGTGGCCGCGATGAACAGGCTGTGCACCGGCCGGAATTGCCCCATCCATTCGTTGGCGCCGTAATGTCCGTCCAGGAACAGATAGGACCCCGGCTGGATCTCGGTGTAGACGCCGCTGCCGACGTCGAACTCCGCGGTGCCGGTACCCCCGCCCGTGACCACCGGACAGGCGATGCCGCGCGCATCCAGGTGCCGGACATAAGCGTGCGCCGCTTCGGCAGCCCGTTGCGCGGCCTGGCGGCGCTGCGCCCAGACGGCGATATGCTGGGCCGGGCCGTGGTACGCCTGGAGGCCGCCGAACCGCAATGCCGGAAACGCTGCGATGGCGTCAGCCAGCGCGCTCAAGGCATCGCGGCTGGCAACGCCGCAGCGTCCGTGTCCCACGTCGACCTCCGGCAACAGCATGATCTTCACACCCGCGGCGGTGGCGGCGGCCCCCACCGCCCTCACCTGCCGCACGTCATCGGCGCAGATGCTCAGCGCCACATGCCCGGCCAGTTCTACCGCCATGGCCACCTTGTCAGCACCGGCGAATTCGTTGCTGATATGGATGCTGGCGATGCCGGCCGCCGCGAACGGATAGGCTTCGCTCAGCTTCTGGCAGCAGATGCCCGCAGCACCCTGGGCCATCTGGGCCCGGGCGATGGCGACGGACTTGTGCGCCTTGGCATGCGGGCGCAAGGCCACCCCCGCGGCCGCCGCCAGGCCGCGCATCTGCAGCAGGTTCGACTCGAAGGCGTCCAGGTCCACCAGCAGCGCCGGCGAACCCACGTCCGCCAGCGCATCGCCCTTCGCGGCCGGCTCGGGAAGCCGCAAGGGTGGCCGCCTGGCGGCTGCCGGGCCGGTGTGCTCACGCATGACGCGGCTGCCCCTGGTCTGTCCGCTTCAACGCCATCGCCAGCACGCGCGCCACGTGCACGGCCTCGGTGTCCGCGCCGTCCAGGATCTGGTGGCGGCAACTGGTGCCGTCGGCGACCACAATGGCGTTGGCCGCGCGCTGACGCACCGCCGGCAGCAGCGAGAGTTCCGCCATGGCTTTCGATGCGTCATAGTGCTCGGCCTCGTAGCCGAAGCTGCCCGCCATGCCGCAACAGGAGGATTCCACCGGCGACACCTTCAGGCCGGGGATCCAGCCGAGCACGGTCTGCACCGGGGTGAAGGCATCGAAGGCCTTCTGGTGGCAGTGGCCATGCACCAGGGCTTCGCTGGCCTGCAGCGCATCGAGATCGAGGGCCAGGCGTCCCGCCGTCTTCTCCCGCACCAGGAATTCTTCGAACAGGAAGGCCTGGGCGGCCAGCTTCCTGGCCTCGTCGCCGTAGCCGTAATTGAGGAACTCGTCGCGCAGGGACAGCAGGCACGAAGGCTCCAGCCCCACGATCGGGATGTTCCGGTCAACATAGGGCTTGACGGCATCCAGCAGGCGCCGCGCTTCCTCCCTGGCCTGGTCCACCAGCCCCGCCGCAAGGAAGGTACGGCCGCAGCACAGGGGGCGCTCGCCCTCGCGGGTGTTGAAGTGCACCGTGTAGCCGGCGGCTTCCAGCACTTGCTGCGCCGCCCGAGCGTTTTCCGGCTCCATGCAATTGGTGAAGGTGTCCACGAAGAGCATGACTTCGCGCCCCGGTGCTGCCTGCCCCCTGGTCCGGGCTTTCGACAGGAACGATGTCTTGAAGCGCGGCAACGAGCGCTGCGGCGCGAATCCCACCGCGCGCTTTATCGCGCCGGAGATGCCGGGAATGCTGTCGGCCAGTGCGAGCAGCGCGGGAAACCGGCTGGCGACCGGCGCATAGCGCGGCATGAAGGCCACCATGCGCTCGCGCAGGGTGATGCCGTGGCGCTTGGTCCAGGCATGGCGGGCCTCGATCTTGAACTTCGCCATATCGACGCCCGTCGGGCAGTCGCGCCTGCAGCCCTTGCAGGAGACGCACAGGTCCAGGGCTTCCTTGACTTCCGCACTGGCGAGGCCTTCATCGCCCAGCTGGCCGGAGACCGCCAGCCGCAGCGTATTGGCCCGGCCCCGCGTGACATGCTGCTCGTCCTTGGTCACGCGATAGCTCGGGCACATGGTGCCCGCGTCGAACTTGCGGCAATGGCCGTTGTTGTTGCACATCTCCACTGCCGCGGCGAGCCCGCCCGCGCGGTCGCTGCCCGTGCCCGGCGCCGTTTCCTCGCCGGTCAGCGGGTTGCGCGTCACGTTCCAGGCGGACCAGTCCAGTGCCGGCGCGAGCGGCAGCGCGGCATAGCCCGGCGCGAAACGGAAGTTCTCGCGCGCGTCCATCTTCGGCGGCCGCACGATCTTGTCCGGGTTGAAGCGGTTGTCCAGGTCGAACAGCGCCTTGATCTCGCCAAAGGCGGCATTGATGCGCGGACCGTATTGCCAGGCCACCCACTCACCCCGGCACAGCCCGTCGCCGTGTTCGCCGGAATAGGCGCCCTTGTACTCGCGCACCAGTGCGGCCGCTTCCTCGGCGATTTCGCGCATGCGCAGCGCGCCGTCGCGCCGCATGTCCAGGATCGGGCGCACATGCAGCGTGCCCACGCTGGCATGGGCGTACCACGTGCCTTCGGTCTCGTGCTTGTGGAACACGGCGGTGAGCCGGCGCGTGTACTCGGCCAGGTGCTCCAGCGGAACAGCGCAATCCTCGATGAAGGACACCGGCTTGCCGTCGCCCTTCATGCTCATCATGATGTTCAGGCCCGCCTTGCGCACATCCCACAGCGCCTTCTGGGCTTTGGCGTCGGGCATCTTGACGACGGAGCCCGGCAGGCCCAGATCGCTCATCAGCGTCGCGAGATCGTCGAGCTGCGCCAGCAGCGCGCTGTGCTCCTCGCCCGCGAACTCGACCAGCAGGATGGCCTGCGGCTCGCCGGACAAGGCCTGCCCGATCACCGGGCGGAACGCCGGGTTCTCCATCGACAGGTCGATCATGGTGCGGTCCACCAGCTCTACCGCCACGGGCTTGAGCCTGACGATATGCTGCGTCATGTCCATCGCCTGGTAGAACGTAGGAAAGTTCACCACACCCAGCACCTTGTGCTGCGGCAGTGGCGACAGCTTCAGCGTGAGCTGCCGGCTGTAGGCGAGCGTGCCTTCGGATCCCACCAGGATATGCGAGAGATTGGCGTAGCCGTCGTCGGTATAGGCGCGCGGGTTCTGGCATTCGAACAGGTCGATGTTGTAGCCCGCCACGCGGCGCAGCACCTTCGGCATGCGCTCGGCGATTTCCTCGCGCTCGCGGGTGGCGATTCGTCGCAGGCCTTGCAGGATGCCCTCCACGCGCCTGTCCGCGACAGCCTCTTTGAGTGAGCCGAAATGGCATTGGCTGCCGTCGGCCAGCACGGCATCGATGCCCAGTACGTTGTGCACCATGTTGCCGTACTCGATGGAGCGCGAGCCGCATGAGTTATTCCCGGCCATGCCGCCGATGGTGCATTGGGCGCCGGTCGATACATCCACGGGAAACCACAAGCCGTGCGGCTTGAGCCAGGCATTGAGGTGGTCCAGCACGATGCCGGGTTCCACAGTCACGGTACGGGCGACGGGATCAAAATCCACGACGTTGTTGAGCCACTTGCTGTTGTCGATCACCAGCGCCTCGCCAACGGTCTGGCCGCACTGGCTGGTGCCCGCGCCGCGCGCCAGCACCGGGGCCTTTTCGTCGCGGGCGATCTCCAGCGCCAGCAACAGGTCGGCCTGGTCGCGCGGCACCACCACGCCGACCGGCATGATCTGGTAGATCGAGGCATCGGTAGCGTAGCGGCCCCGGCTGGCCCGGTCGAAGAGCACATCGCCGCGTAGCTCCTTGCGCAGTCGTGCCGACAGCGGCGAGCTGGCGCGGCCTTGCGACGGCACGAGATGGATCGGCTTGACCAGCAGCGAGGGGGAGGAATCGTTCATGGCTTTCTACCAGTGGCTTGTGGGTATCGGTGCCGCGTCTGCGCGCCGCTTGTTACGCAAGGATGAGTTCAACCGGGGGCAGGCCGGCGATCCTGCCCAGCGCCGCGCCCGGCTTGTCCGGGAAATGCATGCCGGTGTAGGACCCGGTCGTGACCAGCGTGCCGTGGCCCACCGTCATGCCGCGCGCGGTGCAATGGTTGACCACCCACGGCAGCAAGCGGCGCGGGTCGCCGGCGGGATTGGCCGGCGCGCCCTTGACCACGTCTTCGCCATCGAAGGTGAAGAACAGGCTTGGATCCAGGAAGGGATAGCCGGGTTGGTAAGGCACGTAGTCGCCGACGATCAGGGCACCGTGGTTCTGCAGGTCGGCAAGCTGCGCCAGCTTGTCCACCGCGGGCCATTCCTGGTACCGGCTCGCCACCACCTCGATCGCGGCCGCCATGCATTGCACGCCTTCCAGCACCTCGTCACGGGAATAAGGAGCGCCGCGCGGCGCGAAAACCCGCCCGAAGCAGAATGCAATCTCCAGTTCCAGGCCAAGCGGGCGGAAGCCGCCGCGCGACAGCGTGGCCGGGCTTGGATGCACGCAGTCGTTCGGCAGCGGCGCGCCCTGGATCGGGCCGGTCACGGATTTCGCGCCAGCCTTCCAGCCGCCGATGCCGGCTTTGCGCAGCCGCAGCACTTCGGCTTGTACGGCGTAGGCGGCGTCGGCATCCTGCGGCAGCAGTTCGCCTGGCAAGGCGGAGAAGCGAATGCCTTCGTTGCCCGCGCCTGCAAGCCGGCTGGCGAGTTCCTGTTCCGGGTGGGGATGGCTCATGATTTCGTTTCCGTTGGCGAGTGAGGGGCGCGCATCGCTTATGCGTGCAATTGCTTGGGATCGGTCGCGGCGGCGGGCTCGCTTTCGAACTTGCTTTCCGGCTGCATGCGGAAGGCCAGCACCACGCCGATGCCCATCAGCGCCATGCTGCCGATAAAGGGCAGCTCCCAGCTGCCGAAGCGGTCGATCAGGTAACCCGACAGCACCGGCGAGATGATCGCGGCCAGCGCGGAGCCGGAATTCATCATCCCGCTCGCGGTACCGGAATGCTCCGGCGCGATATCCATGGGGATCGCCCACATCGGCCCGATGGTCATCTCGGAAAAGAAGAAACCGGCAGCCAGGCAAGCCATCGAGACGTAGAGCTGGTGGGTGAACAACATGGGGATCAGCGACAGCATCGTCAGCAGCATGCAGACCGCTACCATCCAGCTGCGGGCGCGCTTCAGGCTGCCGGTACGCTCGTAGAGCTTGTCTGTGACAATGCCTCCGAGCGTGTCGCCGAGCACGCCGGCAAAGAACACGGCGGAGGCGAAGATGGCGGACTTCTTCAGGTCCAGGTCGTAGCTATGCAGGAAGTACTGGGGAATCCAGCTCAGGAAGAGCCACAGGGTCCAGGCGTAGCAGAAGTAGACGATGGTCACCGGCGCCATGCGCTTGAACAGGCGGCGCCAGGGCACGCTGCCAGCCTTCTTCTTGGCGGCGGGCAGTGTTTCGAGCTCGTCCGCCGTGATGCGGGGATGATCCTTCGGGTGCTCGGTGAAGGTCACCGCCCACAATGCCACCCAGACCAGGCTGATTACGCCGCAGAGATAGAACGACTCACGCCAGCCATAGACCGCCATGATCGCGACGACCGCGGCCGGGGCCACCGCGTTGCCTACCCGTGCGCAGGCGTGGGTGATACCTTGCGCGAAGCCGCGCTTTTCCTTGGGCACCCAGCGCGCCATGGCGGCGGTGGCCGCCGGAAACGTGGCACCCTCTCCCAGGCCCAGCAGCAGGCGCGCGGCCAGCAGGGAAATCAGCCCGCCGGCGAAGCCGGTCAACAAGGTGGCGATGGCCCAGAGCACGCCGCAGACCATCAGGGTGCGCTTGGCGCCGAACCGGTCGCTGACCCAGCCGCCGATGATCTGGAACACCAGGTAGGGGTAGGCAAAGGCCGAGAACACCAGGCCGATCTCGGTCTTGCTGAGGTTGAACTCCTGCCCAAAGCCGGCCGCGGCCGTGCTGACGTTGACGCGGTCCAGGTAGGTGATGAAATACATGACGCATAGCATCCCCAGCACGACGCTGGTTGCACGAAGGCGCTTCATTGCTTGTCTCCAGTCCATTTTTCCTGCCGGCCCGGCCGGGGCCGGGGTTGATTCATCGCGGCCGGCTCTTTGGCCGGTTCCCTAGTGCGCGCAGGCGGCGGGGCACCAAAAGGCAACACCTCTGCCTGGCCTCACCCTGGGAGGTGAAGCCATGCCTGCCTGCATTTGCCGTGATTCAGGAAGTCCGGCGTGCGCCTGCCGCGCGGGCAAGCCGCCCGGCCTTCCGGTGCCGGTTCAGGCCGCGGCCTTCAGCGCTGGCGTGTCCGCATGCGAGGCCAGGTACTCCATCGCCGCCACGACCCCGCTCGCCGCCACCGGCACGCCCGCGAGCTTCAGTCCCATCTCGCAACCGGACAACGTGGCCATCAGGGTCAGGTCGTTGCAGTCGCCGAGATGCCCGATACGGAACATCTTGCCGCGCATCTTGCCCAGTGCCTGCCCCAGCGACATGTCGAAGCGTTCATAGATGCGCTTGCGCACCGCGTCGGCGTCCACGCCCTCCGGCATCATCACGCCGGTCAGCACCGGGCTGTACACCGATGCGTCCGCGCACTGGATCTCCAGCCCCCAGGCCCGCACCGCGCGGCGGGTCGCCTCGGCCAGCCGCTGGTGCCGCGCGAAGACGTTGTCCAGGCCCTCGTCCAGGATCATGTCCAGCGCTTCCGACAGGCCATAGAGCAGGTTGGTGTTCGGCGTGTATGGCCAGTAGCCGTTCTTGTTGGCTTCGATGATTTCATCCCAGCCCCAGAAGGCGCGCGGCAGCTTTGCCTGCTTGCTGGCCGCGATCGCCTTCGGCGACAACGCGTTGAAGCTGATCCCCGGCGGCAGCATCAGGCCCTTCTGCGATCCCGACACCGTTACGTCCACGCCCCACTCGTCGTGTCGGTAGTCCGCCGAGGCCAGGCCGGAGATGGTGTCCACCAACAGCAGCGCCGGGTGGCCGGCCGCGTCGATAGCGCGGCGCACGGCGGCAATATTCGAGGTAACGCCGGTCGAAGTCTCGTTGTGCACCACGCATACGGCCTTGATGGCGTGCGCGCTGTCGGCACGCAGGCGGGCTTCGATCATGTCCGGCTGCACGCCGCGGCGCCAGCCCTCGATGCCAGGCAGGCCCAGGAATTCCGGCTTCAGCCCCAGTGCCTCCGCCATTTTCTTCCACAGCGTGGCGAAGTGACCCGTCTCGAACATCAGCACGTTGTCGCCGGGGCTCAGCGTATTGGTCAACGCGGCTTCCCAGGCACCCGTCCCGGAGGCCGGATAGATGATCACCGGCTGCGCGGTCTTGAAGATCTTCTTGATATCGGCCAGGACCTTGCGACCCAGCGCGCCGAACTCCGGACCGCGGTGGTCGATGGTCGGATAGCTCATCGCACGCAGGATGCGGTCGGGCACGGGGCTCGGACCGGGGATCTGAAGGAAGTGGCGGCCAGCGGGGTGGAAGTCGAGTTTGATCATGGGTTGGTCCCTCCTTTGTGGATTATGAATTTTGCATTCAAAATACTTTAGCAGACGAAAGGACCTCCTTCCAAGCGCCGAATGACTGTAAACACTGGGTGTTTACCCCGAAGCTGCGCGTCCGGTGAGAGATGCAGTAAAATGCGGAAAACGCAAAGATAAGGACTTTGTATGCAGAATCCAGTTGGCGGCGACCTCTCCCGCCCTGCGCCGGTCCTCCCCAAGGTTGAACGGCAACGGCTTCACGACACGGTGGTCGAGCACCTGCGCAAATTCATCGTGGAAGGCGTGCTATCGCCAGGCATGAAGCTCAATGAACGCGAACTGTGCGAAACCCTCGGGATCTCGCGCACGCCGCTGCGCGAGGCGTTCAAGGTGCTGGCGGCGGAAGGCCTGATCGAGATTTCTCCCAACCGGGGCGCCAGTGTCTCCCGCATGACGGAATCAGAAGTGTGGGAAACCTTCGAGCTGATGAGCGGCCTCGAAGCTTTTTCGGGCGAGCTGGCATGCGAGCGCATCACGCCGGCCGAGCTGGCGGAGATCAAGGCGCTGCATTATTCGATGCTGGCCTGCCGTGTGCAGAACGACCTGCCGGGTTACTACAGCCGCAACCAGGAAATCCACGACCGGATCAACGAAGCAGCGCGCAATGCCACGCTGCGCCAGACCTACCAGAGCATCAACCGGCGCCTGAAGGCGCTGCGTTTCCGCTCGAATCACGAGACCGACAAGTGGGACCGCGCCGTGCACGATCACGAAGACATGATCAAGGCGCTGGAAGCGCGCGATGGCAAGTTGCTCGGCTCGATTCTCAAGCGGCACCTGCTGGAAAAGCGCGACGCCATCATGCGGATCCATCCGGATCCCGTCGGCGACCCGCCCACGGCTAACGCGTAGGCGCGGCGGAAATCACGGCATATTTCTTGCGGTGATGTCCTGACGAGTAAAGCGCTACCGCCACACCTGCACTGAACAGGAGCCGGCTCCCCCTTGCGCCTGTGTCAGACACTCCCCGATGGTCATGCGTCACGGCGGGTCCAGAATGGAAGTATTCATACGTCCCAACACGTCCCAAACAGGAGATCGCCATGACAGCCAGGAATATCCACGTTTTGCCGCACGGCACCGGCTGGGACGTGATCCAGGAGGGGGCGAGGTATGCCAACTCGCATCACGCGTCCCAGGAGGACGCCGTGGAAGCCGGTACCCGGGACGCCCAGCGCGAGCACGTCGAACTTCTGATTCACGGCCTGGACGGACAGATCAGTGCGCGCAACAGCTTTGGCCATGATCCTCGTTCGGCGCACGGCTGAGCGCCGGGCCGTGAAGACTTTCTTATCGGAGTTGCACTATTCGCCGCCACTGCCACCCGGCAGCGGCGTCAGACCCGAGCGGCCCCACCCGCAAGGAGGCGTATCCCGCCGGCAGGCAGGCCTGGCGTTGCGCGGGCACGTGCTTTGCTTCAAGCGCATACCCCGCCGCCATCCGGTGGCGGCTTTGGTCATGCATTGCATACGCGAAGGAGGATCCCAAACAAATGGCCGCCGGCGCGGCGCTTTCCGTGAAGCGCGGCGACCGGAAGGCAAGTAGCCTGAAAGGCGCCTCGAAATCCATGGTCAAGTCGATGAGCGAAGCCGAGCTGCACGACATGGCCGCCACGAGGCAAAAGGGAAAGCCGGGCCATACGAGCAAGTCATAACGCATTCCGCCAGGCTCCCCCAGACAAAGGAAGACACCACTCCGGGCGATTCCGGGTCGCTTCACTAATCTGTTGAAACCCGAGCCGGCCTGATAACGCTGGGCGCAACGGCGGGAGATTGCACGAGAAACAGCGCACAGAGCAGACTGCCGATGCTCAAGAGGGCGATGACGACACCCATCCGCCAGGGTGTACCGTCCGTGCCGACGCCGACCAGAGCCGACCCGACGATGCTGGTCCCGTACTGGATGGCGCCGATCAGCGCCGACACGGCACCGGCGCGCCCGGGAAACGTGCCGAGCGCACCGGCAATCGAGTTGGCGACGATAAAGCCGGTTGCGGAGACGAACAGGAAAAGCGGAATCACCAGACCCGCCAGCCCGCCCCAGCCAGTCCGGGCGGCGACTGCCAGCGGCATGCCCGCGATTGCCGCACCGATGGTACCGGCCCGCATCAGGCGATCGCTGCCGAGCCGGGTCACCAGCCTTGAGTTGACCAGGTTGGTGATCATGATGCCGGCGATACCCGCACCAAGCAGCACGCCGTAGGCCTGCGGCGATACGTGGTGGTAGGTGATGTACGCGAAAGGCGTACCGGCGATATAGGCATACATGCCGCCATAGAAAAACCCGCCGGTACCCGCGTAGCCCAGCAGCGATCTCGAGCATCGCGGCAAAAGCGCCAGCATCGATGTCGACGGGCCGCTGACGCTTGGCAACCTGAATCTGATGGTCGAGGCAGCGCTGGCAGGTATCGGCATCGCCTGGGTCCCGGAAGATCAGGTCGCAGAGCACCTGGCCTCGGGCCGGCTGATCCCCCTGCTGCCGGGATGGAGCCCTTCCTTTCCCGGCTTGTGCCTCTATTACCCGGCTAACCGGCACCCGCCTAGCGCGCTGAGGCTGTTTGCGCAGGCGGTGCGCGAGTGGGCCAGCCGTCGGCCGGCGTTGTGATGATCAGTAGTGACTGATCAACGCGGTTCGGCGCCGGAGATCGTTCACTTCATCGCCCGCACTTCCGGAGCGGGGCAAAGCGGCGGAGGCAACGAGCGTTGCCTCCCCCTTGCTCAATCCGCAGAACGGGCGGGAAGCACCGAAACGCGGACGCTGGTAATGCCCAACGGCTCGCGCCCGGCGGCGCCACGCGCGGCGGATGCATCGGTCCAGCCTTGCAGCGTGTTGGCCAGCGACCGCAACAGCGCCGTGCCTGCCGTGGACGCCTGCTCAAGCCCCAGCAACACTTCGAACGACACGCTGCGCTCGCCCGCGGCCTGCAGCCGCGCGTCCAGGTCCGCCAGCAGGCTGTAGACGGCATTGCCCATCTGCAGCACGAAGCCGCTCTCCAGCCCGAACTGCCGGTATTGCGGCCGAAGCCACGACTCGACCAGGGTCACGAAGATCACGCCGGTTTCGTCGGCATTGATTTCGAACGCGCAATAGCCGACCGGATGCAGGTCCCGCGCGAGGATCAGCCGGTAGAAGAGGACCTGGCCGCAGACCTCGTCGCTATCCATGTCCATCTCGAACGCCTGGCCGGGCTCCCAGTCCTCGCTGTCAAGGACTTCGCCGGATACAGGCGCGTCGTCGCCGGGCAACGGTACGCCGGCTTCCGCTTCAAGCTGGGCACGCAGGGTTGCCAGCACTTCGTCGCGTCCGGGCGCTTCCGGCGGTTCGGTATAGATGGCAAAACGCTCGCCCTCGGCCGTCCCGGCGAAGTCCGGGCCCATCAAAGGCGACAGTTGCAACGCTAGCGGTTCCTGCAGCGCCTGGCGGAGGGTATCGGTGTTGGTGCGAGCGGTCATGGGCGTAGTGGTGGATGGCGTGTGGTTGGCGTGTGGTTGGCGTGGCGGCAGTGAGCCCCCCGGCGGCAAAAAAGGCAGCGCCGAGTTTGCCATAGGCCAGCCAGCGGAGCCACGATTATCCCGATTCACCCTGGCTTGTCCATTCTGCGGAGAATCCGATGGCGGCGAACCGCACATGCCGCGCCAGGCGACGGCCGCTGTGCCACAATCCACACCAGCCGGACGCCGGAACTCCCCCACAGAATATCGGCCTTCACACCAGTCAGCCAGGCGCCGCGCGCGGTCCGCTACCGGTGATGTCGTCGAGTCCGGCAGTCTTCAATCCCCACAGAATAAGGAAGCCGCATGTCGACCCGCCGTCAATTCCTGAAGACACTGCCGGTAGCCGTGGCCGCAAGCCTCGCGGCCGTTGCGGCGCCGTCCGGCGCCGGCGCGACCACGCTCGATGAGAAGGATCCGCAGGCCGTCAAGCTAGACTACAAGGCGGATACCCGCAAGGTGGACCAGGCGAAATTCCCCAGGCATGCGGCCAGCCAGACCTGCGCCAACTGCCAGCTGTTCCAGGAAGGCGCCAGTCCGTCGACGGGCAGCTGCGTGCTGTTCGGCGACAAGCAGGTGGCCGCCGCCGGCTGGTGCAGCGCGTGGGAGCAGGGCTGAAGACTGAACGCCATGCCGGCGCCATCATCTCTCGGGAACCTTCCCCGACGATGATGGATCCGCGCCCTGCCCGCGCGGCTCGCTGCGCTCCCGGTCCTCCGCCTCCCATATGCGCCCCCGTGTGCGCGGGTCGACGGGCAGGCGTTGCTGCATCGCCGCCTTGGCCAGCATATGGGCGCTGATTGGCGCGGTCAGGAACAGGAAGGCGGTGATCAGCAGTTCATGCAGGCTCAGGCCGTTGCCCTGGTTGCTGAAAAACACCACCGAAGCCACCACGACGCCACCGACACCCAGCGTGGTGGATTTGGTCGGCCCGTGCAGGCGCATGAAGAAGTCCGGCAGCCGGAACAGCCCGATGGCGCCGACGAGGGCAAACACGCTGCCGATCAGCAGCAGCGCGCAGGTACCGAATTCCGCGATTGGGCTCATATTGTCCATTGGGCCTCCCGTCATGGTTAGCGGACCGGTCCGATCCGTTCGAGCCGGCTGATCACTTGCGTTCGATGATGTCGCCGCGCTGCAGGTACTTGGTCAGGGCGACGGTGCCGATAAAGCCCATGACCGCGATCAGCAAGGCAACCTCGAAGAACAGTTCCGAGCGCAGCCAGATGCCGAACACCACGATCAGCGCGATGGCATTGATATTGAGCGTATCGAGCGCGACGATGCGGTCTGGCAGGCCCGGCCCGCGCACCAGGCGGATAAAGGCAAGCAGGAAGGCGACCCCGAGGATTGCCAGCGAGAGCGGTATTACGACGGCAAGCATCCAAATATCTCCCGTAGCGGCGCCTCATAGCGCGACTTGATCAGCGCGATCAGCTTGGTTTCATTGTCCAGATCGAGTACGTGGACCAGCAGCCGGCGGCGGTCATCGCTGAGTTCGGCGCATAGGGTGCCCGGGCTGAGCGACACGATGCTGATCAGCGCGGACAGCGCCAGTTCATGCTCGACATCGATCGGCACCTGGATAAAAGTCGGGCGCATCCGCGACACCGGCCCCAGCACCAGCAAGGCCACCTCCACATTAGCCACCAAGATGTCGATCAGCACGTGCGCCGCCAGGCGCAGCATCAGATCTGGCCGGCCCACGCGCATCGGACGCAGCCAGAGTCCCTTGCCGATCAGGAGCGAGATCGCCCAGCCGAGAAATGCGCCCAGCGCCCAGTCGGCAGGCGACACCCCGTTTACCAGCAACAGCCATGTCGCCAGGAGCGCCAGGCTGAGCCACGGATGCGGAAACAAGCGTTTGACCATGGCCTTAGCTCCCCGCAGCCGGCAGCACCGCGCGCAGGTAGGCCGCGCGGTCGAACAATTGGGCGGCGGTGTCCGCCAGGTACTGGCTCAGCGGCTGCGCGAACAGGACCAGCGCGACGCTGCAGGCCAGCAGGAAGGCGCAACAAGCCAGCTTCCAGCCATCCGGCGCGACCCGATGGTAAGCACCGTGGCGCTCGGGATCGTGTTCCTGGGGCAGGCGCCAGAGCAGGCGTGTGCCGGTGCGGCTCACGGCAACCAGCAGCGCCAGGCTGGATAGCAGGACGCCCGGCCACAACACGGCCGCAGCTGGCAACGGCGCGCTGCGCATCACCATGACCTTGCCGATAAAGCCCGACAGCGGCGGCAGGCCGATCGCCGCCAGCACCGCAACCAGGAACAGCGCACCGGCCAGCCGCGAGCCGTGGACAACCGGGACAGGCTGCCCCGCCGAGCCCGCCGGAGGCGCCGGCTCAAGCGCATCCGCCAGCAGGAACAGCGCCGCCGTGCACAACGTGGTACTGAGCAGGTAATACAGCGCCCCCGCCCAGCTTTGTCCGGTCTGCATCGATACGCTGGCCGCCAGCAGCCCGACCGATGCCAGCACGAGGTAGCAGGTCAGCGTCTTCAGGTTGGGGGCGGCAAGCGCGCCGAGCGCGCCAAACCCCATGGTGGCGAGCGCCATCCACCAGACCCAGTCATGCAGGAACGCCGCCAGCATGCCGTCGGGCGCGCCGAAGATCAGCGCGGCGCAACGCAGGATGGCGTAGATGCCCACCTTCGTCATGATGGCGAACAGCGCGGCGGCCGAGCCCGTAGCGCTGGCGTAGGCCTTGGGCAGCCAGAAGAGCATGGGAAACAGCGCCGCCTTGAGCCCGAAGACAAGCATCAGCATGGCCCCCGCGGCCGTGGCCAGCGGCACATCGGCAGGCGGCAGCCCGGCCAGCCGGAGGCCCATGTGCGCCATGTTCAGGGTGCCGCTCAGCCCGTACAGCACGCCGATGGCGATCAGGAAAAAGGCCGAGCCCGCCAGGTTCAGCAAGACGTAATGCAGCCCGGCGCCGATCCGCTCGCGCCCGCCGCCATGCACAAGCAAGGCATAGGAGGCGATCAGCAGGATCTCGAAGAAGACAAAGAGATTGAAGAGGTCGCCAGCCAGGAAGGCGCCATTGAGGCCCATCAACTGGAACTGGAACAGGGCGTGGAAATGCCGCCCCATCCGCGCGTCTCCCCTGCCCGCGGCAACCACGGCAGCCGCGCCCAGCACGGCGGTCAGCATCAGCATCAGCGCGCCAAGCCGGTCAAGCTGGAGCACGATGCCGAACGGCGCCGGCCAGTTGCCGACGTGATAGACCGGGATGGCGCCGGTGGCTGCCTCCAGGACCATGCAGGCAGCCACCGGCAACAGCAGCAGCGCGGCGGCCGTACTCAGCATGCGCTGGGCCCGGAGCCAGCGCAGCGGCATCGCCACCAGTAAACCACCGGCAAACATCGGCAGCAGGATGGGCAGGAGGATCGAAAAAGGCAGGCTATGGTTCATGGGCCGTCCGCCTCGTTCCTGCCGGCGCCGCCGGCCTCCTCCTGGCCCGTTTCCTTGCCATCCACATGGTCACTGCCTGTGATGCCAAGCGAGCGCAGCGCCAGCACCACCGCGAACGCGGTCATGGCAAAGCCGATGACAATGGCCGTCAGCACCAGTGCTTGCGGCAGCGGGTCGGCATACCGCGCCCCGCTGGCGATGACCGGCGGGCGGCCTCTGGACAGGCGGCCCATGCCCAGCAGGAACAGGCTCACTGCGTACGAGATCAGCGCCAGTCCCAGCACCACCGGGAATGTGCGCGCGCGCAGCAGCAGGTAGATGCCACAGGCCATCAGGATGCCGACTGTGCCGGCGTAGACGGCTTCCATCAGGCACCCTCCCGTGCGTGGATGCGCTTGTCGCGCACGCCGAGGTGCGACACGATCAGCATGGTCGTGCCCACCACCGTGAAATAAACGCCGAGGTCGAACAGCATGGCGGTGGCCAGTTCGATTTCGCCCAGCACCGGCAAGTGGAAGTGCCCGAAGGCCGTCGTCAGGAACGGGAAGCCGAACGCCCAGCTACCCAGCCCGGTCAGCCCGGCCGCCAGGATGCCGCTGCCCGCCAGCGCGCGGTAATCCAGTGCGATGCGCGCCTCGGTCCACAGCACGCCGCTGGCCACATACTGCAGCAGCAAGACCACCGCCGTGATCAGCGCGGCGATAAAGCCTCCGCCCGGCAGGTTGTGCCCGCGCAGCAGCATGAAGACCGCGACCAGCATGGTCAGCGGCAGCATCAGCCGGGCCAGGATGGCCAGCAGCAACGGGTGGCTCTGGCTCGACCACGGCAGCCCGTTGGGCCCCGCCTGCGGCGCCGCCAGGCGCATGCCCTTGAGCAAGGCCTGCACCGCAAGGCCGGCGACCAGCAGCACGCAGATCTCGCCCAGCGTATCGAAGCCGCGGAAATCGACCAGGATCACATTGACCACATTGTGGCCACCGCCGCCTTCAACGCTGTTGGCCAGGAAAAAGGCGGAAATCGAATCATAGGGCCGGGTCATCACGGCATATGCCAGGATGGCTAGCAAGCCGCCGCTGCCCAGGGCAAGGCAGGCATCGCGGATACGCCGGGACACCGGGGAGGCGTCCGGCCGGTCGATGGGAAGAAAGAACAAGGCCAGCACCAGCAGCAGGATTGTGACGACTTCGACCGAAACCTGCGTCAGCGCCAGGTCGGGAGCCGAGAACCACGTAAACGCCAGCGCCACCAGCAGCCCGCACGCGCCCAGCAGGATCAGCGCGCTCACCCGTTGCCTGTGAGCGAGCACCACGCCGATCGCCGTCAGCCCCAGCAGCGCCATGCCTGTTACGGTCATGGCGTCGAGCGGGCCCGAAGGCACCGGGCCGGCCAGCGTGTCGAGATCCGCCAGGAAAGTGGCCGGAATCAGCAGCATGGCGGCCACCATCCACGCCAGATAGCCTTGCAGCGAGCCGTTCTCGAACGCCCCGGTCATGCGGCCGGCCAGCCGCGCCAGCCAGCCGATGGCCGCCTCGAAGGCATCGCGGGCGTTCAGGTGGACCATGCGTGCGTGATGGCGATGGAAGGCATGGCGCCGGAAGAAGAAAAACACCGAACCGCAGACCATCGAGATCAGGCTCATCAACAACGGCAGGTTGACGCCATGCCACAGGCTCAGGCTGTACTCCGGCAACGGCCCGCCCAGCGTGGCCAGGGCCGCGGCGGCCAGCAAGGGCCCCACCGTGTACGCGGGGAAGAGCCCTACCACGAGGCAGATGGCAACCAGCACCTCCACCGGGATCCTCATGGAACGGGGTGGCTCGTGCGGGGGGTAGTTCGGCAGCTCGACCGGCTTGCCGTCGAAGAACACGCCGTAGATAAAACGCAGCGAGTACGCCACCGTCAGTGCCCCGGCGAAGGTCGCCGCCGCCGGGATGATCCAGTTGAATTCACCGAGCAGGCCTTGCGCCAGGGTCTCGCCAAAGAACATCTCCTTGCTCAGGAAGCCGTTGAACAGCGGCACGCCCGCCATCGATAACGAGGCCACGATGGCCAGCAGCGCGGTATGCGGCATGTAGCTGCGCAAGCCTCGCAGCCGTTGCAGGTCGCGCGTGCCGGTCTCATGGTCGATGATGCCCGCCGCCATGAAGAGCGACGCCTTGAACACGGCATGGTTGAGGATGTGGAACAGCGCAGCCACCGTGCTCAGTTGCGTGTCCAGGCCGAACAGCAGCGTGATCAGGCCGAGATGGCTGATGGTGGAATACGCCAGCAAGCCCTTCAGGTCACGCTGCAACAAAGCCATGCCGGCGCCAACCACCAGCGTGGCCAGGCCGGTGAGGCTGACCATGTAGAACCACCAGTTGGTGCCGTCCAGCACCGGATAAAGCCGGGCCAGCAGGAAGACGCCAGCCTTGACCATGGTGGCGGAATGCAGATACGCCGAGACCGGCGTGGGCGCCGCCATGGCGTGCGGCAGCCAGAAACTGAAGGGAAACTGCGCGGACTTGGTGAACGCCGCCAGCAGGATCAGCGAGAGCATCAGCGGATAGAGCGGGTGCCGTTGCACCGTGCCTGCCTGCGCCAGCACATCGGACAATTCCATGCTGCCGCAAATGTGGCCGAGCAGCAGCACGCCGGCCAGCAAGGCCAGCCCGCCCCCGCCGGTCACCGTCAGGGCCATGCGAGCGCCCTTGCGCGCGTCCGAACGATAGGACCAGAAGCCGATCAGCAGGAACGACACGATGCTGGTCATCTCCCAGAACACCGCCAGCAGCAGCAGGTTGCCGGACAGGACGACACCGAGCATCGCCGCCATGAAAAGCAGCAACAGTGAGAAAAAACGTACGGTGGATTCGCTGCGCGGCAGGTAATAGCGCGCATAGAGAATGACCAGCAGCCCGATGCCCAGCACCAGCAGCGCGAACACATACGCCAGTCCGTCCAGCCGCAGGCTCAGGCTCAGCCCGATATCCTCGATCCAGGGCTGCCGCCAGACGATGGCGCCGCCATCGGCCACCCGGCCCCGCGCGCTGAGCAGCAGGCCCAGGCCCGCGAGCGGCGTGGCCACCACGATGGGCGCGGCCAGGCCACGGGCCAGATGCCGGGCCAGCGGCATCAGCACCGCGGCGAACAGCGGGAGCGCAATCAGCCAGACCATCAACATCGGCCACCTCCGGGAGCCGGGCCAGCGATGCCGCTGGACAAGCTGTTCGCGGCGAGCGCCACCATGGTCATCACTCCCTCCTGTGTGGCCGGCACCGGTGGGGTGCGGGCTGTTGAACGGGAAAGCGCTTCAGGTACCGGTCCTTGCCTCGTCCCGGTTTACGACAACCACCGGCACTTGCGATTTGCCGAGGATCGTCGTGGCGACGGATCCGAGAATGGCATTGGCCAGCGCACCGCGCCGCTTGGAGCCGACCACGATCGCGTCGGCATCCACCTCGGCCGCCAGCCGCATGATCTCATGCGCGGGGTCGCCAGGAACCCAATGTCGATGCAATTCGGTGGCAACCGGGCCCAGCGCCGCGCCGACCGCGTCGAACGCGCGGGCCGCCGCGGCCTTGTTCTCCAGCACAAGCTCCGCGCCCGGCATCACCTGGCGCCCCGCCGCGCTGAGCGCGGGCGAGACATGAACGACATACACCACCAACGGCGGCGCGAACAAGGGCCGTGTCACCAGCCTTGCCGCTGCCGCCTCGCTGCTTGGCGACCCGTCTGCTGCAAGCACTACAACTGTCATCGCGCTATCACCTCTCATCCAATGCACGCGGCCACGCTCCGCGCATGCGAACCGATCGCCCGGCGCCAGCCGGCTGGCGCTCGTGCCGCCGGCAATCATTTTGCGCTACAACCTCCCGCCCTCGCCCCCGCGCGGCCGGCAGGCACAAAGAATTCAGATCTGTCTCAAAAATATTCAAAACGGCGCGCTACCTGAGCGTGGCCACGGTTCGCGGCCTGTCCGCAAGGTGCTGCCGGGCGACGGTAGTCCTGATCGCGCATGGGCACAATGCATCATCTTCCTTACGACGACGCCCGTGTCTTCCTGCCGTCCCGATCACATTGGCCGGCCCCGCTGGAACAACGGGACGGAACACACGCCCTGCAAATATAGAAACGAGGGTTGAATGCACAAGACAAAAGCGGGCTAGCCCATGGCCGTAAAAACCAGGCCCGCTATGCCGAGCCCCACCGCCGCCAGCGCATCGCCCGCGATCAGCCCGCCGCCCACCAGCGACGTCGTGCTCATGTCCTCGGGCAAGGGGTCAGGCGTGCCCTTCGACCCCGGCAGGCTATTGAGCACGCTGGCCACTACCCCGCCCAGCGCGAACCACGCGGAGGTGGGGAGGTTGACGAATCCGCCAAAGGAGGACGCATAGGGCGACGGCAACACCACGGTATCCAGCAGGAAGTCCGCCGTGCGTCCAACCCTGCCGGCCTGGATGAAGCGCTGATAGCGCGCCCCCGATCTGACCAGCAAGCGCAGCAGCGCCGTGGCAAAGCCAACGGCGATGCCGAGCGCCACCGCCGTGCGCTGGTGCGGCAGGTCGTCGGTCAGGCCACGCAAGGCGCCGACGATCTTGTACGTCATGGCCGATGCCCAGCGATGCGGCTGATCGCTGGCGGCAAGCACGGTCTGGTCCAGCGCCAGCTCGGGATAGGCCCCCATGAACAGCCTGGCGAACAGCACCGCCAGCACCGCGCCGGCGACAATCCCCGCCACCTGGAAGCGAAACTGCAAGGTGCGATTGGTCCCGAGCCGCCAGCCGGTGGAGCGGTCCTGCTGCATATCGCACGCCTCGCTGGTCGATACCAGCAGCACCGTCGCCGCCATCAGCCCCACGTGCGGGTCGCGCAAGCCAAGCGCGGCCATCAGGATCACGGAAAGCACAAAGGCCGAGGAAATCGGGTTCTGGTCGACCATGCCGACCGAGATGCCATTCACCATCGCGAACACGAACACCAGCAGCACCGCCAGCACCAGATAGCCCGCGGGCTGGTGGAGCAACCCCGAACCAACCGCCACGATGGCGGCGCCCCAGAACAGCACCCACGCCGCCAGCCGCCACTGGCTGCCCCGCGATGGCCCTGCCGGCCCGGGCATGCCGCTGCCACGCAGGGGCCGGCGCTGCCGGTACGCCTTGAACAGGATCAGCGCGATATCGACCAGCGCCGCGCCCATGATCATCCCGAGCGCGATCAGGAAGGTAATCTTGCGAAACGGCTCGCCTGGCGCCAGCCAGCCGATCGAGATGAAGAACGGAATCAGCGCCCAGCCCGCCAGCCCGGCCACCAGCGCGGCAAGGCCGATGCGCGCGCCGACGATCATGCCGGCGCCGAAGGTGGACGCCGACAGGTCGATGGCGGCAAGCCGATCGATCCGGGCCGCGCCGATACCGCTGACAATGCCCAGCACCGTGCCGCCGGCCAGGCGGGATAACGACTGCCGGAGCAGCACCGGATCGGTCAGCGCGCGCAGGATATTGGCCACCGCCAGGCCGGACGGAAAGGTGAGTTGCAGGCGGTCGACCAGGACCGGCGTGTACAGCATGCCCACGCCCACCCCGAACATGCCGACGCAAAGCATGTACAGCATCAGTTGCCACAGCGGCGGCTCGGCCATGCCCATCCAGGTCATGGCCTGGATCACAACGGCCATGCCGCTCATGCCGGCCACCGACGAGGCGATGGTCTGGATATAGTTCGCCCCGTGGCGCCCTTCGGTGCCGTAGCCATAGGTCACCGTGGAGCCGAGAATCCCCGCCAGAACCTGCCCGCCCACGAAGAAGCCGAGCGAGAAGTTCATATAGGCCGCGGCGATCCCGCCGAGCGGGCCGAGCACAAAAACCCCGACGGCGCCGAGCAGCGCGTAGTACCGCCATCCGCCCTGCTCCGGCAGCCAGGCCCAGCGCCGGCCAGTGCCGTCGCCGCCGTAAGCTGGCGGCAAGGGTGCCGGCTCGGCATGAGCGCGCGATGCGGCGTCTTGCGGTGGCCTGCGGGCTGCCGTCATTGGCTCCCCCCATGCGCGCCTGGCGCATCAGTGGCTGCTTGGCTCGAAGGAAACGAAAAGTGCCGTCAGGCAGGGGCGGTCTGCTGGAGAGACAACCGTGCCGGGGCTGGGGAGATGCTACCGCAAGCGGGGTAGCGCGAGGCGTGCGTTCGTGCGCAAGGGCACCTTATGCCGGCCGTACCAGGCTACACGAGGCGGCCCGCAATCGGCATAGGTGCCCGCGGCGAGTTGCGCCGCGGCCTGCCCACCGGACTGGTGCGTCGGGATACCGAGCTCGCGCTCGCCTCCTCCCTCCGGCTTCGGAATCGTTACCCGCCGTACCGGACTAGGCCGGTACGTCCCCTTGAGCAGTTGCTGGCGAATCACCGGCCACGCCGACACCAGATAGCGAGCGGTCTGATCAATATCCAGACCATCCACGCCAGCGGCGCCTTTGTTGCGTCGGACCCGCCTGAACGCCTGCTTCAGGTTCTCTCGCGTCAGCGCCGCTGCCAGCAGCGCCGACCCTGTGCTCTCCGGTTCGCGTCGCGGGCCGCAGGCTTCGTCGCAGGCAGGTTCGCGTCCGGCTTCATCGTCCGTACCCCCACCCGCCCCGCTCGCGCGGGCTTCTGACGCATTGCCTGTGGCATCGACACGGCTTTGAACACTCCCTCTCATTCGGTCCTTCGTTGGCGGACTCGAGCCTTCCCGGCGCTACCTCCAACTACTATGACCTCTGCTGAGACCCCGCTCCGGCTCGACGCCGTCGCCCTTTCAGGCGCGAAACGGGGCGTCCCCAGGTGAGAACGCACTCCTTCGCTACACAACCGCCGGATTTACGCCGCCACCCCTTGATCACGAGAACTTCGCGGATTTTTGCCCGCTCGTCCTGGTCGGCACCGCCTTCTATCCGGTTCGTGTCCCTCGGCTCGCAGCTTCGCTCCACGCTTCCTCCCCACGATCGGTCACCCTTTCGCAGTTGCGCTTCGCTTCGTTCGCTGTGATCAACTTACGGTGGGACTTGCACCCACAAGAGTGCGCCCATGCTGGGCGCACAAAAAAGACCGGACACGAGACGTGTCCGGGAACCCATTTGCTGACTCAGATCGTGTCACTAATCCGAGGAAGTTAAATGATAAGCATTATCATTTAAAAGATCAAGAATGAGCCAGCTAACCCGCCCGGTTCAACCCTCAGGCGGCCACCGCCATGCGCCGCGCCTGGCCCGCGCGATGGCGCCCGAACCGGAGCATGGTCGCGCCCGCGATCACGGCCGGGATCCCCACCAGGAGGAACAGGGCCGGCATCGTCAGGCCCAGCGACAGCATGGTGCCGCCACCGACCGATCCCACCACCGAGCCCATCCGGCCAACCCCATTGGCCCAGGCCACCCCGGTGGCGCGGCAATCGGTGGGATAGTAGGCCGCGGACAGCGCGTTGGCACCGACCTGCGAACCGGAAACGCAGAACCCGGCGGCGAACACCGCCAGGCCCGCCAGCCAGGGCGCGGCGGTCAGGCTGCCGATGGCCGCCACAAAGATACCCGCCAGGGTATAGCTTGCCGCCAGCACGTAGTGCGGGTTGGCGCGATCCATCAGCCAGCCCAGCACGATGGCGCCGAGGGTGCCGCCCACCTGGAACATCGTGGTAACCAGCGCCGCGGTCTTGAGCGAGACGCCGGTCGTGCGCAGCAGCGTGGGCAGCCAGCTGGAAAGCAGATAGATCACCAGCAGGCTCATGAAGAAAGTGAGCCACAGCAGCAAGGTGCCCCGCACCAGCTCAGGCTTGAACAGGTGGGCGGCCGGCGAGCCGGGCATGCGCTTGTCGGTGACCACGATGCTGCCGGGCGCAATCGGCTCGTCCGGCGCGATCCGTTGCAGCGTAGCGGCAACCCGCTCCGGCTGCTTGCCGCTCATCACCAGGTACCGGACCGACTCGGGCAGTTTCCACAGCAGGAATGGCAGCAACAACAAGGGCAGCACGCCGCCCAACAGCAGCACCGAGCGCCAGCCGTGTTCCTCGATCAGGTTCGCCGAGGCCAGGCCGCCCAGCGCCGAGCCGATGGTGAAGCCGCAGAACATGGTCGTCACCAGGAAGGAGCGCCGCTTGGCCGGGCAATACTCCGAGGTCAGCGTGATCGCGTTGGGCATGGCGCCGCCAAGGCCGAGGCCGGTCAGGAAGCGCAGCGCCACCAGGCCCCACAGCGAGCCGGAGAAGGCGGAAGCCAGGCTGGCGATGCCGAAGAACAGCACGCAGAAAACAAGGATGGTCTTGCGCCCGAAGCGGTCCGCCAGCGGGCCGAACAGGAAGGCGCCCGCCATCAGGCCGGTCAGGCCGGCGCCAAACAGCGGCGCGAGGTGCCCGGGCGTGAGCTGCCATTCGGCGCGGATCGCCGGCGCGATAAAGCCGATGGCGGCGGTATCGAAGCCGTCGATGGCGACGATCAGGAAGCACAGTACGACGATGCCGACCTGAGACGCCGACAAGGGCTGGCGGTCGATGAACTCGGTGATACCGATGGATGGTTGGGTGGGCACGGCTGTCTCCTTCATTGTCTTTCGAGGCGGCCGATTTGCTGTCGGCTCGCCCTTGGTGGCCTTCCCGGCCTTCTCTGGCCTTCTCCGGCTTTCTCCGGCTTTCGTAGCCGGCTCTACCGCGCCCCTCCCAGGCAGTCCTCGGCACGCCAGCCGTGCAGCCATTGCAGCGCGTCGTAGAACTGCTCCTGCGTCCGTCCCACCCACAGCGAATTGCGAACCAGCCGCTCCACGCCCTTGGCGTGGTAGAGCCGGCCCATCTCGCGGGCGGAGTACAGGACCCGTGCCGTGCGCGGGATGCGCACCTTCTCGTACAGCGCGAAGGCCGCCTCGAAGTCGCCGTCGCTGGCCTCGATGGCCGCGCCCAGCGTGACGGCATCCTCCAGCGCCTGGCAGGCGCCCTGCGCGAGGTACTGCGTCATCGGGTGCGCGGCGTCGCCCAGGATGGTGGCGCGGCCAAAGCTCCAGCGCTCGACCGGGTCGCGGTCCGCGGTGGCCCAGCGCCGCCAGGAGGTCGGCCGGTCCAGCATCTGGTGCGGACGGGCATGGATGCCTTCGAAGTACGACAGCACTTCCTCCTTGCTGCCATCGCGCACGCCCCACACTTCCTGCTCGCGGCTATGGAAGGTGACTACGAGGTTGTACTGCTCGCCCCCGCGTAGCGGGTAATGCACGAGATGGCAGTTGGGGCCGGCCCATACCACCGGCGCGTTGATCCGCAGGTCGGCAGGCATGTCGGCCACGTCGACCACGGCGCGGTACACCACGTGCCCGGTCACGCGCGGCTCGTCGCCCAGCAAGGCCTGGCGCACCGCCGATTTCACGCCGTCGCAGCCAATCACCGCGTCGGCCTGGTGCCGCTCGCCGTGCTGGTCGATCACGGTGACGCCGCGCTCGTCCTGCTCCAGCGCGCACACCGTGGTCGCGGTGCGGAACTGGATCAGCGGGTGATCCTGCACGGCTTCCAGTATCGACAGGTGGATATCGGCGCGATGGATCACGGCATAGGGATTGCCGAAGCGCTCGCGGTAACGCGCGCCCACGTCCACCTTGGCCACTTCGGAGGCATCGATGGCGTCCATCATCATCAGGTAGTCGGTAAAGACCGAACGCTTGCGCGCGGCTTCGCCCACGCCCAGCGCATCGAGCGCGGCAAAGGCGTTGGCGCCGAGCTGGATGCCGGCGCCGATTTCGCCGATTTTCTCCGCCTGCTCCAGCAATTCGACGCCGATGCCCTGCCGGGCCAGCGCCAGCGCGGCGGCCAGGCCGCCTATGCCGCCGCCCACGACGATCACCTTGCGGTCCGTGCTGCGAATGGTATTCATGATGGTCTCCTTGGGTGCGCGCGCTGGGACAAAAACGCCCTGGGGCACCCCATTCGGTTAGCGCGCCGTGTAGTCCGGCTGCCGCTGAGGTTCTGCCTGCCGGAAGACCCGGTGCTCGCTGGCATGGCGGTACACCGCCATGGCCCGCTCGAAGCCGCTGGTATCGCAGCCCATGCGCTGCGCGTTGGCGATCTGCGGCACCAGGCAGCAGTCGGCCAGCGTGGGCGCCGCCCCGAAGCACCACGGGCCGCGCCCGTGCTGCGCGAGCAGCCGCTCCACCGCGCCAAGCCCTTCATCGACCCAGTGCCGGTACCAGGCGTCTTTCTGTTCCGGCGATACCCCGAGCGTGTCCTGCAGGTAACGCAGGATGCGCATGTTGTTCACCGGATGGATGTCGCAGGCGATCACGTTGGCCAGTTCCAGCACCCGGGCGCGCAGTTCAGGCTCTCGCGGGATGAGTCGCGGCTCCGGGTGGTGAGCATCTAGATAGTCGATGATCGCCATCGACTGGCCGAGGTGGAAATCGCCGTCGACCAGCGCCGGCACCACGGCAGACGGGTTGATCGCGGCCACGTAATCCGCGGCGCGATGCTCGCCGACGCGGATATTGACCGGGTGGTAGTCGTAAGGTAGGCCCTTCAGGGCCAGCGCGATGCGCACGCGGTACGACGTGGAACTGTTGAAGAAACTATAGATCTGCACAGCGCAGCCCTCGCAAAGATGTATCAGGCCACCCGCACCGACAATTCGCCAAGGCGCTCCACACCGGCGACCATCAGGTCGCCCGGCTTGACGGCCCCGACGCCTTCGGGCGTGCCGGTGTAGATCAGGTCGCCCGGTTCCAGGCGGAAGTACGTCGACAGATCGGCAACGGTCTCGGCCACCGACCAGATCAGGTGCGTTACGTCGCTGCGCTGCTTGTCGGCGCCATTGACGGCCAGCCAGATCGCGCCCTGCGCGAAATGCCCGGCGTCGCTGGCTGGATGGATCGGGCCGATCGGCGCCGAGGCGTCGAAGGCCTTGCCGATTTCCCAGGGGCGGCCCATCTCGCGCATCTTCATCTGCAGATCGCGGCGGGTCATGTCCAGGCCCACGGCATAGCCCCACACGTGTTCCAGCGCCTGTTCCAGCGGAATATCCGTGCCGCCCTTGCCGATGGCGACGACCAGTTCGGCTTCATAGTGGTAGTTGGCGGTCTGCGCCGGATAGGGCAGCGTCAGGGTCTCGCCATAAGCTACCGGAATCACCGCGTCGGCTGGCTTGCAGAAGAAGAACGGCGGCTCGCGATCAGGATCGAAGCCCATCTCGCGGGCATGCGCCGCGTAGTTGCGGCCCACACAGTAGACGCGGCGCACGGGAAACTGGTCGCTGCTGCCCACGACCGGAATGGCCACGGTAGCGGGAGGAGTAATTACGAAAGACATGGGAAACCTCACACGGAAAGAATGAATGAAGCCTTGCAGGGCGGGCACGCGCCGCGTTCCGCCCCCGGGCAAAAAAAGATCAGGTGCGTTCTTCGCGCAGCAGGTTGAGCGCGGACAGCACCGGACGATCGGAATAGCTGAACAGCACCGTGTCCCCGACCGAAGCCAGTTGCACGGGCTGCCAGGACGGCACCACGAAGGTGTCGCGCGGCTCGAACTGGAACTGCGCTTCGCCGATGCGCACGGTGCCGCGCCCCTCCACCACCGAATAGACGGTGGCGTCGGTGCTGCGATAGGTCTTGCCCTGGAAACCGGCCGGCAGGTACTGCATGAAGGTCGCCATGGTCGGCATCGGCCAGCCGCCGGTTGCCGGGTTCACGTAGCGCAGCTTCACGCCGTCCCAGGCATCGAGCTCGCCATTGCGGTAGAGCTGGTCCAGCGCCTCGCGGCTGCGGGCGTACGGGTAGCTGAAGATTGGTGAAGTGGGATCGGTGACGCGATGGCGCACCGGCAGCATGTTGTGGCCGAAGCGGGCAAAGCTGTCGCCCTCGGGACGCAGCACCGGCTGCGAGGCTTCGGGATAGTTTTCGGCAAACCCGGCGTCCAGGTGCTGCAGCAGCGGGATATCCAGCCCGTCGAGCCAGACTACCGGCTCGCCGCCGTCGGCCACGGCCGGGTTGCCGTGGTCGTGCCACGTCCACGATGGCGTGATGATGAAATCGCCTGGATGCATGGTGGTGCGCTCGCCGTTGACGGCGGTCCAGGCGCCGCGGCCTTCCACGATAAAGCGCAGCGCGGACTGCGTGTGGCGATGGCTGGGGGCGATCTCGCCGGGCAGGATCAGTTGCAGTCCGGCATAGAGGGTGGACGTGATGCTCGACTTGCCGGGCAGGCCGGGATTCTCCAGCACCAGCACGCGGCGCACTGCCTCTTCCGCGCTGATGACCTCGCCAGCCTGCATCACCAGCGGACGGATCTCGGCGTACTTCCAGATCGCCGGCTGCGCCTGCGGGCGCGGCTCGCGCGGCACCAGCGCGTGCAGCGATTCCCACAGGGGGGCCAGATGGTTGCGGCCGATGCGGCCGTAGTACGCCGAGCGATCCGCGTTCTTGCTTGCGTCTGACATGCTTGTCTCCGGGTCCATCGCCCTGCGGGGCGGGGAGCAGCCACTGCGGGCTGCGGGCTTCGATGGAAGATTTATACGCCCGGAGATATACCTTGTAAAATAACCAATTCCTCTTATCCATACCAATATGGATATGGCTCAAAGGGAATACCCTGATGGATTGGACCCAACGCCTCCGGTTGCGCAACTTGCAGATGCTGCTCAGCCTGGCCCAGACCGGCAATATGAGCCAGACCGCCGTGGCGCTCAGCACCACGCAGCCGGCCCTGTCGAAATGGCTAAAGGAACTCGAAGACGACATCGGCCTGCCGCTGTTCGAGCGCCACGCGCGCGGGCTGCGGCCAACGCCCTACGGAGAATCGATGATTGCGCACGCCAGGCGCATCGAGGCGCACCTGGATAGCGCCCGCGACGACATGCAGGCCATGCGCGAAGGCGGCGCCGGCCTGGTCGTGATCGGCACCTCGGGCGCCTCTGCCGCCGATACCGTGCCACTTGCCGTCACCTCCCTGCTGCAGCGCCTGCCGAAAGCCCGGGTCCGGCTGGTGGAAAGCACGATGAACCTGCTGATGGCGCAACTGGCGCGGGGCGAGGCCGACATCGTGGTGGGGCGCTCCGCCCCGGAACTGCAGGACGGGCAGATGCGCACCGAGGCGCTTTACATGGAGCCGATCCATTTCGTGACGCGCCCGCGCCACCCGCTGTTCGAGCTGGCCGAGCCCGCCTGGAGCGACCTGCGCGCCTACCGGTGGATCGTCTGGCCGCGCGGCACGCCCATCCGCAACACGCTGGAATCGGCGCTGAACGCGGCTGGCGAGAACATGCCCGGCGACTGCGTGGAGTCGAACTCGGTCATCCTCAACCTGACCTTGCTCAACCACAGCAATATGATCGGCGTGGCCTCGCACCGGACCGCGCGCCGCCTGGAACAGCTCGGCGCCCTGCGCATCCTGCCCTTGCGGCTTGCCGGCTTCGGCTCGGTGTCGATGTACTGGCGCGACGACGGCTTCGCCCGCACCGCCGTGAGCGCCGCGCTCGACGCCTTGCGGCGCGCGGCGGTCCGCTCCGTCGACGAACACCCCGGTGACGCGGGCAACTGACGTCGGCGCCTCAGCGGCAAGGCACCAGCCGCCATTCCCCGCCGTGCCAGGCCAACCGATGTGTCAGCCGTAGCGCATCGAGAAAGCGCTGGTCGTGCGACACCACCAGGATGGCGCCCGGATAGGCGCTCAAGGCCTGTTCCAGCGCGCGCACCGAATCGATGTCGAGGTGGTTGGTCGGCTCGTCGAGCAGTAGCAACCGGGCCGGACTCCCCGCCCACAACGCGCACGCAAGCGCCGCCTTCAGGCGTTCCCCGCCACTCAACGCACCCGATGGCTGCCGCACCAGCCCGGCGCCAAGGCCGAGCAAGGACAGGTGACTGCGCAGCACGCCCTCCGGCAAGGGACTGTCCAGCTCCCGCAGCCGCTCCAGCACCGACTGGCCAGGCGGCAGCAGCGAAGCCGCGTGCTGGTCGAGCCAGGCGCTGGGGACACCTGTCGTGCAACTGCCGGAAACGGGCGCGCGCATACCGGCCAGCATGTTCAGCAGCGTCGTCTTGCCGCTGCCATTCGGGCCGGTGACAGCTACCCGCACCGGCCCCGACAACGTCAGGCTGAGCGGGTGTGCGCCAGCCGGGAACGGCGCGACGGCGTTGTCCAGGTGCACCACGCGCTTGCCGGCGGCAACCACCGCGCCCGGCAGCATCAGTGCCACCGGCGGGCCTGGTTCGGCGCGCTGCGCGGCTTGCATGACGGCCTCGTCCAGCGTCGCGCGGGCTTCGTGCTGGCGCCGCTGTTCGCGGCCGGAATATGCCTGCGCGCCGTCCTTGAGCCGGCTGAGGTAGATGCCGGGCAGGTTGGCCGTCTTGCCCGCGCGGTCGTTGCCGGCGGCGCGGCGCTGGTGGGCATCGTGCTGGCGCCGCAGGTCGCGTAAGGCCGAGCTCCTGCTGGCGCGCGCATGGTCAAGCGCGGCCTGCGCGGCGGCGGCTTCGGCATCCCGTTGCGCCGCGTACAGCGTGTAGTTGCCGCCGTAGTGCCGCAAGCCCTCCGGCGTCAGCGCCACGATGTGCGTCATCTCTTCCAGCAATTCGCGGTCGTGGCTGACCACCACCAGGCCGCCGCGCCATTGCCGCAACTGCTCGCGCAGCCAATGCCGGGCGACAAGATCGGGGTGGTTGCTGGGTTCGTCCAGCACGAGGCCATCGGCACCGGAAAGAAAAGCGCCGACCAGCGCCACGCGGGTGAGTTCGCCGCCGCTGAGGCTGCTGGCAGGCCGCTCCGGCTCCAGGTGGCCCAGGCCGGCTGCCTCGCAGGCCAGCCGCAGCTTGTCGCGCAGATCCCAGCGTCCCTCCAGCAGATCGAAGTCCGGCCCACCGGCCTCGCCGCGCTCAAGCCGCGCGAGCGCATCGAAGGCCGGCGTCAGGCCGGCCACGTCCGCCAGCGTTGCGCCGTCGGCCGGTCTGGCGTCTTGCGGCACATAGCCCACCGTGCCGCTGCGGACCACGCGCCCGGCGTCCGGCGCGACAAGGCCCGCCATCACTTTTGCCAGCACGCTCTTGCCGGTGCCGTTGCGCCCCACCAGGCCGATGTGCCCGGCATGGAAGGTGTCGCTGAGGTCGTCCAGCAGGACCCGCCCGTCGGGCAGCGCCACGGTGACATGGCGCAGCGACAGCGAGAACGCCTGGGATGAGTTCGAATTGAAACCAGTGGGGAAACCGCCGGACGGCGGCGCGCAGAATACCGCGAACGGCATCGATGTGAAGTCAGCCATGCAAGCTCCAGGCAATACGGATAACGCGTCCGGAACCCGAGGGCCTCGACAGGCGCGACCAGTCTTGAAGTGGGCTTACAGGATCATTTGGCGTTGACTCCGGTGATGATGGGGGATGTGACCGGTCAGGCCCTGGCCGAGTTCCCTCGTCCTGCGCCAGCTAGTTCCGGACAAGGTAAAGCCTTCTACTTTTACAGCACTTTTCAGCCTGGATAACACAGGGCACCTGGCAGGCTGGCCCGGCAAGCCGCCGCATTCCTGCCTTTGCCGGATTTGCATGCCGCAGACGCTTCCCTCGCCCACCCTTTCGTGCACAACAATGCGCCATTGCACTTGCTTGTCATGACAAGCATTCACGCCCACTGTGGAGGTGAACAAGCAGGAGTCAACCATGAACACCCACTTCGTCTGGCACTACACCACCGAGCCCCATTTGCCGACGATTGCCCAGTCCAGCGCCCTGATCCCGACCGCGCAGCCCTTCGCCTCCGCCGCGGCCAAGGTACTTTGGCTCTCGCGGCAACAGCAGTGGGAACCCTCGGCAACCAATATCGAATGGAAACGCCGCGACGTGTTTCGTCGCCGTGCCAGGGACCATGCCAGTTCGTTGAGCGGCCCATACCGGTTTGGCCTGCCCGGCTCGGATAGCCGGCTGCTGCCCTGGCCTACCGTGACGCGGGTAGCGGGAATCGACGTGCCCGAGGCGATGGTCATGGTCGCCAACGGTATCTGCGCAGGGGCAAACCCCACCGACTGGCTGGGCACGATGTCGGCCGTCCCGCTTGCCGAATTGCGCTTCCAGGCCTGGGACGGCGAGAAGTGGCTGGATGCGGACCTGCATGAATACGAACTCGCTGCGCGGGATGGGAGTGCCCCCGGGACTCAGTCGATCCCTCTCGGGGGCATGGATCTCGCTGCTCGCCGGGGTACGGCGCACGACCTGCATTGATAAATAGCGCCAACCAATACAAAGCGATACAGGAGGGCCGCCCTGTTTCAGCCGCCTCGCATGGCTCATCAGGCACTAAATTTCCGTTTATGGAAACTATCGTGCCTTATCGCCATCACTACCTATAGTTTCGCTAAACGGAAACTATATTGACTTTAGCAGCAACCGGTCCTAAAGTTTCCATATACGGAAACAGTTGACCAGAATTCACTTCGCGCGGCCATTGTTTCCGTAAGACGAAACAATCCCTCAGAAGCCAGGAAGTCTCAAACCATATGCCGCGCCAGCTGCCAACCTCCCTGCCCCCTCCCCAGCCGCGGATCTCCAGTCTTGGCGAACTCGGCACGCTTGTCCGTCATCGCCGGCTCAAGCAGCAGCTCAGGATCGACGATGCTGCGAGCTTTTGCGGCGTATCGGCGAATCTTCTGTCGCGGCTGGAAAATGGCCGCCCGGTCCAGACCGACAAGCTCCTGCTCGTCCTTTCCGGGCTGGGCCTTGGCATGATCCTGGGACCGAAGGCGGCCACAGCGGATATCGAGCTTCCCACCATCGCTTTCGAGGGTGCCTGATGGCAACGCACTCCCTCCGCGTTTTCGATGGTTCCGATCTGGTGGGCACCGTTCAGTATGACGCGCTGGAAGACAGTTTCTCGTTTGCCTATGACGAGGCCTGGCTTTCGGCCGCACATCGCTACCCGCTCTCGCCAGCCATCCCCTTCGATAAGCCAGCCAGTTCGGCAAGTCTCAGGCGCTTTATTGAGAACCTGCTTCCCGAAGGGCGGGCACTGGACATCGCCTCGGTCTACGGGCAAGTCTCAAAGAACAACGTCTACGGCCTGATCCGCCAGCTTGGCGCGGAAACTGCGGGGGCTCTCAGCTTTCATGCCGACGCCCCGCCGCCAGCGCAAGCGCCACAACTGCGCGAGATCTCCGCCGTTGAACTGAACCAGCGCATCCGCGACCGGGAGCAAGTGCCTTTCACCGTCTGGGATGGCCGGGTTCGCCTGTCCATCGCCGGCTACCAGGACAAACTGACTGTCTTCATGGACGGGGAGCGCATCTACCTGGCCGACGGGGCCGCCGTCGCGTCCACCCACATCGTCAAGCCCGAGCCGGTCCATGACTCGGCCAGCTGCATGGTGGCCAACGAACACTTCTGCATGACGCTGGCAGGCCGCCTGGGCTTGCCCGTGGCGCCGGTGTCGATTCGCCGCATACCCAGCCCGGTCCTGCTGGTCACGCGCTTTGACCGCGTGAAGGAAAACGGCATCGTCAGGCGCCTGCATATTGTCGACGCGTGCCAGGCGCTGGATCTTCCGGTGAGCTACAAATACGAACGGAATTTCGGCGCCGCCAAGGACGTTGCGGCGATCCGCGACGGCGTCAGCTTCGCACGGTTGTTTTCATTGCGAGAGAAAACGGTCGACCAGGCCGTCGCCCAGCGCATCATGCTGCAATGGGCGATTTTCCAGTTCCTGATCGGCAACAGCGACGCGCACGGGAAGAACTTCTCGTTCTTCTGCACGCGAGCCGGGCTGACGCCCACGCCCTTCTACGACCTGGTCTCCGTGGTCCAGTACGATCAGTTCCTGCATGACTTTGCGATGGCGATCGGCGATGCGTTCGACATGGCAGAGGCCACGCCCTATGCCTTCGCGGATTTCATGTCACGCATCGGCATCCGCAGGCCGACCGCCGTGCGGACCATGACAGGCCTGGCGCGCGCCGCTGCCGCACAGGCCGCCGGGCAAGCCGAGGATCTGGTGTATGTCGGCGAAGAGCGTGACATGGTGCGCTCGATCGCTGCCCTGGTCCGGCGCCAGGCCGACCGCCTCATCGATATGGCGCCGAAGATACTGGCGGTTGACGCAGCCTTGCTGTAGGCCCAGGTGCTCCGGCTTGCCAGATTCCGCCCCGCCTCGCGCGAGAGCCGCACATACCCGATCAACGACACCAGCGTCAGCACCCCCGCGAACAGGAACGCCCAGCGAAAATCCGCCAGCATGAAATGCGGCGCGTCGCCGGTCTCGCCACGCAGCGATGGCGCAATGCGCAGCGACAGCGAACCAAACGCGGTCCCGAGGCCGATCGACATCTGCTGCGCGGCATTCCACAACGTATTGGCGCTGCTCATCCGGGCCTGCGGGATATCGGCGTAGGCGAGCGTGGCAAGCGTCGAGAACTACATCGACCGCGTCACGCCGTGGCACACCGCACCGCTCAGTCCACGGTCGCGCCCGTATCGTGCACGATCTTGCCCAGCCTGGTGGTTTCGCTGCGTATCAGCGTGCCGAAGGCTTCCGGCGTGCCGCCCACCACCGGCGTCCCGATGGCTTCCCAGCGCTTGCGGAATTCAGGATCGGCAAAGATGGTGTTGATGGTGCCGTTGAGTTTCAGCACGATCTCCCGCGGCGTCGCGGCCGGCACGGCAATGCCGTGCCACGCCACGAACTCAAAGCCCGGCAGGCCGGCTTCGGCCAGCGTCGGCACTTCCGGCAAGGCCGGCACGCGCGCCTTGGTGGTGACCGCCAACGCCCGCAATTTGCCCGCCTTGATATAAGGCAGCGAACTGCCCAGGATATCGAACATCACCGGCACCTGGGCACCCAGCACGTCGTTGAGCGCTGGCCCCGCGCCCTTGTAAGCGATGTGCTGCATCTTCGTGCCGGCGGCGGTATTGAACAGTTCGCCGACCAAGTGCTGCGGCGTGCCGTTGCCGGCCGACGCGAAGCTGTAGTCGCCCGGCTTGCTGCCGGCGGAGGCGATAAATGCCTTCACGTCCTTGAGCGGGCTGGACGGATGAACCTCCAGCACCAGCGGAAACGCCGATATCTGGATCACCGGCGCGAGATCTTTCTGCGGATTGAACGGCAGGCTCTTGTACAAAGTGGCATTCACGGCCATCGGTCCGCTCGCCGCGAGCAGGATGGTATAGCCGTCCGGCGCCGCCTTGGCCACGGCATCGGTGCCGATGTTGCCGCCAGCGCCGGCGCGGTTTTCCACCACCACCGGAATGCCGAAGCGCGCCTGCATGCTGGCCTGCAGCAGCCGCGCCATCAGGTCGGTCGGGCCGCCCGGCGGATAGGGCACGACAAAGCGGATCGCCTTTGCCGGATACGCCTCGGCCGCAACCGCGGCGCCTTGCATGCCAATGGCGCTGGCGGCCAGCATGACTGCACAGGCAACAGCCCGTCCTTTTTCCATCTTTGTCTCCCCTCGCCTCGGTCAGGTCTTTGCCTTCATTTCTTGGAACCGGAGGCGCGCGGCCCTGGAATCTGCCGCGCGGCGTGTCCCGGTGAGCGCGAGTATAGGGGGCTGTCTTCGATGCGGGAATCCGCATTTCCCAATGGTTTGATCGCCGCAGCCGATCAATGCGCGGCGCGGCGGCCAGTCATGCCGCGCCCTGCCGGACCGGCTCCGCGGCTGGCTGCGGCACCACCGGGACCGGGTCGACATGGGTCATCACATTCAACACGTCGCGCACTTCCAGCGCGCGCCGGCGTGCCTCCACGGCAATGCGGTGCCCGGCTTCCACGGTCATTGCGCCATCGATCTCAAGGTGCACATCGGCAAGGATGAAGTCGCCCATCTTGCGTGTCTTCAGGTCATGCAGGCCCTGCACGCCTGGCGTGGCAGCCATGGCCTGCCGGATCGCCTCGACGGTCTGCTCGTCCACGGCGCGATCCATCAGGTCGTGCAGCGCATCCCGGGAAAACGTCCAGCCCATCCTTGTGACCATCAGGCCAACCACCAGCGCCGCTACGGGGTCGAGCATATGGTAGCCGAGCATATTGCCGCCAATGCCGACCGCGACCACCAGCGACGAAGCCGCATCCGAGCGCGCATGCCACGCATTGGCAACCAGCATGCTGGAGCGCACGCGCTCGGCTACGGCGAGCATGTAGCGGAACAACAGTTCCTTTGCCGCCAGCGCGCCCAATGCGACCCACAGGGCGATGGGCTTGACCGGCAGCACCAACTCCGGGTGCTCGAGCTTTTGCACGGCCGACCACAGCATGCCGGCGCCGACCGCGAGCAGCAGCACGCCGATCGCCAGCGACGCGGCCGTCTCGAAACGCTGGTGGCCATAGTGGTGATCGGCGTCCGCGTCCTTGCTGCTATGGTGGCTGGCAAACAGCACCACGAAATCCGAGACCAGGTCGGACAACGAGTGGATGGCATCGGCAATCAACGCCTGCGAGCCGGCGAACAGGCCGGCCAGCAGTTGCATGCAGGTCAGCAGGATGTTGACCGCCACGCTCACCCACGTGCTGCGTCGCGCAGCCTGGGCCTTGGCTGGGGCAGCCTCGCCGGATTCTTCGTCTATCGTATCGACTTCCATCGATTTCTCTCTATGGCGTTGGGGGCGTGTGGGTGCAGGGGTCCGGGGATTTCGCTTCGCGCGGCAGCCATGATTGTGCCCGGCAAAGCTTAAGCGTGGGCGGCTTGCGCGGGAGCCTCCCGGCCATTCAAGGCGTTCACGCCATTCGAACAACGCCATGCAGGCCAGTGTGGCCAGTACGAAGACCGCGCCTTGCCATGCGCGCGCCAGGCTGCACCACGCCAGCCTTGGCGTCGGCAATCGCATGGGAAAATGGCCAGGCGCAGCCAGGGTGGCACCTGACCAAAGCATTCAATATATGACTACTTATATATATTGATGCCACCGGCAGGCGAGCCGGCAGCCCTGGACACCGCTGGCACGTCAGTGCGACATCAGCAACGGAATTTCGGCATGGCGCATCAGCGTGCGCGTGGTGCCCCCGGTTACCAGCTCGCGCAGGCGTGCGTGACCATAGCCCCCCGCCACCAGCAGATCGGCCCCCAGGTGACGCACGGCTGCCAGCAGCAGCCTGCCAACCCCGTCGCCGCCTTGCACGGCATGCATGACAGTGGCAATGCCATGCCGCGCCAGATGATCGCGCAGGCCTGCGTGCGCGCCGGGGACATCGGGCATGCCGTGGGTGCCTGTCCGATCATGCGTGCTCGACGCCGAAACCACCGTGACGCGCCGCGCCTGGCGCAGCAGGGGCATCGCATCCGCCACCGCGCGGGCGGCCTCCCGTCCGCCGTCCCAGGCGATGGCCACATGCTCGCAAGTCAGGCGGCGCACGCCAGGCGGCACCAGCAACACCGGCCGGCCGGCGTTGAGCATCACATACTCGGCAGTCTGCGCCACCAGCACGGGGATGGATTCAGGGCCGGGCGGGCGGGCCAGGACAACCAGGTCGGCCATCCGCCCCTGTTGGGCCAGGGCCCAGCCGGGCTCGTCCTCGATGAGCCGGTGCGTGAAGCCCACGCCTGGCGCCGCCTCGTGCATGGCACGATGGAACGCGGCGCTGGCTTCGGCGCCCTGCGCCAGCAACTGGCGCCTGGCCAGTTCGGCGTAGCGCCCGGCCTCGTCGCCCGCGCCCCGGAAAGGCTCGAGCCGCATGCCAGTGGCTGTCACGCCGATCACATGGCCCGCGGAGCGCTGCGCCAGCCCGGCGGCAAGGCCAACGCGATCCGCACAGCCAGCGTCTGAGCCGAGTTCGACCAGCACGGTCTTGAAATTCATGGTGTTTTCCCTCCGTTCCGGGGACGTCCGCTAACGCACGGAGACGTTGTCCGACCATCCGGGATGGACTCTACTCCGTGTGCCGAGCAGCGCAAGCGGGCGATGCGCCGGCGTTGCGGCAGATCAAGTTTTCTCCTGCCCCGAGCCGCCCTGCGCCGGGGTGCGCCGAGGCTCAATCTGGCTGGGCATCGGCGCCAGGCTGCGGATCAGCATGATGCTCATGTCGCTGAACGCCTGCGTGCATTCAGCCAGCGTGCCCCGCCACGCGGCATCTGCCAGCGTCAGGTTCTCCCATACCTCGACCGGGTGCGCCGGCGCAACGCCCTGGGCCACCAGCCAGGCGGCGATGTCCTTGGGCATGAAATCCCACGGCCGTGGAATGACGATGGCATTGCGCTGGTCCGCCAGCACGTGCAGGAGATGGCGCTTGAACGGATCCAGGTCGCCGCGCCGGTGAAACGTCAGGAAGGTGGTTTCATCGAAACAAACCTTGCCGCGCGCGGCCAGCACCTGGGCGGCAGAAATGCCAGGTACGGTTTCCACCGGATGGCCGCAAGCCCGCTCCACCCGCTCCAGGTACTGGAAGCCGCTGAAGTGCATGTCGCCCATGAACAGCACCACGCAGCGGCGGCCGGCATGATGCTCGGCCGCAACCCAGTCGAGCCGCTCGACCTGGTCCTGGTAGCCCATGGTGACAATCCGGGCAGTCGGCGGCACCAGCGGCCGTATGACCTCGATGACCGTATCGAATCCAGCCACGATGTCGGCGCCGCGGATGAGGTCCGCTACGCCAAGGGTGAGGAAGTCAGGGTGCCCGGGACCTACGCCGGCGCAGATGATCATGGGAAATTCCGGTTCGATGAGAACGGCACGTGCATCGCGCCGCCAGGACAGCGCGCCATTATGCCAAGCCGGCCGCGTCGCGGCGGCCTTGCCGCAGGCTGCCATTGCGGTCTTGCGCGGGCAACCCGCGGTTTTCAGCGGTCGCTGAATCAATTCCCCGAAAGCGGTATGCAAAAAAAACTTCAGGATCCGCTACCGGATGCCGATACCTGCATCAGAGCCGAGTCAATGTCCCATGAGCCCAGGCGGGCCAGGCAGGCATTCTCGGGCGTTAGCGACGTTTACCTCACCCATGCCAGACAGAGACAAAGCGCTCAGCATAGCCGACCCGCATCAGTTGTTCCGCAATTCGCTTGAGCAAGCCTCCGACGCCGTCTTCGTACTGAACACGGACAACCGGGTGATCTTCCTGAACGCAGCGGCGGAGACACTCTATGGGGCATCCCGCAAGCAAGTCTTCGGGATGGACGTGGACGCGCTCGTGCAAAAGCTGCCCGGCCAAAAGGTGCCCGGCATCGGCGCCCGCACTCACGGCGCGGAAGCCGGCCAGGACGGCGAGCATGCCCTGCCTTTGCCCGCCGTCCAGATCCTGCGGCCGGACGGCGAGCGGCGCTTTGGCTTTATCGCGGAGGCCAGTACCCGGCTCGGGGACGTCACGCTGCGCACGCTACTGTTGAAGGTGGCGGGCAGCATCGAACCCCGCCGCGACGACCATCCACTGCTTTCGGTCATCGCCGACGAGATCGACAGCGCGGTCCTCGTGGTCGATGCCGACTGGCATATTGTGTACGCGAACGCCGGGCTCACGCGCATGCTCGGCTACACGCGCGGCGAGATGGTCGGAAAGACACCGCGCGAGCTGCTGGCCCGCGAATTCACGGATCCGGGCGTGATGGAACGGCTGCATGCCCACCGCTCCTCCCCCGGCGGCGAGCGCCATGAAGCGCTGGTGTACGCGCGCGATGGCAGCCCGCTGTGGGTCTCCGCCACGGTCCGGCATCTGGTCGCCAGCGACCGTCATCCGGCCGGGGGCGACCGGCATCACGGCATCGTCATCCTCACGGATATCACACAGCAGAAAGCCTACGAACTGCTGCAGCGGAAGGTGTTGCAGGCCATGGTGATGGAGCAACCGCTCCCGGCCGTGATGGAACTGATCTGCGAGGAAGTGCAACGCGTCGCGCCTTCAGTGATTGCTTCGGTACTGCGGGTGGACGCCGATGGCCGCTTGCGCCCGCTGGCCGCGCCGAGCCTGCCGGCGCACTACGCGGCGGCACTGGATGGCATGAGCATAGGGCCCGCCGCCGGCTCCTGCGGCTCGGCCGCCTGGCTGGGCGAGCCGGTGGTGGTCAGCGACATCGCCAACGATCCGCTGTGGGCGGATTGCCGCGATCTCGCCCTGCCGCTTGGCCTGGCGGCGTGCTGGTCGTATCCGATCAAGGCCAGCGACGGGCGCGTACTCGCCACGCTGGCGTTCTACTACCGCACGGTCCGCCAGCCCGACGCCTTCCACCAGCAGCTCTTCGAGGTGTGCACTTCGCTATGCAAGCTCGCGTTTGAACGCGAGGAAGCGGCCGAGCGGATCATGCAGCTCGACCACTACGATTCGCTGACCGGCCTGCCCAACCGCAGCCTGCTGCAGATGCAGGCTGGCACCCTGCTGCTCGCCGCGCGCCAGGCCGGCACCACGCTCAGCGTGCTGTTCGTCGACCTGGACCGTTTCAAGCATATCAACGACTCGCTTGGCCACGCCGGCGGCGACAAGCTGTTGCGCGAGGTTGCCCAGCGCCTGATCGCGCATGCCGGGGAATCCGCGCTGGTGGCACGGCTTTCGGGCGACGAGTTCGCTCTGGTGCTGCCCGACAGCGACCGCGCCCGGACCATTGCCGCGGGCAAGCGCATCCTGACCGCGCTGCACCAGCCACTGCGCATCGATCACGCCAGCATCGCGCCATCGGCCAGCATCGGAATCAGCATGTTTCCCGCCGACGGCGATGCCCTGGACTACCTGCTGCACTGCGCCGAGATGGCCATGTACGACGCCAAGGCCGCGGGGCGCAACCTGTTCCGCTTCTTCAGCATCGAGATGAACTGGGCCGCCCAGGAGCGCCTTGCGCTGGAGTCGGCGCTGCGCGATGCCTTGCTCGCGGAGGAACTCCATCTCAATTTCCAGCCCCAGGTGTTCCTGCGGGATGGGCGCCTCTACGGCCTGGAAGTCCTGGTCCGCTGGCATCACCCGCATTTCGGCATGGTATCGCCCGACCGCTTCGTACCGCTGGCCGAAGACAGCGGCCTGATCGGCGCACTCGATCGCTGGGTGCTGGAGCAATCGTGCGCGCAGCTCGCCGCCTGGCGCCGGCAGGGGCTGTCCGTGCCCACGATCTCGGTCAATATCTCGCCCGCCAGCTTCCGGGACCCGGGGCTGCCGGCACAAGTGGCCGAGACCCTGGCCCGCCACGGCCTGCCCGCCCAGGCGCTGGTGCTGGAGATGACCGAGGGGCTGCTGATGGAGGATGACGCCGGCATTGCCGCCACCGTCGCGGCCATCCACGCACAGGGCGTACGCTTGTCCATGGACGACTTCGGCACGGGATATTCCAGCCTTGGCTATCTCAGGCAGTTGCCCGTGCACCAGCTCAAGCTCGACAAGAGTTTCGTGATCGACCTGGAAAGCGATGCCGCCGCCCGCGAACTGGCCAGCGCCGTCATCCGCATTGGCGACAGTCTGAAACTCGCGGTGGTCGCCGAAGGCGTGGAAAACGAAGCGCAGCGCCAGTTCCTGCTCTCGCAGGGATGCCATATGGGACAAGGCTACCTGTTCTCGCGCCCGCTGGACGCCGCCGCGGTAGCACGCTGGATCACCACGCCACGGCCGGCCGAACACCATTCCGCGGTGCCCGGCGACCGGCATTCCAGGCGCTGAGGCCAACGTTCACGTCGGGACCCGCCCAGGGCGATAGCCCGGGCGGTTCGCGCGGCCGGCTCGGGACGGCGACGCCGGCCTCGCGTTTCCAGCCGCCCCTACCGCTTTGGCGGCCTGCGCTCAGGCTTCCTCGCCCCCCACCTGCGCCTCGCTGCCAAGCCGTGGCTTGATGGCATAAGCTACGCCATGCATTTCCAGATAGTCGCGAATCAACTGGCGCACTACCTGGGAGGGCGTCTTGTCCTGTGCCGCGCACAGGTTCTCGAAGGCGCTCTTCTTCACCGGGTCGATCAGCAGGGTGAGACGGGCGGTTTTGGATTCCATGGAATTACAGTGTGCCAGTCAATGCGCCAGCCATGTTAATTTGATTAACATTCTATGATAATAGAACAACGACCCAAGGGCAACCGCCCGTCTTCCGCGTTGCACACAGGGCTGCAAACTATCGAAGTTTTTACGGAGGGCGCCGGAGGCTCGCCATGCGATACCCCCGCTCGACCTCGTCCACGGCTTGCTTTATTCCTGTGCCGGGGGCGGCTGCCGTGGTGGCCGCGCAACGCCCCACCGGCCGCATGGCTGCCGCGGTCATCATCGCGCCATGGATCGGGGAAGCCATGGTGATGGCCACGCGGCTCACGCGGCACACTCCGTGGCTCGGACGCAACTGATTTACGGCCCAACACCACAAAGGTTCGCGCAGACACATTGCTTTGCAATTGCCCGGCTTGCCGCTACCTACAATCGAATTGTCGGGAGGCACATCCCGCCCATCAACGAGCCAGCAACGCATCATGCAGGACCAAGCCTTACCCCCCATCGTGATTTGCCTGCAGGGCCTGCGCGAGTTTGCCGCTTCGCTCACCGCGGGCTCCTTGCTCCAGTCCGCCACCTTGCAGGTGATCGCCGAATACGAACGCAATGCCCGGACTTCCGAGGACGCGTACTGCGCGCGGCTCCACTGCTGGGACTAGCCGCGGATCCGGCAGGACCGCCGTGCCTGCCGTTCAATGCCGGCACGCCAGCGGAGAGCGCGCGCCGCCGTCGCGCACCAGCGGCAGGATCGTAGGCGCGAGCGATTTCAGCAGTTGCACGGACAGCGCGCTGGTGAAGGCGTAGCGCGCGGCGTAGGGCTCCTGCACATAAGCCGTAACGTTGCCGAAGTAACGGTCGCCCAGGAAGAACACAAAGGTGGCCGAGCGGCTGACCACGCGCGAGGAAATCAGCCGGCCGCCCGGCCCGTAGACTTCGTAGCGATGGTCGCCGGTGCCGGTCTTGCCGCCGGCCACGATGCCGCTGCTGCCCAGCGCGGCTTTCAGCGAGCCTGCCGTGCCCGAATTCACCACGCCGACCAGCGCCGCGCGCACCACCTCCGAGATGTCCTCGCTCAACAGCCGCTTGCCCTGCCCGGCCAGTCCGAAATCGGTGGCGTACGGCGTGCCCTGCGCAAATTCCAGGCTGCGCAGCGCGGTCGCCTGCTGGCGCACGCCATTGCCCTGGATAATCCCGACCAGTTCGGCCAGGGCGGCGGGACGGTCGCCGGCAGCGCCGATCGCCGAGGCATATGACGGCGTGATCCCGCTGAACGGATAGCCCAGCCGTTGCCAGCGCCGCGCGATTTCGGCGAAAGCCTGGCGCTCCAGCTGGCTGCGGATGCGGCGGGTCTGGCCACCGGGATTGCGGGTTTTGAACAGCCAGACGTACACCTCCTGGCGCTGGTCGGTGCTGTCGCGCAAGACTTCATCCAGGCTGGCGTCAGGCCGCTGGCGCAGGTAATCCAGCAGCCATAGCTCCAGCGGATGCACCCGTGCGAGGTAGCCGCGGTCGTTGAGCGAAAAGCTGGTCTGGCCGTACTTGCGGTACAGCGTCGCCAGCTTGTCATCGGCCAGCCCCACGCGCGGCAGGGTGGCGCGCATGATCTTGTTGAACTGCTCCGGATCGATGTCGGGTTCGATGCTGCGTAGCGCCACCGCCAGCCCCACCGGCGAGAAGTGCCGGTTTTCCAGCAAGCGCTTTAACGCTTCCTGATGGGTCTTGCCTCGATACTTCGAATAAAAAGCGCGCAGGTAGTCGCTACCCTCCTTGTCGGCAAAGCGGACCAGGTAGGCCCGCCGCTGCGGCGCGGCCGGGTTGTTCAGCCACTCGTCTGCATCGGGATGCAGCCGGTAGGTCTCGTAACGCACGATATCCCGCATCAGGCGGATGAAGACCAGGTTCACGGAATGCTCGAAACCCTCCCGCACGGGCATGATCTTCGTGTTCTCCCAACGCTCGAAGTTGGTGAAGGTCTGCAGCCCGCCGCCGGTAAAGAACGCTTCGCCCGTCCCGCCGGAGTAGCGGCGCAACATGGCGGCCTCCAGGATGGCGCGACGGCTCTTGTCGGAAGCGGTGGGCAGGTAGCTCAATACCCACTGGGTCAACACATCGAGCTTGGCCGGCTTGACCTCACGCAACTCGGCGGGCGTCATGTCGGCATATTTCTCATGCAGTTCCAAGATGATCTCGAGGTAAGTCACCAGCGTGCGCAGCTTGGCGGTGGAGCCCAGGTTAAGCCGCGCGCCGCGGTTGAGGTCGAATGGCAGGTCCAGGTTGTCGGCCTGCACGCGCAGTAGGTTCGAGCCGTCGATCTTCTCGTAGAGCGTGAAGCTGATCGCCAGCTTGCCGGGGTCGTCGCCTTCGCGCAGCAGGTTGTGGCCATACATGTTGAAGGCATGGGCGCCATCGCGCGTGCCCGCCTTCAATAGCGCCTCGGTGACGACACGCTGCAGTCCGGTATTGATGGTGCTATGGGCCGTCAGGTCGAGGCGGTCCAGCTCATAGCTGCTGTCGAGATCGAGATAGCGCAGCAGGTCGGTGCGCACGCCGCTCAGGGCCTTGCGCGAAACAAACGAGATTTCGGGCCGGTCCAGCGAGGGGGGCGACAGCTTCAGGGGCTGCGCCAGCGCCGCGTCGCGCAGCCACGGCGGGATGGCACCCGCAGCCGCGAGCAAGCGCAGGTAGCTGTCGGTCAATGCCACCAGCCCGGCGGTATTTCGGCGCAGGAAATGCGATGGCCCACGCTGCGCGATGATCAGCGAAAGCGCCTCCTTGAACACCTTCGCCTGCCGCTCGCCGAGCTCGCCTTCGCCCTGGCCGGCGCCGGGTCCCGGGCCTGCCGCATTCGCCAGCAAGCGGTTGGCCTCGTCGAAATCCTGCCCGTACCAGGCCCACAGCCCATCTCCCAGCCCGTTGATCTCGCCCAGGCCGGCACGGGCCGAAAGCGGCACGGAGTTCAGGTAATCGAGCAAGATGCGCTGCCTGGCGGCCACGGTGTTCGGCCCGTCCAGATAGGCGCGCATCGAAGCGCTGGCCATCTGCCGAAGCTTTTCCTTGGGCGAACTGGTTCGGCCCGCGCGCGAATGGCGATATTTCTCGATCTGGGTGGCGAGCGTGCTGCCGCCGGCGGCGTCGTGCTTGTCGTTGAAAAAGCGCACGCCCTGGTCCATTGCGGCGCGCGTGAAGCGCCGCACGTCAAGCGCGGGGTTGCGCGTGGGAAACTCGGGATCGAGCAGGTCGCGGTTCTCGATAAAGAGCAAGGCGCCTACCAGCAAGCCTGGAATCTGGTCGAAGCTGTCGTAGGTACGGAGCGGCGCGCTCCCGGCATTGAACGGATCGTCATTGCAATCGAGCAGGTCCAGGCGCGCATGGGTCTTTTCGTGGTACGGCGCGAATAAGCCGGAATCGGTCAGTTCGAGCATCTGGTCGGACCAGCGCGCCTGGCGTTCACGACGATAACCGCGCGCCTCCAGCAGTTCCGTGAACTGCGGCAAGCGGCTGTAGCCGAAGCGAAGGTCATAAGGCCCGTCTTCCGGAAAGCGGATGCGATCGCTCGGACCGTCCTTGACCGCGAACGCGATGTCCTTCGCCCGCCCGGCAAAGTAGCGCGCCTGCAACCGCGAAGTGGCCAGTTCCTCGCTGACGGCCGCGCAGACGAAGTAGACGCCACCAATGAGCAGCGCCAATAACAGTAGCCTGGGCCAGAGACGTCGACGCACGATTCAGGTCCGTTTGCGAGGAAACCGGGGATTCCCGGCACTTCGGCCACCGCAGGCCGCCTGCTGGCAACGATGGCACTGTTCCGCCACCTTTGTCACTACGTATACCCTAGTTCAATGGGACCAAACGCACAAAAGTGGCATGCGGCGCCACCGCGCATCCCCCATCCCGCAATATGCGTGGACCCGACCGCCAGCTTACACGCGGAACGCGGCGATAGCCTGGTCCAGCTGGCGCGCCTGCTCCTCCAGCGAGGCCGCCGCGGCAGCAGCCTGCTCGACCAGCGCGGCGTTTTGCTGGGTGCCTTCGTCCATCGACGTCACCGCCCGGTTGACCTGTTCGATGCCGCTGCTCTGCTCGGCCGAGGCGGCGGCGATTTCGCCCATGATGTCGGTCACGCGGCGAATCGCCGCGACCACTTCCTCCATGGTGCTGGCCGCGCGCCCGGCCAGGCTGCTGCCGGTCGCGACATGCGCCAGCGAAGTCTCGATCATGGACTTGATCTCGCGCGCCGCGCCGGCGCTGCGCTGCGCCAGGCCGCGCACTTCGCCCGCTACCACGGCGAAGCCTCGCCCCTGCTCGCCCGCGCGGGCAGCCTCGACGGCGGCATTGAGCGCCAGGATATTAGTCTGGAATGCAATGCCGTCGACGACACCGATGATCTCCGCGACGGTCTTGGCCGCAGCGCTGATATCGCCCATGGTGGCCATCACGTCGCCTACCACCGCGCCGCCCTGGTGGGCCACCTCGGCCGCGCTGACGGCGAGCTGGCTGGCCTGGCGCGCGTTGTCGGCGTTCTGGCGCACGGTGGAGGTCATCTGTTCCATGCTAGACGCCGTTTCCTCCAGGGAGGCGGCCTGCGCCTCCGTGCGGCCGGAGAGGTCGGCGTTGCCGGCTGCGATCTGCCGTGTGGCTGCGGTGATCGCACCGGCGCCCTGGCGCACGCGCCCCACGGTGTGCGCCAGGCTTGCCTGCATGCGCGCCAGGCCTTCAAGCAGGCGCCCCATCTCATCGCGGCGCGTAAACTGCACGGGATGGCTGAGATCGCCCGCCGCAATGCGGTCGAACTGCTTCAGAGCCAGTTCCAGCGGGCCAACGATGGCGCGCAGCAGGAACACCGCGCAAGCGGCCGCCACCAGCAGCGCCAGTATGATGGTGGCAATCACCCCGTTGCGGAAATGGCGATACGCCACCTGCGAAGCCTCGAAATTGCCGGCGGCCATCTTGAGCTGGAACTGGCTCAGCTTGAGGCTGCTGTCATTGGCGTCGCGAAACAGGCGGGAGAGCTTGCCGTCCATGATCTGGTCGGCCAAAGCGCGGTCCCCGGCCCGCAGCGCGGCGACGATGGCGGCGATGCCATCGCGGTTGGCGGCCTCCCGCTTGGCCGCGACAGCCACGGCCAACTGGTCTTCCTCGCTGTTGCGCGGCAAGCCCATGAAGCGCTTCCATGCCTCGTCCGACCGCCGCGTCAGCTCTTCGGCGCGGTCCAGCGCCGTACGCGCGCGAGTGAGGCTCAAGTCCGCCTCGCCCAGCGCCAGCGCCGAAGCGAGCTGGTTCGTGTAGGTGGACTCATGCGCGTCGTTGGCGGCACGCAAGCCGAGCAAGGCGGCCACTCCCACACCCAGGGCAAGCAGGAACAGCAGGGAAACGGTAGCGAGAAGTCGGGCGCGAATGGTAAGGCAGGCAAGCATGGCGAGGTGCCCGGAGGCTAATGGCTGTGGAGCCCGCGCTGGGCTGAAAGCCTGTCTATCGGTGCGGTGCGGCGACAACTTGAGGGTCGGCCGCAAGTTGCGCGCAAACAGACACCTGGCCGCCTATTTCACGCATCGGAATTGATCTGACGCAAACATCGGCATGGTCCCGGTCAAGTCCGGGCCACGGCCTCCGTTAGTTCAGTGATCTCAAATCCCTGTCCCGATCCGATGATGAAAAACCTGAGCGTGCGCACCGCCTTGCTGGGCATCCTGGTGACCTTTGCATGCATGATCGTGTTTGGCGCCGGCGTCGGCGTGCTCGCGCTAGGCGCCGCCAACCAGGCAACCGGCCGCGTCCAGCAGCTTTCCGCCACCACGCTGTTGCTCAACGATGCGTACAAGGACATGACCCGGGCCCGCGCAGCGCTAGCAAGGGCCTACACCGCGGCGCGCGAAGGTGGTGCCGGGGTCGATGCCGGCGCGCTTGATGCCGCCGCCAAAGCCCTCGGAAATTCCGCCAAGGCGTTGCAGCACTTCGAGGCCACGCCCGCGCACGAAGAGCAGGACGCGTCCCTGCGTCGCCAGGTCGCCGACGCCGCGCGGCGCCATGCTGGCACGGTAGAGCGCGCCATGGCAGCGCTGCGCAGCGGCGACGCTGCTGCCTATGCCACGCTCAACGACCAGGAAGTCACGCCTTCGGGCGCGGACTACTCGGCGGGTGTCGAGCGCTTCCAGGTGGAAGCGGCCCGGCTGTCGCAACAGGAAACCGAAGCAAGCAGCGCGCGCTACCAGTTGGTGGTGAAACTGGTGGTGGTGGGCATCACCGCCGCGCTGGGCCTGATCGTGGCGGTACACCTGGGGCTGCGCGCGTTCGTCGTAGCGCCCCTGGCCGCCGCCGCCGAGCATCTTGACCGCGTGGCCAAGGGCGACCTGAGCCACCGCGCGGTGGCGGCCAGCGGCAATGAAGTGGGACGCGTGCTCGCCGCCGTGGCACGCATGCAGGAGGCGCTGACGCGCACCGTCAGCCAGGTGCGCGCAAGCTCCGACTCCGTCAACACCGGCGCGCGCCAGATTGCCGCGGGCAACACCGACCTGTCGGCGCGCACCGAGCAGCAATCCGCATCGCTCGAGCAGACCGCCGCCAGCATGGAGGAACTCACCTCCACGGTCAGCAACAACACGGAAAGCGCGCGCCAGGCCAGCGAACTGGCCGCCGAAGCCGCGCGCCTGGCCACGCGCGGCGGCGACGACGTACGCGGCGTGATACAGACCATGGGCGACATCAGCAGCAGTTCGAAGCGGATCGCCGACATTATCAGCGTGATTGACGGCATTGCCTTCCAGACCAATATCCTGGCGCTCAACGCCGCCGTGGAAGCGGCGCGGGCGGGCGAGTCGGGACGCGGCTTCGCCGTGGTGGCGGGCGAGGTCCGCGCGCTGGCGCAGCGCAGCGCCAGCGCCGCACGGGAGATCAAGTCCCTGATCGACGACTCCGCCAGCAAGGTCGGTGCGGGCAACGCGCTCGTCGCCCAGGCCGGCCAGACCATGAGCGAGACCGTGGACGCCGTGCAGCGCCTGGCGCGGATCATGGAAGACATCTCGTCGGCATCGCTTGAGCAAAGCGCCGGCATTGTGCAGGTCAGCGAGGCCGTCACCCAGATGGAGGCCGTCACCCAGCAGAATGCGGCGCTGGTGGAGCAGGCGGCCGCCGCGGCCGGATCGCTCGAAACGCAGGCACGCCAGCTTGCCGAGGCGGTCGGCGCCTTCCGGCTCGCGCAGGCTGCCTGAGGGCCGGCACGCACGCCCCTCTACAACCACCTCAAGCTACCTCAAGCTACCTCAAGCCACCTCAAGCCACTTTCACGCCGCCGCCAGCCCGCGCTGCAAAGTGGTCTTGAGCATGGAGAACACCTGCCGCGCCACCGGGTTGGCCGCATTCGGCCGGGCCCACAGGTAATACGTCACATCGGGCAGGCGCGGCAGCCCGTCCTTGTCGCCCAGCACCCGCATATCGGCGCCCAGCAGGTCGATGCTACGGGCCGTGATGCCCAGGCCCGCGCGGATGGCCGCCTTAATGCCAATCAGGCTCGGCGCAAAATAGGCCGTACGCCAGGGCACGCCGGCCTCCTTGAGCGCATCCAGCGCCAACTTGCGAAACAGGCTGGGCTCGTCGGCCAGGATCAAGGGCACCGTGCTGCCCTGCTCATAGGCAAAATCCGCCGCGCACACCCAGATGGTGGGCGAAGTGCGCAACACCAGGCCATCCAGGCTGCTGTCTTCGCGGGTGGAAACGGTCAGGTCGATCTCCCCGCGCCGCAACGACTCCATCAGGAAAGGGCTGCGCCCGACATGGATCTCCAGCCGCAAGGCGGGGGAAGCCCGCGCGATGTGCGACAGCAGCGGCGGCAGGATGGTATCTGCCACATCGTGCGGCGCGCCGATACGCAGCGATCCGGTCAGGTCGCCCTCACGCAGCACGCGTAGCGCCTCGTCGTTCAGGTTCAGCAGTTGCCGCGCATATTCCACAAGCTTGTTGCCATGCCGCGTGAGCTGCTTGCCGCGCCCCTGCCGCTCGAACAACACCAGCGCCACCTGCTCCTCCAGCCGCTGCATCTGCTGGGTGACGGCAGACTGGGTGCGATGCAGCCGTTCCGCCGCCGCGGCAAAGGTACCGTGGTCGGCAATGGCCACCAGGGTGCGCAGCAGGTCCAGGTCGAGATTACGCATTCATTAGACTTGCTTAAGTGTTTTCATGGGTGATTAAGTGGTTTTGGGCACTGGCCTTCATTACAGTGAAACCAGACAAAGATACGTCCCGCCCCGCAAACCAAGAACTATCAAGACTCAGCAAGGATTCTAGAGACATGTCGATCGCACAACAACGCCAGGCCGCCGTCGGGGAAACCATTCGATCCATCAAGGAAATCGTAGCCAGCGGCGGTGTCACCCGCGACTCGCTGGCCAGCGTCCTGGATCAGGTGGCGCAACTGGCGGCCAGGCCGCAACTGTGGGCCGAGAGCGAATTCGCCTCGCCCGAGGAAGGCGAGCGCCAGGCCCGCTACCTGATTGCGGAAGATCCCGACCAGAGCTTCGCGCTGTACCTCAACGTAATGCGGCCAGGCAAGCGCATCCCGCCGCATGACCACACCACCTGGGCCTGCGTGGCCGGCGTGGTGGGCACCGAGCACAACGACGTCTACCTGCGCACCGACGACGGCGGCGTGCCGGGCGTGGGCACGCTGGCGCACTCGCACACCGTGGAAGTGGGCCCGGGCTCGGGCATCGCGCTGCTGCCCGACGACATCCACTCGGTGGAGATCCGTGGTGAATCCGTGATCCGTCACCTGCATATGTACGGCCGCGCCCTGGAAACCCTGACCGACCGCACCGCTTATGACCTCGAAACGGGCCGTTGCCAGGCCATGAGCGTGGGCGTCAAGACGCGCCGCTAAGCGGCGCCGGGGAGGTGCGGCGCTGAAGCGCCTGCACCTCCCCGCCTCTGCCGGAGCCCTTATCCAACGCATTACCGCTTGCCTCCCGCCCGTGCGCGGCCAGGAGGCCAGGCCCCCTTTTTGCCTGAAGAACCGCATGCCCGACACCCTTCCTACTCATTACACCCCGCTCGATCCCGCTACCCTCAAAGGCTGGCTGCACGACCAGGGGGAGATTGCCCTGTTCGATATCCGCGAGCATGGCCAGTACGGCGAAGGCCATCCCTTCTACGCGGTACCGCTGCCTTACAGCCGGCTCGAACTCGACATAGGCCGGCTCGCACCCAATCCTTCGGCGCGCATCGTGCTGGCCGACGATGGCGACGGCGTGGCGCCGCGCGCCGCGCAAGCCCTGGCCGCCCTCGGCTACACGCGTTTGTTTGTGCTCGACGGTGGCGTACCGGGCTGGCACGCCGCCGGCTATGCGTTGTTCGCCGGTGTCAATGTGCCATCCAAGACCTTCGGCGAACTGGCCGAGCACCATTACGGCACGCCCCGCGTCTCGGCCGCCGAGCTGGCCGCCATGCAGGCCGGCGAGCAAGCCCCGGTGGTGCTTGACGGCCGGCCCGTCGCGGAATTCCGCAAGATGAATATCCCCGGCGCCATCTGCTGCCCCAATGGCGAGCTGGCCTACCGCCTGCGCGACCTCGTGCCGGACCCGGCCACGCCCATCGTGATCAACTGTGCCGGTCGTACGCGCAGCATCATAGGTGCGCAGACCTTGATCAATTTCGGCGTGCCCAACCCCGTATACGCACTGGAAAACGGCACCCAGGGCTGGTACCTGAACGATTTCAGGCTGGAGCACGGCGGCACGCGGCGCTATCCGGACAACGCCGCGCCCCGCGGCCTTGATGCGGGCCGCGCCGCCGCGCAGGCGATGGCGCGGCGCTTCTCAGTCCCCCGCATCGATGTGGCCGAGGCCCGCGCGTGGCTCGATGACCGCTCGCGCACTACCTTCCTGTGCGACGTCCGCACGCCGGAGGAATATGCCACCGGGTCGGTACCTGGCGCCCAGCACACACCTGGTGGCCAGTTGATCCAGGCTACCGACCAGTACGTGGGCGTGCGGCGTGCTCGCCTCGTGCTGATCGATGCCGATGGTGTGCGTGCCACCGTGGCAGCGAGCTGGCTGCGTCAGATGGGACACGACGCCGTGGTGCTCGAAGGCGGGCTGGAGGCGGCGCTTGGCGGGCGCCTGGCCGCGTCCACCGGTCCGCAGGCGCCGGCTCGCCCCCTGCGCCGCGTCGATGCCCCCGCGCTGGCCGCGGATCTGGCCGGGCAACAGGTGCTGGCGCTCGATGTGCGCGCCAGCATGGCGTATCGCGCCGGCCACGTGCCCGGCAGCCGCTGGTCGATCCGCCCGGTCTTTGCCCGCGACCTGGCCGGCGTGCCGCGCGACACGCCGCTGGTGCTGATCGGCGACGAAGGCCAGCCGAGCCTGGCCGGGCTGGCTGCCGGCGAACTGGCGGTGCTCGGCTACCGCGATGTCCGCCTGCTGGCCGGCGGCGTGGATGCCTGGCAGGCCGCGGGAAATACGCTCGCCACCGGGGACGAGGCGAACAGCCTGCCGGATGCGCGCTGCATCGATTTCCTGTTCTTCGTGCACGACCGCCACGACGGCAACAAGGAGGCCGCGCGCCGCTACCTGGCGTGGGAGACCAACCTGATCGGCCAGCTTGACGCGCAGGAACTGGCCACTTTCCGATTCGCGTGATCCGGCCAGCCCGAGATCGTTCCGCAACATGACCCGCCAACAGCGACCGAGCCCTTCGCGCATCCAGCACCCGCCCGCACTCGTGCGGGGTGACGCGCGCGGACGGCAAGGCGAGTCGCCTGGCTTTGATTCCCACACGGCTCGACGGTGCAGCGCCAAGGGGACGTCCCGGCATTCCGGGAACACAGGGGCAAGAGGGGCCGCTGAAGCCCGCCCGGCCCCTCTTCGCTCTGACATCTCTCTACATACACAGGGGTTCTTCATGTCACGCATCAAGCAGGTACTGGCCGGCACTTTCGCCACCGTCGCAGTCCTCGCCATCACGATGGCCACGTCCGCTACATCCGCCACTGCACAGCCGCTGGCGCCGGTTGGCGGTTTCCCGTCGCAGCCGCTGCGCTTTGTCTCGCCGTTTCCGGCCGGCGGCGGCAACGATGCCGTCACCCGCATCGTCACCACGCGGCTCACCGAAGTGCTCGGGCAGACCGCCGTCACAGACAACCGCGGCGGCGCCGGCGGCAATATCGGTACGCGCTTCGTGGCCGAATCCAAACCCGACGGCTATACCTTGCTGACCTCGCAGGTGTCGGTGATGGCCGTCAATCCGTCGCTGTACAGCGCCCCCGGCTTCGACCCCGTCAAGAACTTCACGCCGGTCACGCAGATCAACGCGGCGCCGCTGGCCATCGTGGTGGCGGCCAATGCGCCGTGGCAGACGTTTGCCGAACTGGCCGCCCAGGCCAAGGCCCAGCCGCAAAAGATCACCTTTGCCACGCCCGGCAACGGCACGCTCTCGCACCTGGTTGGCGTGGTGCTGGACAAGGACAGCGGGGTGGCCCTGCAGCATGTGCCCTACAAGGGTGCCGGCCCCGCCATCAACGACCTGCTGGGCGGGCAGGTAAATGTGCTGATCACTTCCACCTCCTCGGTGGCGAGCTTTATCCAGAGCGGCCGCATGCGCGCGCTGGCGGTCACCAGTCCACGCCGCCTGGGTGTGTTCGCCAAGGTCCCGACGCTTGAGGAACTCGGCTATCGCAATGCCCGCTTTGAAGACTGGTATGGCGTGTTCGCGCCGGCCGGGACTTCGCCCGAGCGTATCGCCTACCTGAACCGCGCCATCGCGCAGGTGCTGCAGATGCCCGAAGTGGTGAAGCTGATCAACGAAGGCGGCAGCGACGTGGTGGCCAGCAAGCCGGACGCATTCGCCGCGCAGCTCAAGAGCGACATCGCGCGCTGGTCGCACATCGTCAAGCTCTCCGGCGCCCGCGTGGATTGATCAGCCTGGATTCGAAGCAGGCGGCATGGCTCTTGCAGCCGCCTGCACGGGCCACGACAAAGTACAGGAACAAGCACCAGCCGCCATCACCGCCGTGCCGCCCCGGCGCGGCACCCTACCAGGCCAAGCCATGAAGAAGCACAGCAGACTTACCCATCTCGCCCACGCCGGCCGAACCGCCTCCGTGGACGGCGGCCAGCCGGTCAACCCGCCCGTGGTGCGCGCCAGCACCGTGCTGTTCGACTCGGTGGCGCAGATGCGCGAGATGCGGGCGCGGCGCGGCAGCGAGCGCCTCTTCACTTACGGCGCGCGCGGCAACCCCACCGCGTTCACACTGGAAGACATGGTCACCGAGCTGGAAGGCGGCTACCGTACGCGGCTCTTTCCCAGCGGGCTGGCGGCGGCGGCAATGACGCTGCTGGCCTATCTGCGCCCCGGCCAGCATGTGCTGCTGCCCGATTGCGTCTACGAGCCGGTGCGCAAGCTCGCCGAAGGCTTTCTCGCGCAGCACGGGATTGCCGCCAGCTTCTACGCCTCCGACGGCCACGACCTGCAAGCCAGGCTGCGGCCCGAAACCCGTCTCGTGTACGTGGAAACGCCCGGCTCGCTGGCCTATGAGATGTGCGACCTGCCGGCCATCGCCGACATAGCGCATCGTCATGGCGCGCTGGTGGCGGCCGACAACACCTGGGGCTCCGGCCTGCTGTACCAACCACTTGCGCTCGGCGCCGATATTTCCCTGATGGCCGCGACCAAATACCTGTCCGGGCATTCCGACGTCATGATGGGCACGGTCTGCACGACCGAGGCCGCCTGGCCCGCATTGGCCGCGCTGGCCGACGCCTTCGGCATCGCTGTCAGCCCGGACGACGCCTATCTGGTGCAGCGGGGCATGCGCTCGCTGGGCGCCCGCCTGTCCCAGCACGAGCGCGGCGCCCTCGCGGTGGCACACTGGCTGCGCACCCGCCCCGAAGTCGCCGAAGTGTTCTGCCCCGCCCTGCCCGGCGACCCTGGACACGCACTGTGGCGCCGTGATTGCCACGGCACCAACGGCCTGCTGTCGTTCTCCCTGCGCGATGCCGCGCCGGATGCCGCCGAGCGCTTTATCGACAGCCTTGCGCTGTTCGGCATCGGCGCCTCCTGGGGCGGCTTCGAGAGTCTTGCGGTGATCGCCGACATGCGCGCAGCGCGCAGCGTCACCGACTGGTCGGCGCACGGGCAGGTGATCCGCTTGCATATCGGGCTGGAGGAGATCGACGACCTGCTGGCGGATCTGGCGCAGGGGTTCGCGGCGATTGCCGCTGACAAGGCGACGGGCCTGCCTTTGGCGACACACGCGGATCCGCTGCCTGCGCTGTCCGGGCATTAGCAGGTGCGCGAATGGCACTGCGTCTTGTGCCTCCATGCTAGCATTGCATTCAATGCAAGCACAGGAGACCGGATATGGCGACACTGACCATTCGCAATATTGATGAGGATCTCAAGGCACGTTTGCGCATTGAGGCCGCACTGCACGGTCGCTCAATGGAAGAGGAGGTTCGCGTCATCCTGCGTCATGCCCTGAACAAAGCACCTGGCCCCGGCCCATTCGGAAGCCGGTTACACCAGCGCTTTGCAGGCCTGGCTGATCCGGGGATCGAGCTACCCCCACGCGAGGAACAGCCTCGGTCGGCGGATTTGCCCGAATGATCGTACTCGATACCAATGTCGTGTCGGAGTTCATGCGGGCACAGGCCGAGCCGGCGGTCATCGGATGGCTCGACCGGCACTCACAACATGAATACGCCGTAACGGCGGTGACCGTTGCCGAGCTTCTATATGGCATTGCGCGCTTGCCGGAGCGGCGCAGAAAAAGCGGGCTACGAGAAGCAGCGCTCCAGATGCTCGAGGAAGAATTCGCGGGACTGGTGCTTCCATTCGGCGAAGCGGCCGCCGTCCACTACGCCGCGCTCGTGTCCCAGCGGGCTCAAGCCGGACGCCCCATCAGCATGGCAGATGCCCAGATTGCGGCTATTTGCTCTCATCATGGCGCCGTACTTGCCACGCGCAACGGAAAGGACTTCGAAGGAATTGGCCTGACCGTCGTGAATCCATGGCTGGGTTGATGGCGAGCGCGCCCGCGGAGATGTCCAAGCCTGTGCCCTGACCGTTTATCCGTGCGGACAATCGGCGATCTTCAGGCTCGCCCTCTCGGCTTGCCCGCCTCCGCACAGGATTACAATGCCGGCTTTGGCGTCCCTCACGCAATGCCCGCGACCATAGCCGACTGCCCTCCCGCCATATTCTCGTCTGACGAGCAGCAGAGCTTCTACCGCCTCATCGCCTCGCGCCGCGACATGCGGCACTTCATTGTGGGGGCTTTGGTCGACGAGGCCGTCTTGCTGCGCCTCCTGCATGCCGCGCATAGCGCCCCCTCGGTTGGCCTGATGCAGCCGTGGCGCTTCATCCGTATCGCCGATCCCGCCCTGCGCGGGGAAATTGCCGCCCTGGTCGAGGCCGAACGGCAGAACACGGCGATGGCGCTGGGCGAGCGTGACGGCGAGTTCCTGCGCCTGAAAGTGGAAGGCGTGCGCGAATGCGCCGAGCTATTGGTGGTCGCGCTGGCGCCCGACGACGGTACCGTGTTTGGCCGGCGCACCATGCCGCGTGAGATGGCGCTCTGCTCCGCCGCCTGCGCCATTGAAAACCTCTGGCTGGCGGCGCGTGTGGAGAATCTCGGGCTGGGCTGGGTTTCGATGTTCGCGCCAGACGCGCTCGCCACGCTGCTGAAACTGCCGCCGGGCGCGCAGCCTATCGCCATTCTTTGCCTGGGGCCGGTGCAGGCCTTCTATCCCGCGCCGATGCTGGAAGTGGAAGGCTGGCGGCAGGGGCGCCCGCTGGCAGCCATGATGTCCACCGATACCTGGGACCAGCCTGACGCCTGAAGCGCTCTCAAGGCGCGACCGACGGCTCCCGCTTCATGCAACGCAGCACGAAGGTGGAATGGCTGTGCCGCAAACCCGGCAGCTTGTAGAGCTTGTGGCGCAGGAACTCCTCGTAGCCTTCGGTGCCCGCCACCGCCACCTTGATCAGGTAATCGTATTCGCCGGTCAGCAGGTAGGCTTCCATCACTTCCGGCAGTTCGGCCAGCGCTTCGCCGAAGCGATCCAGCATGTCGTCATCGTGCCGGTCCAGCGTGACTTCGATCAGCACGGTATCGGGCAAGCCGAGCGCTTTCTGGTTCAGCAGCGCCGCATAGCCCTCGATCACCCCGCTTTCCTCCAGGGCACGCACGCGGTTCCAGCAGGGCGTGGGCGACAAGCCGACCTGCTCGGCCAGCTTGAGATTGGAGAGCCTGCCATCGCGCCGCAACGCGCGCAAGATGCGCCGGTCCGTTTCATCGAGCTTCGGGGAGGTTGCCACGGTTTTTGCCACCACAAGAGATAGATTTACCCCTTAATCTAACATAGATAGATACTTCATCTCCATATTGCGCAAAACCGCAGACAATAAAGAAGCTCATTCTGATGCCTCGCTGGTAAATTTGCTGCATGAACTTCACCCCCGACTCTCCCACCGGTGCCGACGCCATGCCTACCCTGAACCTCGCAGTGCAACTCGAACGCAGCGACCTTTTCAGCGCCATCGAATGGACGCTCGCCAACGCCCGCCGTACCGGGCTGCGCCTGCTAGACATGCGCTTTGGCCACGCGGCGGCGCCCCACCAGCTCACGCTGTCGGTCGCCGCCGGCGATGCGAACCTGCTGGATCTGTTCGTCAAGCGGCTGGAAAACGGCGCCGATGTGCTCGACGTGCTGGAAGTGCTGGAAGTACCGGATGTCCCCGTGCCGGCAAAACGCGCCGTACCGGCGGCGCAGCCGGTCGCCATGGAATCTTCGCTAGAATGCATCTGAGCCGCCGATGCCGGAAATGGTCAGCGCGCGGCTCGGTGACGCCCGCTCCGGGCGCCGTCTCCAGCGCCGCGGTGCCTCCACATCGCGGCGGATACCGTGCCAGCCGGTCGTTCGGAATGCGTCATGCCACGTCGTTTGCCACCGCTCTCATCCCTTCGCTTCTTTGAAGCCGCCGGGCGGCATCAGAGCTTCAAGCTCGCTGCCGCGGAGTTGAGCGTCACGCCAAGCGCGGTGAGCCACGGGATCGTCGGACTGGAGCAGTCGCTCGGCGTCGAGCTCTTTATCCGCGAGCCCCGCGGGCTGTCCCTGACGCCAGCGGGCGCGGACTACCTGACCTATGTGTCCAAGGCATTCTCCCTGCTCGAAACCGGGACACAGCGCCTGCCGAACCAACGGGAAAACCGCACGATCGCCGTGAGCTGCGCGCCCACCCTGGCATCGCGATGGCTGTTGCCGCGCCTGCATGGCTTTCGCGCGCGGTGGCCGGATATCAATGTCACCGTCGACACCTCGCAGCGACTGGTCGGCTTTCCCGCCGACGGGTTCGATTTCGCCATCCGGATGAGCCGGGCCGCCACCGCTGGCGCTTGCTGGACCCGGCTGTTCGGCGAGCAGCTGGTCCCGGTATGTAGCCCGGCCTATCGCGACAGCTTGCTCGATGCGAACGGCACCATGGATCTTCGGCGCGCGACGCTGATCCACGTCAACTCCGCGAGCGAAGACTGGCAGGCGTGGCTGGATGCCGCGCGCGTTGCCGGGATCGCGTCATCCGGCGGTTTGCGCTTCGATACGATCCAGCTGGCCTTCGAAGCGGCCAGCGCGGGCCTTGGCGTCGCGCTGGGCAGACGGCCGCTGGTCGACAGCGATCTCGCCAGCGGGGCGCTGGTCGAAATCGGGCCCGAAGTGATCTCCGCCCAGACCGCCTACTGGCTGGTAAGTGCGGCGGGCGCGGATCACCGGCCCGACCTCTCCGGCTTTAGGCAGTGGCTGCTGAGCGAAGCCGGGGCCTTCGAGGGCAGCGCCTCAGCCACCGTTTCAAGCCAATAGCAAAGCCACTGGCAAAGCCGGCGCATCGCGCATCGATCCGCGATATCACAGGTGAATTTCCCTCACCTGTCGTCAAGATCTTTTCCTTTGCCGCATCGCCCATCCGCTGCCAGTATTGGCGGCACGAGGAGGGCCAAACACCATGTTGACGGCAACCAGCAGGCAAGCTGCATCTTTGAAGCACCAGGCAACGCTCGTCGTTGTGTCGGCGGCGCTCATCCTGAGCGTCGTCATGGGTATCCGGCAGACCTTCGGGCTATTTATCGGGCCACTGTCCTTCGACCGCGGGATGCCGGTCACCGTGATCGCGTTCGCGATCGCGCTTCATAATCTGGCGTGGGGATTCGCGCAACCGTTCGCGGGTGCCGCGGCCGACCGATATGGGTCCGCGCCGGTGGTTGCCGCCGGCGCGGTCAGCATTGCCGCCGGCCTGGCACTCGCGGCCATGGCGCCGTCGGGCGCCATGCTTGTCGTCGGCATCGGCCTGCTGTTCGGTATCGGGATCAGTTGCACCAGCTTCGGCGTCGTCCTGTCGGCGGTCGGCCGCATGGCATCCCCCGAGAAGCGCAGCATGGCGATGGGCCTGGCGAGTGCCGGCGGATCGCTCGGCCAGGTCATCATGGTCCCGCTTGCCCAGGCGGTGCGGGAAACGTCGGGCGTATCGGCGTCGCTGTTCGTATTCGCGCTCCTGATGCTCGTGGTGGCGCCATTCGGGATCCTGCTGGACCGCCGGGATGCGTGCCGCGCGCCTGTGACGGAGCCGCAGGCGTTTTCCCTGCGGGAGGTCTTGTCCAGGGCGTGCCGGCACCGCGGCTATCGCCTTCTCACCATTGGCTTCTTCGCCTGCGGATTCCAGCTTGCCTTTATCGCCACGCATTTGCCGGGCTACCTGACGCTTTGCCATATGCCCATGGGACTGGGAGCGACGGCGCTGGCTCTGATCGGGCTGTTCAATATGCTGGGAAGCTGGGCATGTGGCTGGCTGGGCGGACGCTTTCGCCAGCAGTACGTGCTGGGCTGGCTCTACCTGGTCCGGTGCGTGGCCATCGGAGCCTTCCTGCTGCTGCCGAAGACCTCTGCCTCGGTGGTTATCTTCGCCGCCGTGATGGGTCTGACCTGGCTGGGGACCGTGCCGCTGACGAGCGGGCTGGTGGCGAAGATCTTCGGCACACGCCACCTGGGAACGCTGTTCGGCGTCTGCTTCCTGAGCCATCAGGCCGGCTCGTTCCTGGGCGCATGGCTTGGCGGCTTCGTCTTTGACGTGACCGGTTCCTATTCGCTGGTATGGGGCGCCACGGCAGCCGCCGGGCTGCTGGCGGCGATATTGCACTTTCCCATCGACGATACCGTGATGGGCACCCCGGCCCTTCGATCGGATCCGGCGCCAACGTAGCCAGCGGGCATTCACGCGCGCTCGCGCTGCTCGAAACTCCGCGTGAAATAGACCAGCCCGGACTGCTCTCGCAGCCGATAGAGCGAAGCCGGGCGCCGCCCGGTTTCCTTCTGCGTGCCGAGCTCTTCCAACAGGCCCGCCGCCAGCATGCGGGTCCGGAAAGCCTTTTTCTCCAGCGGCCGGCCCAGCACGAGTTCATAGACGTGCTGCAGCTCGCCAAGCGTAAAGTCCGGCGGCAACAGGTGCGCGGGCAGCGAAGTGTATTCGGTCTTGCCGCGCACGCGCCCAAGCGCCGCGCCCAGGAGGTCGGCGTGATCGAAGGCCAGCGGCACGGACACGCCGTCGCCCTCCACCGGCGCCCAGCGCAGGTCGGCGGCATTGCCGCCCTTCTGCGGGGCCAGGGTGGCATCGGCCAGCAAGGCCATGTACACATGGGTGGTGGACCAGCCGCGCGGATCGCGCGTGGCGCTGCCCCAGCTGCCCACCTGCTCCAGGTACGGGCTATTCACTCCGGTCTTCTCCGCCAGCTTGCGCAGCGCGCACCCCTGCAGATTCTGATCCCGTTCGATGTCCACGAAACCGCCCGGCAGGGCCCATTGCCCGGGGAAAGGCTCGCCTGGCAGCTGCGGGCGCTGCACGAGCAGCACCTGCAAGGCCCCGGCACGGATGGTAAGAATGACCACGTCCACGGTGGTCAGCGGGCGCCCGAAGGCGGGCGCGGCGGGCTTCGTCATAGGGCTGTGCGCTCCTTGCGGCAGGCTGTTCAGGCCGGATTATAAATTGACAAGTGTCACAGCCCCACTTATATTAGTGGCACAGACACACTTAATACCCGCCACCGAATGCGGGCAACCAAAGACACCACGCGAAAGGACCACCATGTTCGGCATCCGATTCATCAAGGCAGACCCCACCACCTACCTGATGCAGATGAAGAGCGGCAAGATCGTCCGCGAAGGCAGCGGCCAGTCGTTCTACTACTACGCGCCCACCACCTCGCTGGTGGCGGTGCCGGTGGGCAGCCAGATCCTGCCCTACATCTTCGAGCTGATCACCACTGACTTCCAGTCCGTCACGGTGCAGGGCAATCTCTCCTATCGCATCACCGAGCCGCGCAAAACAGCCGCCATGCTTAATTTCGCGCTCAAGCCGGACGGCCGCAACTACATTTCCGAGGATCCGCAGAACTTGCGCACCCGCGTCGAAGGCGTGGTGGAAGTGCTGGTGCAGCAGGCCGTGAGCGCGGAAACGCTGCGTTCCGCCCTGCAGTCCTCGGACCGCATGGCGCGCCAGGTCGAAGGCGCGCTCAAGAGCCAGCCGGACGTGCTCGCTTTAGGGCTGGAAATCCTCTCGTTCTCGATGGTGGCCGTCAAGCCGCGCGCCGAAACCGCGCGCGCCCTGGAAGCCGAAGTCCGCGAACAAATCCTGAAAGCCGCCGACGACGCCATCTACGCGCGCCGTAACGCCGCGGTGGAAAACGAACGCGCCATCAAGGAAAGCGAGCTCGACACCGAAGTCGCCGTGGAACTCAAGCAGCGCACCATCCGCGAGACGCAGATGGAAGCCGAAGCCGCGGTGCAAAAGAAGCAGGCCGAACTCGAAGCCAGTGGCATGGAAGCGCAGATCGCGCTGGAAGCGCGCCGCAAGGAATTCGTGGGCCTGGAGGCCGATAACACCCGCACCACCGCCGAGGCCGAGGCACACCGCCTTGGCGCCGTGATGCAGGCGCTGCAGGGCGCAGACGCGCGCATCGTGCAGGCGCTGGCCGCATCGGGCATGGCCCCCGGCCAGTTGATCGCGCAGGCCTTTGGCGGCATTGCCGACAAGGCGGAGCGGATCGGGCAGCTGAACATGTCGCCGGAGCTGCTGCAGTCGCTGCTGGCGCCGCAGGCCAAGGGCCGCGGCTGAGACCATACGGGACAAAGGGAGCAAGACACATGGGCACAGCCGCCGATCGCAAGGTAGTGCTGGTGACGCGCAAGACGCGGCTGGAAGAACTGCTGGCGCGCTACCACTCACTGGCGCAGGCACGCTTCTACCTGGAGCACCTGGGCGCGGACATCACCGATTACCGGCGCGAGCACGACACCTACCTGGCCGCGCGCGAGCAGGTCGCCGCCGTGCTGTCGCGCTACCTGCGTAGGCAGGTGGTGGATCGCCAGTTCCTGCCTAATTTCCTGTTCGGTCCGGACGACATCGTCGTGGCGCTGGGCCAGGACGGCCTTGTCGCCAACACCATGAAGTACCTCAATGGCCAGCCGCTGCTCGGCGTGAATCCCGACCCGGCGCGCTATGACGGCGTGTTGTTGCCGTTCCAGGCTGGCGACCTCGCGCGCGTGCTGGCCGAGACGATGCAGGATCGCCGCCCTGCCCGGCCAGTCACCATGGCGCGCGCCGAGTTGTCGGACCAGCAGGTGCTGTACGCGGTCAACGACTTCTTTATCGGCCCGCGCAGCCACACCTCGGCGCGTTATGAGGTCCGGCTCGGCACGCAATGCGAAGTGCAATCGTCGAGCGGGGTCATTGTCTCGACCGGGCTCGGCTCTACGGCCTGGCTCAAGAGCATCGTCACCGGCGCGCGCGCCATCGCGCAGGCGGACGCACCGTATCAGGCCTTGCCGTGGGACACCGACCGGCTGGTATTCGCCGTGCGCGAGCCCTTTCCCAGCCGCGCCACCGATGCCACCCTGGTGTATGGCGACATCCCGCGCGGCGAGCGGATCGTGCTGCGCTCGCTGATGCCCGAGTCCGGCGTGATCTTCAGCGATGGCATCGAAGCGGATTTCCTGCAGTTCAATGCGGGCACCGAGGCACGCATCGGCGTGGCGGAGCGCAGCGGGCAACTGGTGCAGTAGCGGCGCCGCACGCTGCTGTCCTCGCTATGCAAGCTCCGGCAGCAGTTCGATCCCGTCCAGCTCGGCGGCACAGGTATCGCGCACGATAGAGACAAAGTCGCGCACATAGGGCCGCTCCGCCAGCGCGGCCGGCGTGGTCGCATACAACTCGCTCCACAAACCCTTGGCGCCAATTCGCTTGGCCAGCACATAGTCGTGGTCGACGTAGTTCTTCACGCCCCAGTTGGGCAGCGCAGCCACGCCGCGGCGGCTGGCCACCAGTTGCAGCACCGCCACCGTCAGCTCGGCCGTGCGCCGCTGCAGCTTGATGCCGGCGGGCTCCAGCACTTCGCGGATCAGGTCGATGCGCTGCTCCGGCACCGGGTAGGTGATCAGGGTTTCGCCGGCCAGGTCGGCCGCCTCGATCCGGCGCTTGTTGCGCAGCCGGTGCTCGTTGGCGATCACCGCCAGAATCTCGAAGCGAAACAGCGGCGCCACCGCCAGTCCGCGCTTGGCCGGCGGCAGCGAGCCGATGACCATGTCGGTGCGCCCCTCGGCCAGCAAGGCCAGCGGATCGGCGTGGAAACCTGCCACCAGGTCCACCTCAACTTCCGGCCAGCGCCGGCGGAACTCGTCCATCACGGGCATCAGCCAGTCGAAGCAGGTATGGCACTCCAGCACGATGCGCAACTCCCCGCGCGTATCGCCTTTGAGCCGGGCGAGATCGCGTTCGGCCGTGCTGATGGCGGCAAGCGTCTCGCGCGCCAGCACCAGCAGCCGTTCGCCGGCCGGGGTAAAGCGCAGGCCCTGGCGGGTACGGTCGAACAGCGGCAGGCCGTAGTGCGCCTCAATGCCCTTGATCTGGTGGGACAGCGCCGACTGGCTCACATGCACGCGTTCGGCGGCCGAGGCCAGCTTGCCTGACTCGGCGATCGCCACCAGGGAGCGCAGGTGCCTGACTTCGATCAAGGCTGGCTCCTGCGTTGGGCCGGGCAGCGCCTGGTCGGATTGATATGAAACTGATTCATACGTTGATTAAATCTTATCGCTTGATTCATTTTACTCCGGATTCCAAACTGGGCGCCATCGTCACATCTCACATACGGAGCATTGCATGGCACGCACCCATATCCCCGGCTTTCCCCGCATCGGCGCGCAGCGCGAACTGAAGTTCGCCCAGGAGGCCTTCTGGCGCGGCGAAACCGACGAAGCCAGCCTGCGCCAGGTGGCGGCCGGGCTGCGCCAGCGCCACTGGCAGTCGCAGGCGCAAGCCGGGCTGGACAGCGTCGCGGTGGGCGACTTCGCCTACTACGACCAGGTGTTGAGCCTGAGTGCGTTGCTTGGCGCCCTGCCCGCGCGTTTCGGCTTCGACCCCAGGCAACTGAGCCTGGCACGATATTTCGAACTGGCCCGCGGCAACAAGGCGCAGCCCGCCATGGAAATGACCAAGTGGTTCGACACCAACTACCACTACTTGGTCCCCGAACTCGCACCCGACACCCGCTTCGATGGCGGCGTGGACTGGTTCTTCGATGAAGTGGAAGAAGCGCTGGCGCTGGGCCTGACGGCCAAGCCAGTGCTGATCGGGCCGCTCACCTACCTGTGGCTGTCCAAGACCCACGTGGATGGCTTCGACCGCCTGAGCCTGCTGCCCGGCCTGGTGGCCGCTTATGGCCGCATCCTGGCCCGCCTGCGCGAGCGTGGCATCGAATGGGTGCAGATCGACGAGCCGGCGCTGTGCCTGGACCTGGAGCCGGCGTGGCTCGATGCGTATGACGGCGCCTATGCCGAACTGGCCGGATCCGGCGTAAAGCTGCTCCTTGCCACCTATTTCGACAGCGCCGCCGACCACGCGGCACGCGCTGCCGCCCTGCCGGTGCAAGGCTTCCACATCGACCTGGTGCGCGCGCCGCAGCAGCTCGACGCCTGGCGCAAGGTGCTGCCGGCCAATGCGGTGCTGTCCGCCGGCGTGATCGACGGCCGCAATATCTGGCGCACCGACCTGCGCCGCGCGCTGGCCGCGCTGGCGCCGTTGCACGCCGAACTCGGCGAGCGCCTGTGGGTCGCGCCGTCCTGCTCGCTGCTGCACGTGCCGGTTTCTCTCGATGCCGAGCACAAGCTCGATGCGGAGATCAAGACCTGGCTGGCCTTCGCCACCGAAAAGCTGGCCGAAGTGAATGTGCTTGCGCGCGCGCTGAATGAAGGCGAGGCCGCAGTCGCCGCCGAGCTTGCCGCTACCGATGCCGCACTCGCCTCGCGCCGCAGCTCGCGCCGCGTGGTCAACCAACAGGTGCAGGCACGCGTCGCGGCGGTCAGCGCCGCCATGGCGAAACGCAAAAGCCCCTTCCAGGCCCGCATCGAACGCCAGCGCGCCGCGCTGCAGCTGCCGGCGCTGCCGACCACCACGATCGGCTCCTTCCCGCAGACGACCGCGATCCGCCAGACGCGCGCCGCCTACCGCCGAGGCGACATTGGCGCGCTGGACTACCTGCAACGCATCCGCGCGGAAATCGAGACCGCGGTGCGCAAACAGGAAGCCCTGGGACTCGACGTGCTGGTGCACGGCGAAGCCGAGCGCAACGACATGGTCGAGTATTTCGGCGAGCAACTGTGCGGCTACACCTTCACCGAGAACGGCTGGGTGCAGAGCTATGGTTCACGCTGCGTCAAGCCGCCCGTGATCTACGGCGATGTGTACCGCCCCGAGCCGATGACGGTGGAAACCACGCGCTATGCGCAATCACTGACCGAGCGTCCGATGAAGGGCATGCTGACGGGGCCCGTCACCATGCTGCAATGGTCCTTCGTGCGCGACGACCAGCCGCGCGCCACCACCACTTTGCAACTCGCGCTGGCCATCCGCGATGAAGTCTCCGATCTGGAGCAGGCCGGCATCCGCATCATCCAGATCGACGAACCCGCCTTGCGCGAAGGCTTGCCGCTGCGCAAGGGCGATTGGGCCGCGTACCTGGAATGGGCGGTGCACGCGTTCAAGATCTCGGCCGCATCGGTGGCGGACGAAACGCAGATCCACACGCATATGTGCTATGCCGAATTCAATGACATCCTGCCTGCCATCGCCGCGCTGGATGCCGACGTGATCACCATCGAGACCTCGCGCTCGGCCATGGAACTGCTCGAAGGCTTCGGTGCCTTCGACTATCCCAACGAGATCGGACCGGGCGTGTACGACATCCACTCGCCGCGCGTGCCGAGCGTCGAAGCCATCACGCACCTGCTCGAACGGGCTTGCGAGGTCATCCCGCCGCAACGCCTGTGGGTCAATCCGGACTGCGGGCTGAAGACGCGCGCCTGGCCGGAAACCGAAGCCGCGCTGGCCAATATGGTGGCCGCCGCGCGCAGCCTGCGCGAGCAGATCGGCAAGAAGGGCGCCACCACCTGGCAGCGCACCACCCGCCGGGCGGGCCTCGGCGGGCACGCGGCACAGCATGGCACGGGCCACGCAGCGGGCTGTGTCGATTGCGTGAGCCACGCGGCCTGAGCAACCGGCATCGAATGAAGCCGGTTTAGATTGAATTAGATCGAATTAAATCGAATTAGCAAATACGTCAGCCAACTTTCCGGTGTGCGAAGCATGCCGGAAAGTTGGCTGTTTTTTGTTTCCCGACGGGTAAAAGGAACGGCTTCGCCCTGCCGTCCACATCGCCTGGATGTGCCCTGGTGCAATTAATGCGGCACTGTGTCACATAGCGCGCGGCAGGGGGTCTTCCGTATCGTACGCGCCTATCCAAGCACGACGAAAAGGCGCGGCCCAAAGCAGGTCCGGCGCCACAAGGGAAAACATGAAACGAGCCAGACACTGGAAGCGGCGTGCCGCCGCCCTGCCCGCCGCGGCATTCACCAGCGCCGCCCTCGCACAAGCCGCCAGTCCAGCCCCGGCGGATGCCGCTGCCACACTGCCCATCACCACCGTGACAGCCATGGCGCCCGGATCGCTGACCGTGCCGAATGTCCAGCAGCAGAAACAGGCGCTGGACCAGACGGCCGGCTCGGTAGGCTTCGTCGACGCTGCGTCCTACAGCGACACTTACGCCAGCAACCTGCGCGATGTTCTCAAGGATGCGCCAGGGGTTTATGTGCAGGAGCGCTACGGCCAGGAACTCCGGCTATCCGTTCGAGGGTCGGGCATTGCGCGCGGCTATCACACGCGCGGCCTCGAAATCCTGCAGGACGGCATTCCCACCAACTTCGCGGATGGCAGCGGCGATTTTTACCAGATCGACCCGCTCGGCCTGAGCGCCGCGGAAATCTACAAGGGCGGCAACGGGCTGGCCTATGGCAGCACCACGCTGGGCGGCGCCATCAACTTCACCACGCCCACCGCGCTGACCGCCGACGCGCCCAACCAGTTGCGCGCGGACGGCGGCAGCTTCGGCACCGTGCGCGCCAGCGGCCAGGTCTCGCGCCAGATCGGCGCTTTCGATTTCCTGGCCAACCTGAGCGTCAACCACGCCGATGGCTACCGCGCTCATGAGCGCGGCCAGTATGAGCAGTTCAATGCCAACTTTGGCTACCGCTTCAGCCCGGCGGTGGAAACGCGCTTCTACCTCGGTGCCTATATCGTCGACCAGAAGCTGCCCGGCTCGCTGTCGCTGTCCGATGCGCTGAACAATCCGACGAAGGCCTCGCCCGCCGCGGTGGCCGGCGACCAGGCGCGCAATACGCGTACGGAACGCATTGCCAACGTGACCACCGTCAAGCTCGACAGCGGCCAGCTCGATTTCACCACCTGGGTCATCCACAAGAGCCTGTACCACCCGATCTTCCAGGTCATCGACCAGGACTCCTGGACCTATGGCTTCGCCCCGCGCTACACAGGCACGCAAACCATTGGCGGCCTGCGCAACCAGCTTATCGTCGGCGCGCGCTTTTTCGGTGGCAACAACGACGCACGCCAGTACATCAACAACGCGGGCAACCGTGGGGCCCAGACGCTCAACGCCGCGCAGGACGCCTATAACTATGAAGCCTACCTTGAAGACCGCCTTTACGTAACGCCCACTGTCGCGCTGATGGCGGGCGCCAAGGCCTATCGAAATGTCCGCAGTTACCACGACTACGGTGGCCTGCCGGCCGACCCCACGGCCAAGTCCGACAGCATCACCTACAGCGGCGTGAATCCCAAGTTCGGCGTGCTGTGGGAGCCGGTTCGCGACGTGCAGGCCTTTGCCGATATCACGCGCAGCGCGGACGTACCTGACTTCACCGACCTGACCCAGACCTTCGCTGCCACCACCCGCTTCGTGCCGCTGAGCGCCCAGCACGGCTGGACGCTGGAACTGGGCACGCGCGGCAAGCGCGAGCGATTCTCCTGGGACGTGACGGCGTACCGCTCGCTGGTACGCGACCAGCTGCTGCAATACACCACAAACCCGAATATCCCGGCTGCCACCTTCAACGCCAACCGCACCACGCTGCAAGGCGTGGAGCTTGGCGTCTCGGGCGACGTGCTGCAAAACGTGTTCGGCTCGGGCGACAAGCTCACGCTGTCGCAACTGTGGAACTACAGCGACTTCCGCTTCGACAACGATCCGCAGTACGGCAATAACCGCATCGCCGGCGTGCCCGAGCACGTGCTGCGCACCACCATCGCCTACAGCCGTGCGGCCGGGCTGCGCGTGGCCGGCACCATCGACTGGGTGCCGGGCGGCGCCTATGTCGACTACGCCAACACGTTGCGCGCGCCCGGCTACGCGCTGTTTGGCCTGCAAGCCAGTTATGAATTCCAGCGCGGCGTGACAGTCTTCCTCGATGCGCGCAACCTCGGCAACAAGCGTTATGTGAGCGACTTCAGCACCGTGACCGATGCCCGGACCGCAAACACCATGGTGTTCTACCCCGGCTCCGGCCGCGCGCTCTACGCCGGCATCAAATACAAGTTCTGAGCCGGCAGGCAGTTCGCTGGCATCCTGATGAGAAAAACCCGCCTTGGCGGGTTTTTCTCATTCCGGTGGCCGGATCCGCCCGGAAATCAATCCACCCGTTCCACGGCGGGCGCGTTCCATGCACCGTCCAGCATCGCTTGCCGGGGCCAGTACACGCGAAGCATCAGGTTGAAGGCGTCTGGCGGCGCCGGCAGCCAGTTGGCGACGCCGCGGCCCGGCGGGCGCGCATTCTGGATAAAAATATCGAGCGAGCCGTCGCGGTTATACCTGAGCCGGTCGCGGTCGCCGATGGCGTAGCGGCCAAGGGGATTGGCGACGAATGCCTGTTTGCTGTTATAGAGGGTCAATGACCAGAAGGCATCGGTCGGCGGCATCTGGCCCTTGTTGAAATGCATCCGGTAGCGATGCGCGCCACTCAGCGGCTGGCCCGTGGCATCCACGCGCGTGCTGGGGTAGAGCGCATCCTCCGGCAAGTTGGCGCCCAGCCCCACCCAGGCCACCACAGCACGCTTACCGTAGGACGTGCCGTAATTGCCGAGATCTCGGTGCACGGTCCATTGACTCCCTGGCTCGCCGCCGCGCCTGGCGGCTGCGACGATGCCCGCCAGGGCGGTCGTGGCGCCTTCCTGCACCGCGCGCGCCGTCGAGGGCTCCATCGCAGTCACGGAGAATGGCATGCCCGGGACGATGCCGAGCTTTTTGATCGATTCCACCATGGCGGCGTCCGCCGCCGCGGGCGGGTTGGCGGGCAGCAGCGCCGCGAAACGCGTGAAGAACGCCTGCGCGTCCATGGCTGCCACCTGCTCCACCGGTGGCGTCTCCACGTCCACGGCAACCGCTTCGGTCAGGCTCGGCTGCGTGGCCTTGGGCCGCGCCTTGCCACCCCGCTGCCATGCCGAGAGCGGCATCAGCCGATATTGGTCTTGCAAGTGGCGGACCGCCGCGTAATCCTGCTTGCCGTTGGTCTGGGTACGGCCAATCAGCCACACCATATCCGTGGGGGCGCGAATTTCCTTTACACCCGCTGGCAATGTGCCTTTCCATTTAGGCCCCGTTACGGCAAACACAGCCCGCTTGGTACCGGTGCTGCGCTTGCCCGGAGACGCGAAGACATTGGTCCATGCGTCCATCAGCGGCATCAGGTAATAACGGCCGTGTGTATCGGGCAGCGACAGGATCACCGGCTCTGCGGACAAGTCCAGCCATGCCGTCGAATAAAGCGTGTCGGCATTTGGGCTTACCACATCGGAGAAGGAAGCATCCGGGAAGCTGCGCTTGTGCGAGAACGTATTAACAGGCGTGCGCGCTGTCATGACTTCGCGCGTGACGTCCATCAGCACCAGTGGATAAGCGCAGACAAATACCTCGGTCGACAAAGCCTTGTTGGCCGCATCGGACGGAAGCGAGGATGCTTGCGGCACGTCGCGCGATTGCGGGCCCGTGGCACAGGCGGACAACAGCAAACCGAGCGCAAGCGCACTCGTCATTCGGCGTAGCGAAATCATCATGACCCCGGTTCCTCGTCGGAATGGCTACCTTCTCCGCGCTATCGCCTACTAACGGACGACATCCCCGCGCAGAGGTGCTTGTGTTTTCCCCGAGCGATGATGTTCCGGAGCACGGTACTTGTCAATTGATCCACGATGAACAATGCGGGGAAGCGAACCAATGCCGGGGCGCGCCAGGCCGCGGTCCTGAAACACGCTCCGGATGTTCGGCTTGGGCGCTCCGCTCATTTGGCCGATACTGGGAAAAGTTGGCCGATACTGGGAAATCTGGCCGTCATCGCAGCGGGTCCCCGGCGTTGGAAGGCGCTCGCCGCACGGAGCTTCGGCCCGACTTGCCTCCGCTCCAGATGCGAGCGGACCGGACCGCGGATTGCATTCACGCGATGGTTGAGACCGTCATGACAACTGGCAGCGCGATGTTGGCCAAGCACCCCGATCTGTCACCGGCGCAGGTATATCTCTTTGCGTTCACGCTGGGCTGCGCTACTGGCGTGGATTTCGTGGCGTCATCCATGATGGGCGTCGCCGGTACGCACATCCGGGGCGGCATCCACGCCTCGCCGGAGGATTTTCTCTGGAGCCTCACGTCCTATGCCGCCGCGGCCATGGCCGCCAACCTGGTGCTGCGGCGTATCGCGCAAGACATCAGTTATCGCGGCTATACCCTGCTCGGCCTGGCCATCGCCACCGTGGGCGCCGTGCTGTGCACCGTTTGCAATACGCCGCTGGAACTGAGCCTGGCACGCGCCGTGCAAGGTCTCGGCGCCGGCGGCTTGTTCACCGCCTCACGCATCATCATCCAGCTGGTGGCGGCCCGCGAAGAGCGCCGCCCTCTCTTTCTCGGCTTCAGTGCCGGCGGCATGGGGCTGGCGGCGCTGGCCCCGTGGCTCACGGCGGTGCTGGTGGAGGATGCGAGCTGGCGGATGATCTTCGCGGTACAGGCAGGCATGTCGGCCGCGGCGATCCTGCTGGTGCTCGTCTCGTATCCACGACGGCTCGCGGCATCGCTTGCACCGTGGGAAGTGGACGTCGGCGGCATGGATTGGATCACAGTGATCTTGCTGGGCACGGGCGCGCTGGTCCTGCTGCACGGGCTGGGCGACCTGCGCTTCTATGAGTTGACCAGTTCGCCATCGGTGGCCATCACCCCTCTTGTCGGACTGGCGCTTGTTGCGGGTGTCTTCATCCACCAGCACCGCCATCCCGATCCCTGGCTCAATCCCAAGCTGCTGTTCGGCCGCCGCTACCTGGTCGGGCTAGGCTTCTACACCCTGTACTACTTCCTCAACGGACTGTGGGGATATGTGGTGCCCAGCACGCTGCAGTCCCCGCTGGGCTTCACGTTCCAGACCACGGGCAAGGTCCTGACCATCACCGGGCTGATCGGCTTTGCGGGTCTTTGCGCCTTTACCTATGCGGGCACGAGACTGAAGGGGCAGCGGCGCTACATCGCCCTGGGCTATTTCATGTTTGCCGGCGCGGCGTGGCTGCTGAGGCAGCGGATGATGCCGGGGGCATCCATGGCCGTCCTGCTGCCGGCCCTGATGCTGCAGAGCCTGACCACGCCCTTCATCCTGGCACTGGTGGCAGGCCTGACCTATGCGGACTTCAGCGTCGAGGATTTTGCGCACGCGTATCAGTTCAAGAACATCATGCGCCAGATCGCAACGGCCGGCGGCACCGGCGTAGCCAGCCTGTGGCTCCAGTACGGCGAGGCACTGGCGCGCACGCAACTGGTGGCCCGGATCACCCCGTTCGACCTGCCCGACGGCTTCGATGCCGCCACGCTGACACGCTGGTCGGCACTGATCGACCAACAGGCGCAGTTGATTGCGGTGAGTAATCTCTTCGCGCTGCTGGCCTTCGCCTGCGTGGGTGTGGCGCTGGTTGCCGTGGCACAGCGGGCGCTGCGGTAAATCACGCGAATACTACACAGTCATGGACGAGCCGCTCTCCAAAATCCCCCGAAGCGGCGGGATTATGAGTCAGCAAAGGGACTCTACAATGCTGCAGCGCGGCGCAGATGCCACGCCGGCCAGCCGTACAGGAAGCATGACCATGACGTATTACGTTCTCGGATTTTTACTCTTCGAAGCTTTGTGGTTCTTCCCGTTCAGGAAGGTCTTCAAGGCTGCGCATTTTGGTGGGCTGTACGCCTACCTGGCGCTGATCCCGCTCATCGGCCCGCTGCTCTGCATCTGGATCCTCGCGGCCCGCCCCTGGCCGCTCAAGACCAAGCTCGTGCGCACGTTCTCCCAGACCTGACCCACGCGAGTCGCCAATCCCGGGCCGGCATGTGCCTGGCGCCAGGCATCCAGGCAAATCGCCAGTCGAACGTTTCAGAAGTCGTGCTCTTCCAGCATCAAGGGGTTCAGTGAGCGATCCGCGGACCATTTCGCCCATGCAGCCTCCTGGATGCGGCCAAGATTCCGCTCGAAAATACCCAGGTGGCTACCGATCTGGCCCTGGGCCAGCGCATCGAGTGCCGAACGCGACACAAAGCCGCTGCCAGCCACGCCGTCCGCCACGATGGAGAAGCCGATGAGTTCGCCATCTTCGGACGGGGCTGGATTGTGTATCTGGAAGGCAGTCGACATCATTTGCTCACTTTGAATCGGAGACAGGATCCTAGCATGGCCGGCCTGGCGTAATAACGCCAGGGGCCCGGCCCGGGCCACCCATACATTCATGCACGCCGTCATGGGAAGGGTATCGCCCGATTCCATCATCGGCCCCTCCTCCATGAGTATCTTCCTTACGCAATAAAAAGAGCATTTATCTGCTCATCACCGTCAGGAGGCACAAGCATGGATCGTCGTCATTTCCTTACCGCCGCGGTAGCCGCCGCGGCTGTCGGCTCTGCCCCCGCGTTTGCCAATAGCTGGCCGAGCCGTCCGCTGCGCCTGGTCGTAGCCTATCCCGCCGGCGGCGGTACCGATGTGGTGGCGCGGTTGTTCGCAGACTTCCTTGGCAAGTCCCTCGGCCTGTCGGTGGTCGTGGAAAACAAGCCCGGCGGCGCCACCATACCCGCGACGCTGGACGTGATTCGCGCCAAACCGGATGGCCACACGCTGCTAATGACGCTAGGCTCCTCGGCTACCTCCGGCGCGCATATCAACAAGGTGCCCTATGACCCCCTCACGGACCTGACGGCACTGGCCGAAGCGGCGCGCGCGCCGGTCCTGCTGGTGGCAACCAAGAACGCGCCCTTCTCCACGCTTGCCGAGATGATCGCGTATTCCAAGAGCGCCAAAGCGCCACTGCATTCGGCTTCCTACGGCCCGGGCACGTCGTCGCACTTTGGACCGCTGCTGCTCAACAAGCTCGCCGGCAGCAGGCTGGAGCCTGTGTTGTACAAAGGCTCGGCGCCCGCCACGCAAGACCTCGTGGGCGGCGTGGTGCCAGTGATGATCGACGGGCTGACCACCGCGGTGCCGCTGTACCAGTCCGGCAAGACCAAGGCTCTGGCCATCACCACGCCGGAACGCTCGGACATGGCGCCGGGCGTTCCCACGTTCCGCGAGCAGGGATTTCCGGGCATGGAGCAATTGAGCGGCTACTTTGCGTTGTTCGGTCCCAAGGCCATGACACCGGATGTCGTCGCCGCGGTCTCGGCGGCCATCCAGAAAGTGCTGACCGATCCGGCCTATCACAAGCGGCTGTTCGCGGTCGGCGTGCTGCCGCCGCAGGCCATCACGCCGCCGGCCTTCGCCGCCCAGGTCAAGGCAGACTATTTGCGCTGGGGGGAATTTATCAAGGAGATCGGCTTCACCATCGACGCTTAAGCCGCGGTGCTGGCGCGCGCTACGCGCGCGCCGGTGGTGCCGTCGTCAGAGCCGCGCGGCAGCCGCCGTGACCCACGCCGCGGCCTTATCCGGAATCGTGACCGGCAGCATGTGCCCGCCCGGCACGAGTTCCAGATCCAGCGCCGGCAGCTTGTCCCTCATCGCCTTGCCGTGCGCCTGCCAGTCAAGTACGGCGTCGGCGGTCCCGTACAGGATGCTGATCGGCAGGGTCAGCGATGCGTAGCGCTGCGCCATGCCGGGGAGATCCTCCGCCACGCTGACCATATCGGACGACGCGGCGTAGAAACTGCCGGGCCGCAGGCCAAGCAGCCCGCCACCGGCAATCGCAAAATCCTTGGGCGGCTGATCGGGGCTGAAAACCAGCTCGAGCATTGCCCGCCCGCGCAAGATGGACCTGGGTACCGCCCATGTCCACGCGATGGCGCGACGCAGCGTGGCGGACGAGATCGACAACGCGCGGAACATGGGCGGCACGCCCTCCACCGGATGCGTCAGCGGCGCGATCAGGGCGAGGCCGCCGACCGCGCCGGGATGATCGAGTGCAACGCCCAGGGCAACCGCGCCACCCAGGGAATGCCCAACCAGCAAGGGATTCTCCACGCCGAGCGCCCGGATGAACTTGGCCACGACCGCGCTTTGCACGCTCAGGCGGGCCGACATCGCCGCTGGCCTGGTCGAGTACCCCGAACCCGGCCGGTCGACCAGGATGACGCGGAACCGGCTGGTCAGCCGCTCCAGCAAGGAGTGCGAGAAATTCCCGGTCTGCCCGCCCAACCCGTGAACCATGACAATGACGGGGCCCTGGCCCTTGTCGATGTAATGAAGCCGGGCACCATCAATCTCAATGAACTTGCCCTTGGGCGGCAGCGCCTTTTCCACCTTGTGCGCAATGAGTCCGGTAAATACCACCAACCCAAGCAAAACAATCCCACCGATGGCAATGCAGGCAATCAATATGGCCATTGCGTCTATCCTTTCAACTGTTAACGGAATCGGCGGTCATACCGGCAGCCACCGCCGGGCCGGCGCCGCCGAACGCCATCTCGCTGTCCACGACCCTGCCGAACTTCAGGGCCATCAGGTCGAACAGGTAGTTCTGGTGGACCTTCCAGGGCCGCCTGGAACCCTGCTTGGGCAGAATGTTGCTGGCACGCCGGACATAGCCGGAACTCAGCGACAACGAAGACTCCTCACCGGCAGAGGGATCCGTGCGGCGCGGTGCGCACCACGCATGGCCATGCGCGTCCATATGATTGAGCAGGCGGCACACGTAAGTCGACGACAATTCCGCCTTCAGGGTCCAGGAGGCATTCACATAGCCCATGGCGACCGCCAGGTTTGGCATGTCGCTGTACATCATGCCCTTGTACATAAAGGCCTGCGCCGGGTTCATCGGGGTTCCGTCCACCTCGATCTTCATCCCGCCCGCCACCTTCAGTTGAAGTCCGGTGGCCGTCACGATGACATCCGCATCGAGCCGCTCGCCTGAGCGCAACTGCAGTCCGGTCTCGGTGAACGATTCGATCTGGTCGGTGACTACCGACGCCTTGCCGGAGCGAATGGATTTGAAGAGATCGGAGTCCGGCACAAGGCAGAGCCGCTGGTCCCACGGCTTATAGGACGGCGTGAAATGCTTGTCGACATCGTAGTCCGGGCCGAGCTGCGCGCGCACGCCCTTGAGGATTTTCTGCTTGACCAGATCCGGCTTCTTGCGCGACAGATTGTAGAAATACATGCCCAGCAAGACGTTTTTCCAGCGCGTGACACGATGGGCCATCCCCGCCGGCAAACGCCGCTGCAACCATGCGGAAACGGCATCGCTCGACGGCCGTGCCACGATGTAGGTTGGCGAACGCTGCAGCATGGTCACATGGGCCGCGCGCTCCGCCATCGCCGGCAGCAACGTGACGGCGGTCGCGCCGCTGCCGATCACGACCACGCGCTTGCCGTCATACGCCAGGTCAGACGGCCAGTGCTGCGGATGCACGATCTTGCCGCCGAAGCGCTCCATGCCAGGCCAGCCTGGCATATAGCCATCGGCGTAATCGTAGTAGCCACTGCACAGGTAAAGAAAGCCGCAGGTAAAACGGACCGGCGTGCCTTGCGGACCGGCCGTTGCCTCGACTGTCCATCGTGCGGTCTCGGTCGACCACGACGCCTGCGTGGCGCGGTGGCCAAAGCGGATATGCCGCTCGATGCCGAATTCCCTCGCTGTACCCCGGATGTACGCCAGGATGGAGTCGCCATCGGCAATCGACTTTTCACTGCGCCAGGGGCGGAAACTGAAGCCGAGCGTATACATGTCCGAGTCCGAGCGCACGCCGGGATAGCGAAAGAGGTCCCAGGTACCGCCGATCGCCTCGCGCCCTTCCAGGATGGCGAAGCTCTTGCCGGGGCAACTGGTTTGCAGGTGGTAACCAGCGCAAATACCGGAAAGCCCCGCTCCAACGACCAGCACATCGACGTGTTGCGCCGCGCCTTCATTTGCGGCGTGCCCCGCCTTCAACGCTTCGGCCGACGTGCCGGCATGGGCCTGGGAATGCGGATGTTCCGCGTTGCCTGATAGCATCGATAGTCTCCTGTTGACCAAACCGGGCCGGACGCTTGCCGCGCCGAATTATCAAGGTGCGCTTGTGTTGCCTTCAGACTAGACTAGGGTGTTCACCCTAATTAATCAACCGGGATTGCCAGATCTAGGGCTTACCCCTAAGACCCAGCGAAGCAAACATGCAGATGACGAAACATGACAGGAGTAGCCGGCCATGACGGTGGAAGGTGCGCCGGCCCGGCGTCCCAAGACGCGCGAGCGCATTCTGGATGCCTGCCTGAGCCTGTTCAACGAGCGCGGCCCGGTCGTGGTGACCACTGCGGAAATCGCGTCGTCGGTTGGCATCCAGGAGGGCAACCTCTACTACCACTTCCACCGGAAGGAGCAAATTCTCGAGGCACTCTTCGACGATTTCGAGCGGGCGCTACGTGAGACCTCGGTAGCGGATCTGGCGCAGGGCGATGACCCTGGCCGTTTTGCAAGCTACCTGAGCGGCTGGTTCAGCCTGATGTGGGAGTGGCGCTTCTTTTATCGCGACGCGGCGTCCATCCGTGGCCTTGCACCGGCATTGCGATCGCGCAGCGAGTTGCTGGCCAACGACGGGCAGCAGCATGTCCGGCGTGTGTTCGGCTGCATGGAATCCGCTGGACTGTTGCGTGCCACGCCCGAGCAACTTGACCAGCTGGTCGTCAACACCTGGATCGTGTCTACCTATTGGATCGACTATCTCCGGTCCCGTCATGGAATTGATTCCATCAAGCGCGAACACATCAGTTGGGGTGCGTCACAGGTGATGAGTCTGTTCTCGCCATACATGACGAAAACGGGGACGGCACTACTGAATATTCAGGCTGCGCAGGATTGACGACACCCATGACTCCATCTCTGCGGAGGACGGCATGGCGATCTCCACCATGGCCATCGCCATTGACGACATGCAGGAAAGCGAAATCGGTCTAAGGTGGAAGCTTGCCCCGCCTGCGCCATGACGGCATCCGGGATTCCTTGAGTCACTTACCGGAGAGGAACATGACAGTGACGCTCAGGTATTGGTCTGAAGACGGCGATGAGGAAACCGTCGATGTATCGTCAGTACAACTCCTGTCGCAGATGACACCCCACCCTCCTTCGCAATTGCCGAAGAGCGCCCCGGCCAGCGAAAAGAAGCCTGAAAAGTGGACCATCCCAGACGACCCCCCAGGTGATTTCGCCTAGCGCGCATGCGGCGGCAGGCCAAGCAAAAAGCCCGTGCGGGGTGAACCGGACGGGCTTTTGGTGTTGGTTGCGGGGGCAGGACTTGAACCTGCGACCTTCGGGTTATGAGCCCGACGAGCTGCCAACTGCTCCACCCCGCGAAAGAGAATATACGCGGATTAAGAGCATCTGGATACCCCTAATACAAAAAGAACTGGAAAGTGCTAAGGCAAGCGGCCATTTGCGTAAGCAAGCGGCGTCTGATCCATGTGGCAAGTGAAGGACAACTGGCCTCACTTGAGCTACATGTAACATCGCACCTGCTCCACACTCGCCTGGAAAATATCTCCAAAAGTGCTCAGCTATTGCCGTCTATCCACAGCTTCGCCCATTCATAGGCCGCCACCTTCGCGTCGGCGGGCGAGGCATGATTGCGGCCAATCGACCTGGCATCCTGCACGACCGCCCCATCCTCCCAGATCGCGCACGACGCAATGTGCAATCCGTCCTTGATCGTCTTGCAGTAGACGTGGACGACATAGCCTTTGTATTCCGTGGTGCCGCTTTCCATCTGCGTCCTAGCTCCGTTTCCATTTCGATGGATGCTAGCACGTGGCGCCCGGACGGCCCGGTGTCACAGGCGTTGTGCAGGCGAACCGGCCGGAGGCCGGTCGCTTTCCAGTTGCTTGATCAGCAGATCAAGCAGCGGTCGACTTCTTGGCTGCCGCGCCAGCGGTGGCGTCTTCTTGCTCGGCGGCCTTGCTAGTGGCGACGGCTGCTGCCTGGAAAGTGCTTTCAGCAGTTTCAACGGCCTGCTTGGTTGCCTTCTGCACTGACTCGTAGGCGTTGTTTGCGGCGCTGATCGCGGACTTTACGATGGCCACGGTCGACTCGGCGCCGGCAGGCGCATTCTTGGCGAAGCTCTCGACGAGTGCCTGGATCTTCTTCGAGTTTTCAGCCATTTGGACTTCAGCGACCTTGGTGAACTCTGACTGGGTCTCCGAGGCGATGTCGTACACATGGCGGCTATACGCCAGGGCCTTTTCGGCAATCGGCTGGACTAACGAGGCATGGATGGCCAAGATCTCCTGGGCATCCTTCGCGGCGAGCGCCTTCCTGGCGTTATCCACGTTTTCGGCGAAAGTTGTCTTGACCACTTGCAGGTTCAGTTCGACCAGCTTCTCAATGCCTTCGAAGGCTTTGGTGGTCAGGCCGAACAGCGTTTCCACATTGGCTTTATGGACAGCCGCGACTTGTTCCGGGGTGAGGTTCATGCTGGTCTCCATGGGTTAGGTTCAACACCGTGCAAGGTAGGCTGTTTTGATGTCAAAGACATGACGCAGCCGACTTCCGCCGATCAGCCGTGATCGCGACGGACGACAAAATCGCCGCCGCAAAAGCAAA
>JYOD01000089.1 GCA_000955785.1 Burkholderiaceae bacterium 16
CGCTGCCGCGAGGCCGGTGTACATCCCTCGATGGGCTCAGTCGGTGACGCGTACGACAATGCCATGTGTGAATCCTTCTTCGCCACGCTCGAGTGCGAACTGCTGGCACGTCGCCGCTTCGCTACGCACGACCAGGCGCGTCTGGCGTTGTTCACCTTTATCGAAGGCTGGTACAACCCACATCGCTTGCACAGTGCCCTGGGCTATCGTTCGCCACACGAATTTGAACAGATTCACCGCTGCGCACAATCCGACGCCATCGCCAGCGAGTTGCCCACCGCCGGGCGGCGTCGTGGGCGACACAGGCGCCCCGCCGCCCGCCCGTGGACAACTCGCACGACGCCATCAAAAGGAACCCAACTATCGACATAAAGTTCAAATGTAAGACTGTCCAATGAAGCGGGGTAACCTCAATATGGCTGGAGGATATCCAGCAATAGCAAGTACTACACACTCGACAGGCGTTAGCGAGCCGAGCGTTCAACACATTGGACTCCCCTGGCTTTACCGGCCGGGTTCGTCAAAGCAAGAGATAGGTTGGGTTTCAAGGCTCAGGCCCAAGCCCTTACCCTGTCCCAACAAGGTCGATGCCCCTTACGTTAGGGCTGTACTGCTTTCCCGGACACGAGAGTGCGTGTCGCACCAAAACGCGGATTATAGCGATGCAGACCGCGCCGGGCGAAGAAAAATCCCCGCCATGCGGAAATTGCCGGCGTCGATGCAGCGCACGCGCCACAGGTGACAAGACCGCCTCCTGCCTCCGGTCGGGACCATCGGCCGCGGCGCCCCGCCATGGTGCGGAAGGGGCCGGATAACGCGCGGTTACACGGATTACAAAGCTCGCGTCAGCGCGTCGCCCCCGCCGCGCATTAGAGCGGCAAGGCAGCAGATATCGGGCACACAGCCCACGAGCCGCGCTGCCGCCCACGTCCCCGAAAGGAAAAGGAGAACACCATGCCGAACCGCCAAACCCCGATGCTCAAGACCCTGATGATTGCCGCCGGCCTGCTCGGCGCCGGTCTGGCCAGCGCCCAGACCGCGGCGGTCGCGCAGGATGTGCAGCGCAACGTCAACCAGGAGCAGCGTATCGAGAATGGCCTGCAATCCGGCAGCCTGAGCACGCGCGAGGCGGCCAGCCTGCAAAAGCAGACCGCGCGGGTCGATCGCATGGAAGCGCATGCCCTTGCCAACGGTTCGGTCTCGCCGCGCGAGCAGGCGTCGATCCAGCGTGCCGAGAACAATGTGAGCCGCGATATCTCGCGCGACACGCATAACGGCATCAGCGGCAACCCCGCCAGCCTGTCATCGCAGCGCATGCAGGCCGATGTGCAACGCAATATCAATCAGGAGCAACGCATCCAGAACGGCGTGGCCAACGGCTCGCTGACCAACCGCGAAGCCGGCAAGCTCGAACGCGGCCAGGCCCACGTCGACCGGCGCGAAGCGCGTGCCGGCGCCAATGGCCACGTGGGCGCGGCCGAACAACGCGGCATCCAGCGCGCCGAAAACCGCGACAGCCGGTCGATCTACCACGACAAGCACAACGGCCGCGTGCGCGGCTAAGGGGAAAAACCGGCGCCTAGGCCCGGCGGCGCCAGACCTGCCAATGCTCGCGGCCGGCGAACACCGGCAGCGAGCCGGTGGCGGCACGCGCCTCCACCAGTTCGAATGCCGGCGCAAGCAGCGCGCGCAGTTCCGCCTCGGGCATCGCGAAGGGCGGCCCGCCGCGCGTTTCATCCAGGAAGAAGTAGCCGGCCAGCAGGCCGCCTGGCGGCAGCAACTCCGCCACGCGCCGGCCATAGGCAGCCCGCATGGCTGGCGGCAAGGCGCACAGGAAGGCACGTTCGTAGATGAGCTGGCAGGCCGGCTCGGGCGTGAACGCAAAGAAATCCGCCTCGTGCACGATAGCCCCGGCAGGCCCCAGCGCGCGCCGCGCGCTCGCCACCGCCTCTGGCGAGAAATCGATGGCGGCCACCGGCCAGCCACGCGCATGGAGCCAGCCGGCTTCCCAGCCATTGCCACAGCCAGGGACCAGCGTTGGGCACGGCGCCATCGCGCTGGCGAAGGCCTCGAAATCGGCAGGCACGCCGCCCAGGTCCCACGGCATGAACCCTTTCTCGAAGCGCTCGTCCCAGAAGGCCGGATCGGCCGCGTTGCGGGTGGCGAAGGCTGGCGTAGCGCCGGGCTTGCCGGCTGTGTTATCGGATTTGGTCAAGCGCGCCTCAACTGTCTCTATTTTCAATTGCCCTTGTTCATGCTGGCTGTGCCGCTGCAGGCGCTACCAATAGCCAACCCAGGCCAGCAATTCGGTCAGCACCACGCCGGCGACAAAGCCTCCCACCAACAGCAATGCCGTGCCGACCAGGCGGTTGGTGCGGCGCTGCTCTGTGATCAGGGCGGTCAGCAGCCTCTCTTGCTGGCTGTTGTCGACCAGCGCGCGGCGCTCCAGGAACTGATGCGCCAGGCGCGGGAAGTCGGGCAGCATCTTGGCCCATTGCGGCGCCTCCACCTGGATCCGCTCCCAGGCGCCCTTCCAGCCCACCTGCTCGTGCATCCACTTCTCGAGAAAGGGCTTGGCGGTCTTCCACAGGTCCAGGTCGGGATCGAGCTGGCGGCCCAGCCCTTCGATGTTCAGCAAGGTCTTCTGCAATAGCACCAGTTGCGGCTGGATCTCGACATTGAAGCGGCGCGAGGTCTGGAACAGGCGCATCAGCACCATGCCCAGCGAGATCTCCTTTAGCGGCTTGTCGAAATAGGGCTCGCAGCAGGCGCGCACGGCGCTTTCCAGCTCCTCCACCCGCGTGTTCGGCGGCACCCAGCCCGATTCCACGTGCAGCAGGGCCACGCGATGGTAGTCGCGCCGGAAGAAGGCGATGAAATTCTGCGCCAGGTAATTCTTGTCGAACTCGGAAAGCGCGCCGACGATACCGAAGTCCAGCGCGATATAGCGGCCGAAACTCTGCGGCGCCACCGACACCAGGATGTTGCCAGGGTGCATGTCGGCATGGAAGAAGCCGTCGCGGAACACCTGGGTGAAGAAGATTTCCACCCCCTCCTCGGCCAGCAGGTGCATGTCGACGCCGGCCGCCTTGAGCGATTCGGTGCGCGAGATGGGGATGCCGTGCATGCGCTCCATCACGAACACCTCGCTGCTGCAGAAGTCCCAGAACACCTCGGGCACGAGCAGCAGCTTGGTATCGGCGAAATTGCGGCGCAGTTGGCTGGCATTGGCCGCCTCGATCATCAGGTCGAGTTCGTCGTGCAGGTATTTATCGAACTCGGCAACCACCTCGCGCGGCTTCAGGCGCTTGCCGTCGGCCCAGAAACGCTCCAGCCAGGCCGCGAGGTCGCGCATCAGCGCCAGGTCGCTGTCGATGACCGGAAGCATGCCGGGGCGCAGGACTTTCACCGCCACTTCGCGCCCCTCGCTGGGGCCGCCTTTCAAGGTGGCGAAATGCACCTGGGCGATCGAGGCGCTGGCCACCGGCTTGTGGTCGAAACTCTCGAACAGCGTGGACAGCGGCCGGCCCAGCGAGCGCTCGATGATCTTGACCGCCACCACCGAATCGAACGGCGGCACCTGGTCCTGCAGCTTGGCAAGCTCGTCGGCAATGTCCGCCGGCATCAGGTCGCGCCGGGTGGAAAGCACCTGGCCGAACTTGACGAAGATCGGGCCCAGGCGGGTGAGCGCCAGCCGCAGCCGCTCGCCGCGCGGCATGTCGAGCTTGCGGCCGATGGTGATGACGCGCACCAGGAAGCGGATGCGGCGGCTCTTGAAACCCGACAGTACGAGCTCGTCGAGGCCGTAGTAGAGGATGACGAAAACGATCTTGCAAAGGCGCAGGAAGCGGGTCATGCAGGTTCTTCAGTATTGGGGGCGGTGCGGATTGGCCAGTGTCGGCTGGCGGATGATCAGTTGCAATCGGCGATCAGCGGTGGGCGGAAGGAAGCGTGCCGGAACCGCCTGCCGCGCCCCGCCCGGACCGGATGCGCTGCTCGAGCCTCTCCAGCCGCTTTTCCAGCCGGGCCAGATCGTCGCGCAGCGCGCTCACGCCGGCGCTGAACTCGTCCAGCGCGACGTGCCGCACCAGGGTTGGCTGCTCGTCGAGCAGGTATTCGGTCACATTGTCCACCAGTGTGCGGCCGAGCCGCGTGACTTGCGCATGGACTTGCTGCGCGCCGTCCACCACCCGTTGCGCGACGCTGTCGCTGACCGGGCCGCCCAACAGGCCGCGCAACGCGCGCGACAGGTCCTCGGCCGCATCCCAGCTCAGGCTGCGCGCCAGCGTGGATACCGTGTTGGCCAGCTCGGCGTCGCCCTCGATGCGCACGTGCTTCATCGCGGCGGCCTGGCCGCCGCCCGCCACGTCCGACGCCACCAGCGGCCATTGCTGCAAGGGCACGATCAGCGTGACGGCCGGGATCTCATCGGCTTGCGCCAGTTCCGTCAGGCCCTGCGCCGTCACCTTCAATGCGAGCGTGAACGCGGCGGCGTCGAAGCGGATGACGCGGCCCGCGAAGGGCTGGAGCATGGAGGTGGCCCACGGTTCCTGTTCCAGAAGGTGGTTCAGGGCGGTGACGGGCGGCGTGGCCAGGGGGGTGGGAAGGGTGGTCATGGCTGAGTGGGGGTTGGGGGGGGCGAGCCTTTCAGAAGGTGTTAGGGTTGGTTGGTTCGGTTTGTTGGTTCTAAAGTCAACGTCAACTGCTTAACTGCTTGGCACACCTTGATGGCTCACCCAAACCCGGCTTGGTTGAGCAGGCTCCAATCTGGAGCCATCTTGCCCACCACGAAAACACTGCCGTGCCTACTTGGGAGTACGCGAGCTGGTCGCGGCAGCAGCCAGAGTCCAGGCCACTTTCACGTATCGTGAGCCATCGAAGACCAACCACGTGCCAAGGTTCTGCCGCTCCGGCCAGGAGCCTGCTTTCTTTGCTTACTTTCTTTTCAGGGAAAAGAAAGTGAGTCGCAGCCCCCACAGGGGGATGTGAAATTGGGTTGCCTTTGCTTTTGACGTTAAGCCTTTGCAGTTGCAGTTGCCCTAAACGTCAATCCCTAGACCCCGACCCCAAATACAAAAAAAGCCCACGTTTTCACGTGGGCCTCCATTCTATGCCACCTGCCGGCCGTGCAGCGGCCGGCAAGGCACTCCCCGCTCTCAGGAAACCTGCTGAATACCAGCCAGCAGCCAGCCACCGCTACCCGTCACCGGCTTCGCCAGGTTCCAGACTTCAGCGAAAGGCTGTGCCGGATCGCCGGCCTTTTCACGGATCATGCCGGAGAAGCGCACGCTGGCCAGATGCTGGGCCGGGCTGTCCTCGATGCCGAGCAGCTCGGCTTCCAGCGTGACCACGTCGGTCTTGTTGACCTCGGCGCCGCGCTCGGACAAGTCCATCTTGATCTCAGCGAACATTTCCGGCGTGGTGAACTCGCGGATGTCCTCGAGATTGCCGGCGTCCCAGGCAGCCTGCAGGCGCACGTAGTAAACCTTGGCGTTACGCAGGAAGGCTTCAGTGTCGAAGTCGGCCGGCACGCCCCAGGGCTGGGCCACGGCTGCGGCAGCGGCGGCACCGGCCATCACCGGCGCGGCGGACTGCAGCGGCGAGGCGGTGCCAGATCCGGACATCACGGGATTCGGTGCGCCGGCAGGCACTTGCTGGCGCAGCACCGGCTCGTTGCTTCCGCCCATGCCACCCGGGCCGTTACCAGCACCCGCTCCGGCATAGGCCGATTGCGTCGGACGGCTCGCGCCGCCGCGGAACTTGCGGATCAGCCAGATCGCAACGAACGCCACCAGGGCGATCAGGATCAGGTTGGACAAGAAGCCCATGGCGGCACCGCCCAGGCCGAAGTGCGACAACAGCCAGCCAATGCCCAGGCCGGCGGCGATGCCGCCGAGCATGCCTCCCCAGTTGCGCTTGGGTGCGGCAGCGGCTGCCGCGCCAGCGCCAGCAGCGGCGCCGGCCGGCGCCGCTTGCTGGGCCGGTTGCTGCTGCGCGGGCGTCTGGTTCGGCGATTGCTGTGCCGGCGCCTGCTGGCGCTGCGTCACGCTGGACGATTGCTTGCCAACGCTGCGAGACCCGCCGAGGCGTTTGGCGTTGGCGTCCAGCGCCATGCCGAGGGCAAGCGTGCCAATCAGCACACCCGCCATGAATCTTGCGCGAAATAGCGACATGTCAGTGCTTCCCCTGTTAAGTTCGCTCATTTTTCCGTGAGCCTATATCAGTCTAGTACTTTCGCCCGACGTGGAGTGCCACCACTCCTGCCGTCAGGTTGAAGTATTCGACATTGTCCAGGCCCGCATGTTCCATAAGACGTACAAGTGAAACCTGGTCTGGATGCATTCTGATGGATTCCGCCAGATAGCGATAGCTATCGGAATCCTGTACCACGCGCTGCCCCAGCCACGGCAGGAACTTCAGTGAATAGAGATCGTAGGCCTTTTCCAGCGGTTTCCACACCTTGGAGAACTCCAGCACCATGACCTTGCCGCCCGGCTTGATCACGCGGCGCATCTCGGCCAGCGCCACGTCCTTGTGGGTCATGTTGCGCAACCCGAAGGATACGGTGACCACATCGAAGTAATTGTCGGGGAAGGGAATCCGCTCCGCGTCACACAGGCAGGTGGGGATGACGATGCCCTTATTCAACAGGCGATCGCGACCCACCCGCAGCATGGATTCGTTGATATCGGTCAGCCAGACCTCGCCGGCAGGTCCGGCCTGACGCGCGAAGGCCTTGGCCAGGTCGCCGGTGCCGCCGGCGATGTCGAGCACCTTGAAACCGGGCCGCACGCCGGCCTGGGCGATGGTGAACATCTTCCACAGCCGGTGCATGCCGCCGGACATCAGGTCGTTCATGACATCGTACTTGTTGGCCACCGAATGGAAGACTTCGGCCACCTTGCCGGCCTTCTCTTCTTCCTTGACCTTCTCGAACCCGAAGTGGGTTTCGCTCATAACTCGCTCCAGAATTCAGTAATGGCCCGCGGGGTGCTCAATGATGGCCGCAGGCATGGCCGCCGCCGGCCACCATCGGGGTGTCGCGGTCGACCCCGGCCGCTTCCAGGCGCTGCAGGTAGGCCTGCCAGATGGCATCCTGCTCGGCGCCCAGGCGGTAAAGCAGTTCCCAGGAATAGATGCCGGTATCGTGACCGTCGGAAAAACGGATCAGGATGGCGTAGTTGCCAACCGGCTCGACCGCGGCGATGGTGACATCGCGCTTGCCGGTCTGCAGCACTTCCTGGCCCGGGCCGTGGCCCTGCACTTCGGCCGAGGGCGAGTTCACCCTCAGGTACTCGAAGGGCAGCCGGAAGCTGGAACCGTTGTCGAAGCCCACCTCCAGCACGCGCGACTGGGTGTGCACGGTGAGGGCGGTGGGGTGAGGAGTATCTTTTTCGAGGCCTGCCATGATGGGTGGCGCGCGGCTTTCGGCGCGCCGCAAATCGCGGCCACACCCGCCTTCACGCTTCGTGTACGACCCGATAGCTTACCGCAGCCGCCTCGCCTTGCCCATCTTGCTCCGTCTTCCAGTGCGCTCCGTCCGCGGCAACGTAGCGCAGGCGGCGATCATGAAAGGCAGCTACCGTGCTGCGGTGGGCGATGCTGATGATCGCCGCGCCGGGCAGCGATTCCACCATCAGGCGGTACATCGCGCTCTCGGTCTCCTCGTCGAGCGCGCTGGTGGCTTCGTCCAGGAAGAGGTAGTCAGGCTTTTGCAGCAGCGCGCGCGCGAAGGCGAGCCGCTGCTGTTCGCCCGGCGACAAACGCAGCGACCAGTTGTCGAACACATCAAGCTGCTCGGTCAGGGCGCCGAGCTGGGCCTGGCGCAGCACCTCCTGCAGAGCCTCGCGGCTGTGGGCGGTGCCGGCGTCGGGATAAGCCAGCGCATCGGCGAGCGAGCCGATCGGCAGATAGCTGCGTTGCGGCAGGAACAGCAAGCTGGCCGCGCGCGGCATGGCTACCGTGCCACTGCCATATGGCCAGATGCCGGCCAGCGCGCGGAACAACACGCTCTTGCCGCAGCCGGAGGGACCGCTGACCAGCCAGCGTTCGCCGGCGCCTATCTCCAGCGAGAACGGCGCCACCAGCGGCCGCTGGTGGATTTCGCCGCCATTGCCCGTGCGCACCGGCAGCGCCAGCGCGAGGGTGTCGATGCGGATGCCGTCGGCATCAGCCTGGTCCACCTCGATATCTCGCACGCCGGTGTGCTCCTGGTCCTGCCGCTCGGCCACCCGGATGGCGTCGCGGAAATCGATCAGCCGGTTGGCCGCGGCCTTCCAGCCGACCAGCGTCGCGTAGTTATCGACGAACCAGGACAGGGCGCCCTGCACCTGGCCGAATGCCGAACTCACCTGCATCAACCCGCCGAGCGTCATCTTGCCGGCGAAGTAGCGCGGAGCGGCCACGATCAGCGGGAAGATGATGGCGAACTGGGCATAGCCGGAATTGACGAAGGTCAGGCGCCGCGTATAACGCATCAACTGGTTCCAGTTGGCGCGAATGCGGTCGAAGCGCGAGCGCAGGCCGGCCTGTTCGGTCGGTTCCCCCCGGTACAGCGCCACGGGCTCGCTGTTCTCGCGCAGGCGCACCAGCGTGAAGCGGAAATCCGCCTCGTACCGCTCCTGCTGGTAGCTCAGCCCGATCAGCGGCCGGCCCACCAGGTGGGCGATCAGCGACCCGATCACCGCGTAGCCAATGGCGAACCACACCATATAGCCGGGAATGATGATCTCGTTGCCGCCGAGCATGAAGCTGATCGGCCCTGACACCGCCCACAGGATGCCGACGAAGGACAGCAGCGTTACCACCGAATTGAGCAGCCCGAGCGAGAGCGTCAGGGCACCATCGGTAAACGAGCGCAGGTCGTCGGCCAGCCGCTGGTCAGGGTTGTCGGTGGTATGGGTCTGCTCGATGCGGTAGTACGCCTGATGACTGAGCCAGTGGTCCATGAAGCTCCCCGTCATCCACGTACGCCAGCGCATTTGCAGCATCATGGTGTAGTACTGGCGCGAGATGGCCGCCACGATGAAGAAGCCGGCAATCCACGAAAAGCGGATCAGCAGCGCCTTGAAGGAGCCGTAGTCGTGCTGCTCCAGCGCGTTGTAGAACACGCGGGTCCAGTCATTGAGCAGCACATTGATATAGACGATGCCGAGATTGAGCGCGACCACGAAGGCCAGTAGCCCCAGCCCGGCCTTGCGGTCCTCGGATATCCAGTAAGGCTTGATCAGGTCCCAGGTCTCGCCCATCCGCAGGCGGCTCTGGACCTTGAGGGCACGGGCCGGCACGGCCGGGCCTGGAACGGTAACGGAAGTCGGTGTGGACATGGCACCTTTCGCGCGGGCGGGGCATGGCTGATCCACCGGCCCCGCCCTTGTGGGAATGAAGACAACGGGTGTTAGAAGACGGCGCTGCCCGGCTGGTTCCGGAAACTCCAAAAAACCGGCAGCAATCCGCGCCTTGGTTCAGCGTATTTCGTCCAGTTTCGCCAGGGCCGCACGCAATGCCGGCAGGCGCTGCGCAAGGCCAGCCAGGCGCGCGGCATCGGGCTCGCGCTGCGGGGCCGCCCAGACGGCTTCGGGAAAATGCGTGTCCCAGCGATAGCGTGGAATGATATGCCAGTGCAGGTGCGGCACCATATTGCCGAAGGCGGCAAGGTTGACCTTGTCGGGCGACATGGTCTCGCGCACCGCGCGCTCCACGCGCGCCACCAGGCGCATCAGCCAGGCCTGGTCGTCCTCGGGCAGGTCGGTCTGCTCGGCCACGTGGCCGTTCCAGACCACCCGGCAAAAGCCTGGAAAGCGCTCGTGCTCGACCAGGATGACGCGAGCGCGCTCGCCGCGCCAGGCCAGTTCACCGCCGTCGGTCTCGCACAGGGGGCAGTCGGGGACGAGGTTCATGCGATCACTCCCGGGACGCCGAGGGCATCAGTCCGCTGCCCGGGGTTGGGGGAGAGGGCGGGAGCCTGCCTGGAGTGAGAGCCTGCGGGCTGGCGAGCGTCCGCCCTCGCCCCTTCCATCACACCAGCACCCGCTCGATGCCGCCCGAATTGGCCTTGGCCACGTAGTCCGGCATCCAGTTCTCGCCCAGCAGGTGCCTGGCCATTTCCACCACGATGTAGTCCGCCGTTACCGTGGCGTCTTCCTTGTAGCGCGACAAACCCTGCAGGCAGGACGGGCAGCTGGTCAGGATCTTGACGTCGCCGACGAAGCCGTCGGTGCGCAGCTTGTCCGCGCCCTTGGTCATTTCCTCTTCCTTGCGGAAGCGGATCTGCGTGGAAACGTCCGGACGCGACAACGCCAGGGTGCCAGACTCGCCACAGCAACGTTCGTTCTTCTCGATCTTGCCGCCGCCCTCGTTGCCGCCCATCAGCTCGTTGACGAGCTTGGTCGGGTCCATGGTCTTGATCGGGGTGTGGCAGGGATCATGGTACATGTAGCGCGTACCGGTCACGCCCTCCAGCTTGACGCCCTTCTCCAGCAGGTATTCGTGGATATCGATGATGCGGCAGCCCGGGAAGATCTTGTCGAATTCATACCCGGCAAGCTGGTCGTAGCAGGTGCCGCAGCTCACCACCACGGTCTTGATATCGAGGTAGTTCAGCGTGTTGGCGACCCGGTGGAACAGCACCCGGTTGTCGGTGACCATCTTCTCGGCCTTGTCGTACTGGCCGTTGCCGCGCTGCGGATAGCCGCAGCACAGGTAGCCCGGCGGCAACACGGTCTGCACGCCGACATGCCACAGCATGGCCTGCGTGGCGAGGCCGACCTGCGAGAACAGGCGCTCCGAGCCGCAACCCGGGAAGTAGAACACCGCCTCGGTCTCGGGCGAGGTCCGCTTCGGGTCGCGGATGATCGGCACGATCTCGTTGTCTTCGATATCGAGCAGCGCACGCGCGGTCTTCTTGGGCAGGTTGCCCGGCATCTTCTTGTTGATGAAGTGGATCACCTGCTCTTGCACCGGCGCGCGGCCCACCGTGGCGGGCGGGTGCTCGGTCTGCTTCCTGGCGAACTTCTTGAGCACGTCGTTGCCCAGGCGCTGCGCCTTGTAGCCCCAGTCGATCATGACCTTGCGGGTCATGTTGATGGTCTGCGGGTTGGTGGCGTTGAGGAAGAACATCGACGCCGCGGTGCCGGGATTGAACTTCTTCTGCCCCATCTTGCGCAGCAGGTTGCGCATGTTCATCGACACGTCGCCGAAGTCGATCTTGACCGGGCACGGCGTTACGCACTTGTGGCAGACCGTGCAGTGGTCGGCCACGTCGGAGAACTCGTCCCAGTGCTTGATCGAGATGCCGCGGCGGGTCTGCTCCTCGTACAGGAAGGCCTCCACCAGCAGCGAGGTCGCCAGGATCTTGTTGCGCGGGCTGTACAGCAGGTTGGCGCGCGGCACGTGGGTGGCGCACACCGGCTTGCACTTGCCGCAGCGCAGACAGTCCTTGACGCTGTCGGCAATGGCGCCGATATCACTCTGCTGCATGATGATGGACTCATGCCCCATCAGCCCGAACGACGGCGTATAGGCATTGCGCAGGTCGGCGCCCGGCAACAGCTTGCCCTTGTTGAAGCGGCCCTGCGGGTCCACGCGCTGCTTGTACTCGCGGAACTCGCCGATCTCGTCTTCGGTCAGGAACTCCAGCTTGGTGATGCCGATGCCGTGCTCGCCGGAGATCACGCCGTCGAGCGAGCGCGCCAGCGCCATGATGCGGGCCACCGCGCGGTGGGCGTCCTGCAGCATGTCGTAGTCGTCGGAGTTGACCGGGATATTGGTGTGCACGTTGCCGTCGCCGGCGTGCATGTGCAGCGCCACGAAAACGCGGCCGCGCAGCACCTGCTTGTGGATCTTCTGCGCTTCGTCGAGGATGGGCTTGAACTCGCCGCCGTTGAAGATATTGCGCAGCTCGGCGCGCACTTCGCTCTTCCAGGACACGCGGATGGTGCGGTCCTGCAGCAAGTGGAACACGGTGGCGTCCGGCTGCTGCGCCAGGCGTGCCTCGAAGGCCTGGCCGAGCAGGCCCAGCCCGTGGCCGATCAGCGCGGCGCGCGCGGTGGCCAGCGGCGTGTCGAGATGGTTCTGCAGATAGGTCCAGCGCGAGCGGATCTCGCGCAGCAGCTGCAAGGCGTGCTGCACGCGGTCTTCCAGCAGTTCGGCGCTGGGGATCTCGTTGGCGTCGTCGCTGCGGCCCAGCGGCAGGTTGCCGCGCGCGAAGAAGGCTTCCAGCGCGTCGGTCAGCTGGAGCTTGTTCTTGATCGACAGCTCGATATTGATGCGCTCGATGCCATCGGTGTACTCGCCCATGCGCGGCAGCGGGATCACCACGTCTTCATTGATCTTGAAGGCGTTAGTGTGCTTGGCGATGGCTGCGGTACGGGAGCGGTCCAGCCAGAATTTCTTGCGTGCCTCCGGGCTGACCGCGACGAAGCCTTCGCCGCTCTTGCCGTTGGCCATGCGGATGACTTCCGAGGTGGCGCGGGCCACCGCGTCCTGGTCGTCGCCGACGATATCGCCGATCAGCACCATCTTGGGGAAGGCGTTGCGCTTGCTCTTGGTGGCATAGCCCACCGCGCGCAGGTAGCGCTCGTCCAGGTGCTCCAGGCCGGCCAGGATGGCGCCGCCGGGGGTGCGCGTCTCGGCGTCGAGGTAGTCCTTGATCTCGACGATGCTCGGAATGGCGTCGCGTGCCTGGCCGAAGAACTCCAGGCAGACCGTGCGCACATGCGCCGGCATGCGGTGCAGGATCCAGCGGGCGCTGGTGATGATGCCGTCGCAGCCTTCCTTCTGGATACCAGGCAGGCCGGCCAGGAACTTGTCGGTCACGTCCTTGCCCAGGCCTTCCTTGCGGAACTTGCGCCCTTCGATGACCAGCGTTTCCGTGCGCAGCGGCTTCTCGCCGGGCGCACGGTTGCCGTCCGACCATTTCAGCTCGAATGTGGCGACCGGCACGTCATGGATCTTGCCCAGGTTGTGGTCCTGGCGCGTGACTTCCAGCCAGTTGCCTTCCGGGTCCACCATGCGCCACCAGGCCAGGTTGTCCAGCGCGGTACCCCACAGCACGGCCTTCTTGCCGCCGGCGTTCATGGCCACGTTGCCGCCGATGCAGGAGGCGTCGATCGAGGTCGGGTCGACCGCGAACACCAGCCCCGCCTTGTCGGCGGCATCCGCCACGCGGCGCGTCACCACGCCGGCGCCGGAGAAGATGGTCGCGACCTTGTGCGATACGCCAGGCAGGTCGGTCTGCTCGACCGGCCCGAGCTGCTCGAGCTTTTCCGTATTGATGACCGCGCTCATCGGCGTCAGCGGCACGGCGCCGCCGGTATAGCCGGTGCCGCCTCCGCGCGGGATGATGGTCAGGCCCAGCTCAAAACAGCCCTTGACCATGCCGGCGATCTCTTCTTCGGTGTCCGGCGTGAGGACCACGAAGGGATATTCCACCCGCCAGTCAGTCGCGTCGGTCACATGCGAGACGCGCGACAAGCCGTCGAACTTGATGTTGTCCTTCTGCGTGATGCGGCCCAGCACGCGCAGGGTGCGCTTGCGCAGGTCGTAGGCGTCGGCGAATTCCTGCTTGAAGTCCTCGATCGCCTGCTTGGCAAAGCTGACCAGCTGCTCGACGCGGTGGGAGCGGTCCTCGGCCGCCGGTTCGGCATGCTCGGCACGGTCGGCGGCGCGGCGCTTTTCCACCTCAGACAGCCGATGGTGAAGTGCGGTCACCAGCATCTGGCGGCGCTTGGGATTCTCCAGCAGGTCGTCCTGCAGGTAGGGATTGCGGCGCACCACCCAGATATCGCCCAGCACTTCGTACAGCATGCGGGCGGACCGGCCGGTGCGGCGCTCTGCGCGCAACTCGTGCAGGATGCGCCAGGCTTCTTCGCCTAGCAGCCGGATGACAATCTCGCGATCCGAGAATGACGTGTAGTTATAAGGGATCTCACGCAGGCGCGGGGGCGCATCCTGCGAGGCGAGTTTGGCATCGAGCACGAGTGGGGCGTTCATGGGGAGGGACCGCTTCCTGTAGCGCACGGGGACGGTGCGCCGGATCGTCTTTAAAGGGCAATTGTACTTCAAGGCCTGCTTTCGCCGCACCGCAACATGGCAGAACCTTGCTTGGACAAGGGTTGCATCACATCGCCGGACCTGCCTGCAAGCCGCGCTAGAACAGGCTTTTGAGGCCGGCGGCGATGCCATGCCAGAAACTGTTGGGGATCCATAGCAGGGCCATGGTCATGGCAAGGTAGCGCAGAAATTTGCCAATCGCCATGTAAACCAGGCTTGGCCAGAACGGCAGCCGGAGCCAGCCCGCCAAAGTGCACAAAGGATCACCAATCCCGGGTAACCACGATGTGAGCAGGGTTGGCGGACCGAGCCTGCGCATCCAGCGGAAATAGCGCGCGTCCAGGGCCGGCTTGCGCGGCTTGCGCGGGTGCTTCCGGTGCTCGGCGTGCTCTTCCTCATGCTGGCGCTGCTGGCGCCGCTTGCGGTAGCGCACCAGCGCCAGCTTGGCCGCGTAGCCCAGCCACCAGTCAATGGCTCCGCCCGCGGTATTGCCCAGCGTGGCCACGATGATGGCGGGCCAGAACATATGCGGATTGAGCTTGATATAGCCGAACACCGCAGGCTCGGAGCCCAGGGGCAGCAAGGTGGCGGACACCAGGCTGACCAGGAAGATGGCCGGCAGCCCGACTTTGGGCAGGGCGGCGGTTTCGAACAACCAGTCGATGAAGCCTTCCATATAGAGAGAATTGGTGCCGGTGCAGGTTGGCGGTCGGGCGGCGGGCCATTCTAGCAGCGCGCCGCCAGCGTCCTGGCGGCGCGAGGTGCCGGCGGGGCAACCCGCATGGCACGCGCCGGCGATTTGTGATTAACTGTTAGAGCCTGCTGCGCCCAATCGTTCGCGGCCCGGCCGTCTTGGCCCTACCGGTTTCACCCGCAGCACATGCAGCACCTGCAGCAATTCGCAGTGCCCGCAGCACCGCGGTACCAACATCACGAAATAGCCGTCACCAACAAACGGCAGTAACGCGTCGTGGCCAGTCCCGCGCATTTTCGGGATTCACGGATTGGTCATGCACGTGTCCACCCACATGGAGACAAGCATGGCGATTCCTATCCGCCTGACCGTCAACGGCCGCGCCGTGGATGCCCAGGTAGAACCCAACACCCTTCTCGTCCAGTTCCTGCGCGAACAACTCCGCCTCACCGGCACCCATGTCGGCTGCGACACCGCCCAGTGCGGGGCTTGCACCGTCCATATGGACGGCCGCGCGGTCAAGTCGTGCAATATGCTGGCGCTGCAGGCGGATGGTGCGAGGATCACCACCATTGAAGGTCTGGCCCCCGAAGGCCAGCTCCATCCCATGCAGGAGGCCTTTCGCAATTGCCACGGGCTGCAATGCGGATTCTGCACGCCCGGCATGGTCATGAGCGCCACCGCGCTGGTCCAGGCCGAGCCGAATGCCGACGCCGCCGCCATCCGCGAGCAGCTCGAGGGCAACCTGTGCCGCTGTACCGGCTACCACAACATCGTGCGCGCGGTGCAGGAAGGCCAGGCCGCGATGCATGGCGTCAGCGCCGAATAAGGGGACCGCCATGAACGCACCTGACGACCAGCACCTGATCGGCGCCTCGGTGAAGCGCAAGGAAGACTACCGCTTCCTCACCGGCAACGGCCAGTACACCGACGATATCGTGCTGCCGCAGCAAAGCTACGGCTACTTCCTGCGCTCGCCGCACGCCCACGCGCGCATCGCTTCCATCGACAAGACCGAGGCACTGGCCTCGCCCGGCGTGATCGCCATCTTCACCGGCGACGACGTCGCCGCCGACAAGGTCGGCGGCCTGCCTTGCGGCTGGCTGATCCACAGCATCGACGGCAGCCCGATGAAGGAGCCGCCGCACCCGGTGCTGGCGCAGGGCAAGGCCCGCCACGTGGGCGACCAGGTCGCGCTGGTGGTAGCCGAGACGCTGCAGCAGGCCAAGGACGCCGCCGAGAAGATCGACGTGGCATACGAGGAACTGCCCGCCGTGGTGAACACCGCGCAGGCAGCGTCGGCGAGCACGCTGGTGCACGACGACGTGCCGGAGAACACCAGCTATGTCTGGGGCCACGGCGACCGCGCCGCCACCGATGCTGCCTTTGCCAAGGCCGCCCACGTGACCACGCTCGAGATCGTCAACAACCGCCTGATCCCCAACGCGATCGAGCCGCGCGCCGTCAATGCCAGCTACGCCCGGCAGGACGACAGCTACACCGTCTACGTCTCGAACCAGAACCCGCACGTGGAGCGCCTGCTGATGGGGGCCTTCGTGCTGGGCCTGCCGGAATCGCGGCTGCGCATCATCGCGCCGGACGTGGGTGGCGGCTTCGGCTCCAAGATCTTCCTGTACGCGGAAGACGTGGCGCTGACCTGGGCCTCGAAGAAGGTCAAGCGCCCGATCAAGTGGACCGCCGAACGCTCCGAATCCTTCCTGACCGATGCCCACGGGCGCGACCACGTCACCAAGGCCGAGCTGGCGCTCGATGCCGATGGCAGGTTCCTGGCGATGCGGGTGCACACCACCGCCAACATGGGTGCCTACCTGTCGACCTTCGCCTCCAGCGTGCCGACCATCCTGTACGCCACGCTGCTGGCCGGGCAGTACACCACCCCGGCGATCTACGCCGAGGTGCGCGCGGTGTTCACCAACACCTCGCCGGTGGATGCCTACCGCGGCGCGGGCCGCCCGGAAGCCACTTATGTGGTGGAAAGGCTGGTGGAAACCGCGGCGCACGAACTGAAGATGGACCCGGCCGAGCTGCGCCGCAAGAATTTCATCCACGACTTCCCCTACGCCACCCCTGTCGGCCTGACCTACGACACCGGCGACTACGAGCCGTGCCTCGCGCGCGCGCAGGAACTGGCCGACGTCAAGGGCTTCCCCGCGCGGCGCGACGAAGCGAAGCAGCGCGGCAAGCTGCGCGGCCTGGGCTACTCGTGCTACATCGAGGCGTGCGGTCTGGCGCCATCGAATATCGCCGGCGCGCTGGGCGCCCGCGCGGGCCTGTTCGAGGTTGGCGAGGTCCGCGTGCACCCCACCGGCACCGTGACCGTCTTCACCGGCTCGCACAGCCACGGCCAGGGGCATGAGACCACTTTCGCGCAGATCGTCGCCGAGCGACTCGGCATTGCGCTCGAAGCGGTGGAAATCGTGCATGGCGATACCGGCCGCGTGCCCTTCGGCATGGGCACCTATGGTTCGCGCTCGCTGTCGGTAGGCGGCTCGGCCATCATGAAGGCGCTCGACAAGATCGAGGCCAAGGCCAAGAAGATCGCGGCCCACCTGCTGGAAGCCTCGGACGCCGACATCGAGTTCAAGAACGGCGTGTTCAGCGTGGCCGGCACCGACCGCAGCAAGACCTTCGGCGAGGTTGCGCTGACCGCCTACGTGCCGCACAACTATCCGCTCGACAAGCTCGAACCCGGCCTGAACGAAAACGCCTTCTACGACCCGACCAACTTCACTTACCCGTCCGGCGCCTACATCTGCGAAGTGGAGGTGGACCCTGATACGGGCGAAAGCAAGGTGATCAAGTTCACCGCGGTGGACGATTTCGGCAACATCATCAACCCGATGATCGTCGAAGGCCAGGTGCATGGCGGCATTGGCCAGGGCCTCGGCCAGGCCATGCTGGAGCAGTGCATCTACGACGACGACAGCGGCCAGTTGCTGACCGGCTCCTACATGGACTACGCCATGCCGCGCGCCGGCGACCTGCCCGACTTCACGGTGGAGACCGCCAAGGGCACGCCCTGCACGCACAACCCGCTGGGCGTGAAGGGCTGCGGCGAGGCAGGAGCGATCGGCTCGCCGCCGGCATTCATCAATGCGCTGGTGGACGCGCTCTCGCCGCTGGGCGTGAGCGACATCCAGATGCCCGCCACACCGCACCGCGTATGGCAGGCGATTCGCCACGCGCAGACCGCCAACTGACATCGGAGGCACACCATGTACGCATTCAACTACGAACGCGCCGCCGATGCCACGTCGGCGGTGGCCAGGCTCAAGGCGGACAGCGACGCCAAGTTCCTCGGCGGCGGCCAGAGCCTGCTGGCCGCGATGAAGCTGCGGCTGGCAGCGCCGTCCGCGCTGATCGATGTGGCGCGCATCCCCGGCATGGCGGATATCCGTGTCGAGAACGACGAGCTGGTGATCGGCGCGGCGGCACGCCACGCCGACGTGGCGGCCAATGCCGACGTGCTCAAGCGCATCCCGGCGCTGGCCGCGCTCGCCAACGGCATCGGCGACCGGCAGGTACGCGCGATGGGCACGCTGGGCGGCTCGCTCGCCAACAACGATCCGGCCGCCTGCTACCCGGCGGCCGTACTCGGCCTCAACGCCACCGTGGTGACGGACCGCCGCAATATCGCCGCCGACAATTTTTTCAAGAGCCTCTACGAAACCGCGCTGGAAGCCGATGAGCTGATTACCGCCGTACGCTTCCCCACGCCCGATAAGGCCGCCTACATCAAGTTTCGCAACCCGGCGTCGCGTTTCGCGCTGGTGGGTGTGATGGTGGCGCAGTTCGGCAAGGTCGTGCGGGTAGCGATAACGGGCGCGGCGGATAGCGTCTTCCGCAGCGCGCCGCTGGAACAGGCGCTGACGGCCAGCTTCACACCGGCGGCAGCGCGCGCGGTGGTGGTCGATGCAGGCCAGCTGAATGCCGACCTGCATGCCTCGGCCGAGTACCGCGCGCACCTGATCCCGGTGCTGGCGGCACGGGCGGTGGAGCAAGCGCTCAAGGGTTAGGGCCGAGCCATCCAGCCCGAACCCGCTTCCCCGGCCACCGGTTTGCCACCCTCTCCCGCTTGCGAGAGAGGGGCCGGGGGAGAGGGAGGGCGCAAACAGGAAGGCGACCATCCTGCGCCGACCCTCTGTGCACATAGCATCATCCGGCTATTTTCATGCTTCCCCAGTCCATCGATCAAACCGCCGCCCTGCTGGAGGCGCAGCAGTATTTCGCCGACCGCGAGACCGCCACCGTGCTCTACCTGGCGCTGCGCATGCAGCGGCCGCTTTTCCTGGAGGGCGAGCCCGGCGTGGGCAAGACCGCGCTGGCGCGGGCCATCGCCGACGCGCTCGGCACGCGCCTGCTGCGGCTGCAATGCTACGAGGGGCTCGATGCTTCCAGCGCGCTGTACGAATGGGACTACCCGCGCCAGATCATGGCGCTGCGCCTGGCCGAAGCCCGCGGCGAGCGGCCCGACGCGCAATCGCTTTACCACGACGATTTCCTCCTCAAGCGGCCCTTGCTGGAATCGCTGCTGCCCGATCCCGCCGCGCCGGGCATCCCGCGCGTGCTGCTGATCGACGAGATCGATCGCGCCGACGAGCCCTTCGAGGCCTTCCTGCTGGAGGTGCTGTCGGAATACCAGGTGTCGATTCCCGAAATCGGCGTGGTGCGGGCCGAACAGCCACCGCTGATCATCGTCACCTCCAACCGCACGCGCGAGGTGCATGACGCGCTCAAGCGCCGCTGCCTGTACCAGTGGATGGGCTATCCGCAACGCGAGCGCGAACTGCAGATCGTGGCCGCGCGCGCCTCCGAGGCGGCTGCCGCACTGCAGCACCAGGCCATCGATTTCATTCACCGGCTGCGCGGCATCGACCTGTTCAAGTCGCCTGGCATTGCCGAGGCCATCGACTGGTGCCGCGCCCTGGCCGCGCTCGGCGTCAGCGAACTCGATCCGCAATCGGTGCGCGACACGCTGGGCGTGCTGCTCAAGTACCAGGACGACCTGGCCCGCGTGGACGGCCCGACCGTGGCGGAATTGCTGGCCAGCCGGGCGCCGGGAGTCTGAGGCATGCCCAGGCTGCATCCGGACGCCCCCCTTGCCGCCGCGCAACCCGCCGGCACGCTGCCCATGCTCGCGCGCAACGTCACGCACTTCGTGCGCCTGCTGCGCGATGCCGGCTTCGGGCTCTCGCCCGCGCAGGCCGTGGACGCGCTGCTGGCGCTGCAATACGTGGACATCGGCCAGCGCGACGAGGTGCGCGCGGCGATGGCGGCCCTGATGGTAAGCGGGCCCGACCAGCGCCCGCTGTTCGACGCCGCCTTCGACCTGTTCTGGCGCGACCCCGACTGGGAGGGCAAGCTGCGCGCCCTGCTGCTGCCGCGCGTCGACGCCGGCGCTCCGCCGCCCCCGCGCAACAACCGGCTGGCCGATGCGCTCGCCGCCCAGCGCCCGCCCGAATCCGGCCGGCGCCCTGAGGACAGCGCCGAACGCTTTACCGCCCCGCTCACCTTCTCGGCCCAGGAACGCCTGGCCCAGCGCGATTTTGAAACCCTGAGCGCGGAAGAATGGCGTGCGCTGCAGCACATGATCCGCGCCCGCCACGCGCGCCTGGCCACCGAGCGCACGCGCCGCCTGCGCGCCGCCGCCAGCGGGCCGCGCGCCGACCTGCGCGCGAGCGCCCGGCTGGCGGTGCGCCAGCAAGGCGAATGGCTACGCTGGAAATTCCGCCGCCATGCCGAGCGGCGCCCGCCGCTGGTGCTGCTGCTCGACATCTCCGGCTCGATGAGCCAGTACTCGCGCGCGGTGCTGTATTTCTGCCATGCGCTGATGCAATCGCGCGAGCGGCTGTCCGTATTCCTGTTCGGCACCCGGCTGACCAACATCACCCGCTCGCTACGGGAGCGCGACCCCGACGAAGCGGTCGGCGCCATCACCGGACAGGTGCGCGACTGGGCCGGCGGCACCCGCATCGGCGCCGCGCTGGCCACCTTCAATCGCCAGTGGGCCCGCCGCACGCTGTCCGGCCGCGCTACCGTGCTACTCGTCACCGACGGGCTGGACCACGAAGACATCGATTTGCTGGGCACGGAAATGGCTCGCCTGCGCCGCTTCGCGCATCGCATCGTCTGGCTCAACCCGCTGCTGCGCTATGCCGGCTTCGCGCCGCAGGCGCGTGGCGTACAAGCCATCCTGCCGCACGTGGATGCGCTGCGCTCGGCGCACAACCTGGACAGCCTGTTCGCGCTGGAATCGCTGCTGGCCGCGCGCGAACCGCTGTCCATGCCGGTTTTCCCCGCGGCGCCGATGTCCAGAGACATTAAACACATGAAGAACATGAAGGACACCAAGGAGACGCCCCCACCATGGAAATGACACAGACGCGGCAACTGCCGGTAGCGCGGCAAGACGCCTGGGAAGCCCTGAACGACACAGGACTGCTCAAGCAATGCATCCCCGGATGTGAGAGCATCGAGCCTGACGGCGACAACGCCTACCTGGTGGCGCTGACCGCCGCGGTGGGCCCGGTCAAGGCGCGCTTCAAGGGGCGCATGGCCTTGCAGGACATCCAAGCGCCCGACAGCTACACCATCCAGTTCGACGGCCAAGGCGGCGTTGCGGGCTTCGGCAAGGGCACCGCGCGCGTCACGCTGGCCCCCGAAGGCGAGCAGACGGTGCTGACCTATACGGTCAACGCCCAGGTTGGCGGCAAACTCGCGCAGATCGGCTCGCGGCTGGTCGATGCCGCCGCGCGCAAGATGGCCGATACCTTCTTCGACCGCTTCACGGCGGCGCTGGGCGGGCCCGGCGAGCAAGGTGACGAAGCGGGCACGGGCGAGGATGTCGCCAAGGATGGAGCGGCGGCCGGCGATGGCAGCACGCCCGATGAACAAACTAGTGAAACGAAGCGGAAAAGATCATGGACAGCGTGGATCTCGAAGTCCTGAAAAGCAGCGTACGCTGGCTGGCCGAAGGCCACCGCACGCTATTGGTAACGGTAGTCAGAACCTGGGGCTCCTCGCCCCGGCCGGAAGGCGCCATGCTGGCCGTGCGCGACGACGGCCTGGTGGTGGGCTCGGTCTCGGGCGGCTGCATCGAGGATGACATCATCGACCGGGTACGGCGCGAAGGCATTGCCAGCGGGCGCCCCGAAGCCGTCAAGTACGGCATCAGCGCCGAGGAAGCGCACCGCTTCGGCCTGCCTTGCGGCGGCACCATCGAACTGGTGACCGAGCCGCTCAGCGCCGACAGCCACCTGGACGAACTGCTGGAAGCCGTGGAAAACGGCAAGCTGGTGGCGCGCACGCTCGACATGGCAAGCGGCCGCGCCACGCTCGGCCCGGCGCAAGCCACGGACGGCCTGGCCTTCGACGGCAACACCCTGCTCACCATCCACGGGCCGCGCTACCGCATGCTGGTCATTGGCGCCGGGCAGTTATCGAAGTACCTGTGCCAGATCGCCGTCGGCCTGGGCTTCCAGGTCACCGTGTGCGATCCGCGCGAGGAATACACCGAGACCTGGGACATCCCCGGCGTCACCATGGTGCGCACCATGCCGGACGACACCGTGACCGAGATGCAGCTCGACGAGCGCAGCGCGGTGATCGCCGTCACGCACGATCCCAAGCTCGACGACCTGGCCCTGATGGAAGCGCTGCGCACGCGCGCCTTCTACGTCGGCGCGCTCGGCTCGCGCCGCAACAACCAGGCGCGCCGCGAACGGCTTAAGGAATTCGACCTCAACGACATGCAGCTGGCGCGGCTGCACGGGCCGGTGGGCATCTACATCGGCAGCCGCACGCCGCCCGAGATCGCGATCTCGATCCTGGCCGAAGTCGTGGCCGCCAAGAACCACGTCTCGCTGCCCGACATCCTGCAGGTGGAAGGCGCCAAGGCCGCCCGCGAAATGGCGGCCAGCGAAGGCAGCACCTGCAGCCCCGCCCCGTGACCGGCGCGCTGAACGGCCCCGCCAATGGTCCCCTCAACGGCGCCATCAACGCCGCCGAGCTGCCCACCGGCATCCTGCTGGCTGCCGGCTACGGGCGCCGCTTCGATGCCGCCGGGCAGCGCAACAAGCTGCTCGCCACGCTGCCCGACGGGCACACGGTGGCCGGCCGCAGCGCGCGCACTCTTGCCGGCGTCCTGCCCGGCGCGCTCGCCGTGATCCGCCCGGGCAACGCCGCGCTGGCGGCCGAATTGCGGCAGGCAGGCTGCCGCGTGCTGGAGACCGCTGCCGCCGAGGCTGGCATGGGGGCCGCGCTGGCCGCGGCGGTGGCCGCCACGCCGGACGCCCGCGGCTGGGTAGTGGCGCTGGCAGACATGCCGTGGCTGCCGGCCGAACTGGTCCGCGCGGTGGCATTGACGATCACCACGCGCGACGCCATCGCCGCGCCCTGGCGGGACGGGCAGCGCGGGCATCCGGTCGGATTTGGCGCCGCCTGGCGGGAAGCGCTCCTCAAGCTTGACGGGGATGAAGGCGCTCGGGAATTGTTGAAAACGCAGCCGGTGATGCGAATCCTCACCGATGACGAAGGCGCGTTCAGGGATGTGGATACGCCGGGGGATCTGGCGTAGCGGTTTGCCTGGCAGAACGTATTGCGTCTTTGAAGTCAGGCCGTGGCAGTTGCCCCCTACCCGCCATCCGTCTCCGCCAACGTCCTCAGATACTCCTCCCTCCACCAATGCACATCCTGCCCGCGGATGCGCTCCAACAGCTTCTGGTGCCGCGACTGGCGCTCGGCCAGCGGCATATGCAACGCCTGCTGGATCGCCTGCGCCGTGGCATTGATATCGTAGGGATTGACGAGCAAGGCCTCCCGAAGCTGCTCGGCAGCCCCGGCGAACCGCGATAAGACCAGCACCCCGGGATCATCCGGATCCTGCGCCGCCACGAACTCCTTGGACACCAGGTTCATTCCGTCCCGCAACGGCGTGACCAGTGCCACGCGGCAAGCGCGGTACAACCCCGGCAGCCGGCGCCGCGCGGTCGTGCGATGAATATACCGCACCGGCATCCAGTCCAGCTCCCCGTACTCCCCATTGATCGCCCCCGACAACCCTTCCAGTTCGCGCCGCAGATCCGCATAGGCATCCACCGTCTCCCGCGACGGCGCGGCAATCTGGATCAGCGTGGCGCTGCGGCGGTTCTCCGGATACTGCGCCATCAGCGCCCGCACCGCCTTGAGCCGCTGCGGCAACCCCTTGGAGTAATCGAGACGATCGACGCCCAGCAACAGCCGGCGGCTCGCGTACTGGCCCCGCATCATCTCGTAGGTCTCGCGCGATTCATCGCATTTCCCGAGCTCGGCGAATTCGTCGACATCGATGCCGATCGGGAACGCCTGCGCGCGCACGGTGCGGTGGAAAGCCCGGAAGCGGTACTCGCCCATCGGCTCGGCCTGCGCCTCCCTTTGCACATAGCGCGAGAAATGCTCCAGATCGAGCTGGCTCTGGAAGCCGACCAGGTCATAGGCAAACAGCGCCCGCATCAGCCACTCGTGTTGCGGGATCGCAGCCAGGATCAGCGGCGGGGGCAAGGGGATATGCAGGAAGAACCCCATGCGCTGCCCGCAGCCCATGGCGCGCAGTTCGGAGGCGAGCGGGATCAGGTGGTAGTCGTGGATCCAGATCACATCGTCCGGACGCAGCAGCGGCGCCAGCTTTCGCGCAAACAGCTGGTTCACGCGGCGATAGATGTTGAGATAGCCGGAATCGAAATCCGCCAGGTCGATGCGGTAGTGGAAAACCGGCCACAGCACGCCGTTGCTGTAGCCCTGGTAGTACGCATCGTGGTCCTCACGGCACAGGTCAACGGTTGCCAGCGTGACATTGCCGGCCTGCTGGATATGCAGCTCGCCCTCGCCGGGCGTGCCGCCCTGGGTGGCATCCACGATCCTGCCACTCCAGCCGAACCAGAGCCCGCCGGTGGCCTTGAGCGCCTCGCCCAACGCCACCGCGAGACCGCCCGCGGCAACATTGCGCGGATCGGCGATGCGGTTGGATACCACGACTAGTCTGCCCATATGTTCCTTTGCTAGAACCCTGCCCCACGCGCTGGAAATCCGGTGCTCAAATCACCGAATCCCATGGCGCGGACAAGCGCATGGCGCCGTTGATCAGGCCCACCATCGAGTAGGTCTGCGGAAAATTGCCCCACATCTCGCCGGTCACCGGATGGGTATCCTCGGACAGCAAGCCAAGCGGGTTGCGCGCCGCCAGCATGGCCTCGAAAATCTCGCGTGCTTCCTCGCGGCGCCCCACGCGCGCCAGCGCGTCGATACGCCAGAAGGTGCAGATATTGAAGGCGGTCTCGGGCTTGCCGAAATCGTCCGGCGCCTCGTAGCGGCGCATATATGGCCCGTCGCACAGCGACGCCTCCAGGGCCGTGAGCGTCGACATGAAGCGCTCGTCCCGCGGGGCGATAAAGCCCACCTCGGCCATCAGCAGCACGCTGGCATCGAGCTCGCGCCCGCCGAAGCTCTCGGCGAATGCCTGGCGTTCCTCGCTCCAGGACTCGCGCACGATGCGCTCTTTCATGCCGTCGGCATGCTGGCGCCAGTAAGCCGCGCGATCGGGCAGTTGCAGCGCATCGCCGATCTTGGCGAGACGGTCGCAAGCGGCCCAGCTCATCAGCGCCGAGGAGGTATGCACCCGCGCCCGCGTGCGCAGCTCCCACATGCCCGCATCGGGCGTGCCGAACACGCGTACCGCCTGTTCGCCCACGGTTTCCAGCACGTGATACTCGGCCACCCCGCCCCGGTGCAGCAGGCGATGGTCGTGGAAGGCCTGGGCCGCGCCCAGCACCACGTTGCCGTAGACGTCGTGCTGGAAGTGCTCCTGCGCCTGGTTGCCCACGCGCACCGGGCCCATGCCGCGGTAGCCCGACAAGTGATCGAGCACGCTTTCCGGCAATTCGAGTTCCAGCCCGATGCCGTACAGCGGCTGGATATGGCCGTCCCTGGATTGCATCACCACGTTGGACAACCAGCGCAGGTAGTCCTCCATGGTGCCGACCTCGGACAGGCTGTTGAGCGCGCGGATCACGAAGAAGGCATCGCGCAGCCAGCAGAACCGGTAGTCCCAGTTGCGCCCGCTGCCCGGCGCCTCGGGAATGCTGGTGGTCATGGCCGCGACGATGGCGCCGGTCTCTTCATAGAGCGACAGCTTGAGCGTGATGGCGGCGCGGATCACCGCGTCCTGCCATTCGCGTGGCACCGCGAGGCGGCGGCTCCACATCTTCCAGTAGGCCGTGGTTTCCTGCTCGAAGTCGCGCGCGACTTCCTCCACGCCGCCTTGCAGGGTTTCATCGGGACCGAGGATGAAGTTGAGATCGCGGGTCAGCAGGAAAGGTGTCTGAGACAGCACATAGGTCAGCGGCGCATCGGTGGTCATGCGCAGCGTCGTGCCATCGCCGATATAGCGCACATGGCTGCTGCCGCGCGTGATTTCGGGCTTGACGCGTCCCCAGTCGAAGCGCGGCGCCAGCGTCACCCGCACGCGCGGCGCGCCGCTTACGGGACGAATGCGCCGGATCAGCGTGGTGGGGCGAAAGTAGCGGCCCAGCCGGAAGAGTCGCGGCGCGAAATCGGTGATCTCGAGACAGTTGCCATGCTGGTCGGTCAGCCGCGTGCGCAGCACGGCCGTATTGGGCTCGTACCATTGCTCCGACTCAAGGAAGTCCTCGATTTCGATGGAGAAGTGGCCCGCGTTCTGGCCAGGATCAAGCAAGGCGTTGAAAACCGGGTCGCCATCGAAGCGCGGCAGGCAGCACCAGACGATGCGCCCGCGGCTGTCGACCAGCGCGGAGATCGCGCAGTTGCCGATCATGCCCAGCGACAGCGAGGGATCGGCGTGGCGGCCTGCCCCCTCGACGCTCACCTGGGTACCCTCGGTAGATAGGTTGCTCACAGCGAATCCCCCTCAAGACGTCGTTGTGGTTGTGGCTCCCGCCGCCAGCGTGCCATCCGCGGCGGCCATGACTTCCAGCGCCCTGGCGGAGCGATGCAGCCAGCAGCGCAGCGCGGCCGGACCGGTCACGCTGACGGTGGCGGCGCTGGGCCGCTGGCCTACCAGCAAGGCGACGCCGCCCAGGCGCCGCACCACGGAAAAGCCGGCCTCATCGGTAATATCGTCGCCGGCAAACAGGGGCGTGCGCCGCGCGAATGGCGGCCCGCGCATAAAGGTATCGATGGCGCCGCCCTTGTCGATGCCGGCCGGCTTGAGTTCCACCACCATCTTGCCGTGCAAGACTTCGATGCCGGGTACGCCACTGGCGACCTGCGCCGCGAAGTTGCGTACCAGTCCTTCGAGATGGGGGACGGAGCGGTAGTGCACCGCGACCGCGACCGACTTGCGCTCCAGCTGCAAGCCGGGATGCGCGTTGACCAGGGCTTCGAGAGGTGGCAGCAACAGGGGCACGCCGGGGTCCGGCTGGCGCAGCCGGCGGCCACCCGCATCGCGCAATTCCGCGCCGTGCACGCCTGCCGCGGGCAGTTGCAGGGGCTGCAGGAAATGATCCAGCTCGGCGATCGGCCGGCCCGAAACCAGCGCCACGGCACCGCCCAGGTGCCGATGCAGGGCGCGCAGCGTCCCCACCAGTTCCGGTTCGACCCGCACGAGGTCCGGACGTGGCGCGAGGTCGGCCAGCGTACCGTCGAAATCCAGGAACAGCGCCGTGTTTGGTTCGATAAGAGGTAGGTTGGGCATCGCGTTACACCGTAGCACGAGTGTTCCCGCACCGTCCACCGGACAACGTCCTACACGGTGCGCCGCTGCACGCACCGCGCCGCAATGGCGCCGGCACCGCCGCGGTGCGCCATTTCGCAGCGGCCTTGCAGGTGCGCCGGCCTGCCCTTCGCGGCCACCGGATCCGGGGTGCCGGCATCGCCGCACCGCGCCATCCTTTATCATTAGCGGTTTCCGCCAATCCCCGCCCCGGCTGTCCACGATGACCCGCAAACCCGATTACCTGAGAAAGATCCTGACCGCCAAGGTGTATGACGTGGCCCAGGAGACCGATCTCACCTATGCAAACCTGCTCTCCGCGCGCACCGGCAACAAGGTGTGGTTCAAGCGCGAGGACACCCAGCCGGTGTTCTCGTTCAAGCTGCGCGGCGCGTACAACAAGATGGCCTCGCTGTCGCCGGAGGAACTCAAGCGCGGCGTGATCGCCGCCTCGGCCGGCAATCATGCGCAGGGCGTGGCACTGTCGGCGGCGCGGCTTAAATGCAAGGCGCTGATCGCGATGCCGGTCACGACCCCGCAGGTAAAGATCGACGCGGTGCGCGAGCGCGGCGGCGAGTGGGTGGAAATCGTGCTGCACGGCGACTCGTACAGCGATGCCTACAACCACGCGGCAGAGCTGGAGAAGAAGCACAAGCTGACCTTCATCCACCCTTTCGACGATCCCGAAGTCATCGCCGGCCAGGGCACCATCGCCATGGAAATCCTGCGCCAGCACCCGGGCCCGCTGCATGCGGTGTTCGTGGCGATCGGCGGCGGCGGCCTGATCTCCGGCATCGCGTCCTACATCAAGGCCGTGCGCCCCGAGATCAAGGTGATCGGCGTGCAGACCGTGGATTCGGACGCGATGAAGCGCTCGGTGGATGCGGGCAAGCGCGTGGAACTCAAGGAAGTAGGCCTGTTCTCCGACGGTACCGCCGTCAAGCTGGTCGGCAAGGAAACCTTCCGCATCACGCGCGAACTGGTCGACGAGATCATCCTGGTGGACACCGACGCCATCTGCGCCGGGCTCAAGGATGTGTTCCAGGATACCCGCAGCATCCTGGAGCCCGCGGGCGCGATGGCCATCGCCGGCCTGAAGCTGTATGCCGAGCGCGAGAAGCTCAAGGGCCAGCACCTGGTGGCCATTGCCTGCGGCGCCAACATGAACTTCGACCGCCTGCGCTTCGTCGCGGAGCGCGCCGAGGTGGGCGAGGCGCGCGAGGCGGTGTTCGCAGTCAGCATCCCCGAGGAACGCGGCAGCTTCAAGCGCTTCTGCGAGCAGGTCGGCACGCGCAATGTGACCGAGTTCAACTACCGCATCGCCGACAACAGCATGGCCCACATCTTCGTCGGCGTGCAGATCGCGAGCCGCGCGGAGAACGAGAAGATCGCCGCCGGTTTCCGCCGCCACGGCTTCGATACGCTGGACCTGTCCAACAACGAACTGGCCAAGCAGCATATCCGCTACATGGTGGGCGGACGCTCGCCGCTGGCGCATGACGAACTGCTGTACCGCTTCGAGTTCCCGGAGCGTCCGGGCGCGCTGATGCGCTTCCTGTCGAGCATGAGCCCGAACTGGAATATCAGCCTGTTCCACTACCGCAACCAGGGCGGCGACACCTCCAATATCCTGGTTGGCATCCAGGTGCCCAGGAACGAGAAACGCGCCTTCCGCGACTTTCTCGCCACGCTGGGCTATGTACACTGGGAAGAGACCGAGAACCCGGTGTACAAGCTGTTCCTGTCCTGATCAATCCCGTGGTCCCTGCGCATCCCTGCCGAAAGGCATGCGCGGAGCCACACGCGAGGCAACCATGAGCCTTCCCGAACAATCGCCGCTAGGCAAACCCTCGGCCTACAAGACCGAGTACGACCCCACCCTGCTGTTCCCCATCCCGCGCCAGCCCAAGCGCACCGAGATCGGGCTGGCCGAGGGCCGCGCGCTGCCGTTCTTCGGCGTGGACATCTGGAACGCGTACGAGCTCTCGTGGCTGAACATGAAGGGCAAGCCGCAAGTGGCGCTGGCCAGCTTCATCATTCCCGCCGACACGCCCAATATCGTCGAATCCAAGTCGTTCAAGCTCTACCTGAATTCGTTCAACCAGAGCAAGATCGCCTCGCCCGAAGCGCTGCAGCAACTGCTGCACCACGACCTGTCCGAAGCCACCGGCGGCACGGTGCAGGTTCGCCTGGTGACCGAAGCCGAGCTGGGCACCCAGAAGATGGGTGAGCTGGATGGCCTGCTGCTGGACCGGCTCGACATCGAGACCGATATCTACGAACCGGCGCCGCACCTGCTGCACGCGAGCCAGGACGAATCGCCAGTGGAAGAAACGCTGGTCTCGCACCTGCTCAAGTCGAACTGCCTGGTGACCGGCCAGCCGGACTGGGGCAGCGTGCAGATCCGCTACGTGGGCGCACCGATCAACCAGGAAGCGCTGCTCAAGTACCTGATCTCGTTCCGCAACCACAACGAGTTCCACGAGCAATGCGTGGAGCGGATCTTCACCGACGTGCTGCGCCAGTGCAAGCCGGTGAAGCTGGCGGTCTATGCCCGCTACACGCGGCGCGGCGGGCTGGATATCAATCCGTTCCGCACCAACTTCAACACGCCGTGGCCGGACAACCGGCGCAATGCACGGCAGTGATGCCATAAGCCGTGCAGCAAAGGAGAAAGCCCGGCGCATGCGCCGGGCTTTCAGACTGCTGACAAAGCCACCCCTACCCAGGAACC
>JYOD01000009.1:0-78443 GCA_000955785.1 Burkholderiaceae bacterium 16
ATCTCGATCGGCGCCGAGACTTGCGGATTGCTGTCACCGAGCCAGCTGATGCTCGAGTTCCAGTTGCCCACGTAGAAGCCGCTCGAATGCGCGTAGTCAAACCCGCCCTGGATGGCCGGGCGGCGGTTGGTCTGCATCAAGCCGCGATAGCGATACTCACTGGCCAAGGTCACGTTGGCGGTGAAGGTGTGCGGCGAGGCTTCGGCGGCGGCAGCGGCGTCGGCAGGTGCACCGCCCTCCTGCGCGCTGCTCTGGGCGAATGCTGCGGGGGTGAGCCCGCAAAGCACAACTGCACTGGCGCTGACTGCAAGGGCCAACTTCTTCATGGGTTTGCTCTCCTTTTCCTCTGGCTCGGTATTTGTGTGTTTAAGAAAGATTTGCGAAACGACACTCCCGCCACCATTACTGCAACTGCCGTGCCAGGCTGAAAACGATGATTACAAATTATTATTTGTGCCCATATAGACGCTTTAAATGACTGTACTGGCTGGCTCCCGGCGAGCGCAGTAACGTTAAAAGGTGTTACCAGCCCGCGCCGGCGCTTTCCCGGCGACGCCTGAAGCGCGATAATCGGCCCATGCCGGCGGCAAGTGCCGTGCGCGCACCGCCTTCGTCCGCACCCCATTACGGTGCACCGCGATGCTGCACGCCGAATCCGCTCACCCAATTACACGCACCAAGGCGGTGCAAAAGGAGAATCACAATGAAGCCCACCGACCTGTTCAACGATTTCCAGGCCAAGATCAGCGAGGCCTTGCGCAACTCGCCCGCCAAGGACATCGAGAAAAACGTGCGCAGCATGATGACGCAAGGGTTTTCCAAGCTCGACCTGGTCACCCGCGAGGAATTCGATGTGCAATCGCAGGTGCTGGCGCGCACCCGCGCGCGGCTAGAAGAACTGGAAGCCCGCGTGCAGGCGCTGGAAAGCCGCGCGGCAGGCGGGTCCGACACGCCTGTTTCCGGCTGAAGCCCTTGCTAAGCCGCACGCTCGCCCAGGTGGTCAGATGAACCTGGGCCAAGATCCCGACCGATGGCCGCCGTATTCCGGCGGCCATTTTCGTTAACACATCCTTGACGCTTTCGGAGTGAGATGAGCCTCGCACTGCTGCGTAGCCGCGCGTTGACCGGCCTTGAGGCACCGCTGGTATCGGTCGAGGTGCACCTGGCCAACGGCCTTCCCGCCTTCACGATCGTCGGGCTGGCCGATACCGAGGTGCGTGAAAGCCGTGAGCGGGTCCGCGCGACCATCCTCAACAGCCGCTTCGAGTTTCCCAGCCGGCGGATCACGGTAAACCTGGCCCCCGCGGATTTGCCCAAGGTACTTCGTCGCTTCGACCTGCCGATCGCACTCGGCATCCTGGCCGCCAGTGGCCAGGTTCCGCTGGACGGGCTGGATGCCAGCGAGTTCGCCGGCGAGTTGTCGCTATCCGGGGAATTGCGCCCCGTGCGCGGGGCGCTGGCCATGGCAATGAGCCTGGGGCGCGACAACGCCGCGCGGCAGATATCGGGCGCAGGCCCGCCCCGCACTTTCGTGGTAGCCGCAGAAAATGCTCCGGAAGCCGCCTTGAACGACGGGGTCACGGTCTATGGAGCACGCTCCCTGTTGGAAGTCTGCGCTCACCTGGGCCCCCTGCCGGACGCCCGGCTGGCGCGTGCGGAACCGCTTGCGCAGATCGGCGAAGGCGAGCCTGCCGGTCCGGACATGCGCGACGTCCGGGGCCAGCCGCAAGCGCGCCGTGCCATGGAAATCGCGGCCGCCGGACTGCACTCGGCCCTGCTGGTCGGACCGCCTGGCACTGGCAAATCCATGCTGGCGCAGCGCTTTCCCGGCCTTCTGCCGCCGATGACGCTGGAGGAAGCGCTGGAATGCGCCGCGGTGCAGAGCCTCACCGCCGCCGGCTTCCACCCCGCCCGCTGGCGCGAGCGGCCCTACCGGTCGCCGCACCACACCGCTTCGGCGGCGGCGCTGGTGGGCGGTGGCAGCAATCCTCGCCCCGGCGAGATCTCGCTGGCCCATCAAGGCGTGCTGTTCCTGGATGAACTGCCGGAATTCGACCGCCGGGTGCTGGAGGTCCTGCGCGAGCCCCTCGAATCGGGCCGCGTCACCATCTCGCGCGCCACGCGCCAGGCCGACTTCCCCGCCCGGTTCCAGTTTGTCGCCGCCATGAATCCCTGCCCGTGCGGCTACCTGGGACACCCGTCGCGTCCCTGCCGCTGCACGCCGGACCAGGTGCTGCGCTATCAGTCCAGGCTGTCGGGGCCGCTGCTCGACCGGATCGACCTGCAAGTGGAGGTACCTGCCCAGGATCAGCGCGAAATGCTCGATGGCCCTCCCGGCGAGTCCAGCGCCGAGGTGCGCCAGCGCGTGCTGGCCGCCCGCGCCCTGCAGCACGCGCGCCAGGGCAAACCCAACGCGGCGCTCTCAGGACGTGAGATCGACGAGCACTGTCCGCTCACGCCCGAGGCGCAAGCCTTGCTGCGCGGCGCCATGACCAAGCTGGCCTGGTCGGCGCGCGCCTATTTCCGGGCGCTGAAGATCGCCCGCACGATTGCCGACCTGGCGGGAGCCGAGCTATTGCAGCCCAGCCATGTGGGCGAGGCCATCCAGTACCGGCGGGCGCTGCGTACGCCGTAGCAACGGCGCGCGTCCGGTTCGCACTCAGCCACGCCGGGGCGGAGGCACCGCCACCGGCGGCTCCGTCGGCGGCGGTGGGTGTTCGATGGGTGGGAGATCGGGCGGAATGCCCGGCGGCGGCGGCTCCTCGTCCGGCGGCACGGTATGGGCCGGGCGTGCATGCAACCTGGCCTGCAGGGTGGAAGAGCTTCGCATTGCTTACCTCCGCTTGGGTCGTCCTACCTATTGAAGCAAACGCACCTGCGGGAAGCTAGCGCCAGATCGGCAGAGCGGGCCGGCGCGGATGCCGGCCCCGCTTCTTCAAGCCGGATGGCGCCGGACGAAGAACAGCGCGGTGCCCACGGCCACCAGCACGCTGCCGAAGATCCGGTTCTGCCAGCGCACCGCGCGCGCATTGCGCAACAGGCCGCGCATGCGCGAGGCCAGCAACGCGTAGCCATGCATCACCACCAGGTCCACGGCGCACATCGTCACGGCCAGGATGGCGAGCTGGGGCGCGAGCGCATGGGCCGGGTCGATGAACTGCGGCAGCACCGCGACCATGAAGATGATGCCTTTGGGATTAGTCACATTGGTCAGCAAGCCGGTGGCGAAACGGCGGCGCGGGCTCAGCGCTGCAACGCGCGGCGCCTCCTGGCCCTGCGCCGCCTCATCCGGGGCGCTATCCACGCGGGCGCGCCACTGCTGCACGCCGATGTAGATCAGGTAGAGCGCACCGATCGTCTTGACCACGGCGAACGCATGCTCGGACGCCAGCAGCAGCGCGCCCAGGCCGCCGCCGGCCACCAGCAGGATGATCACCAGGCCGGTCTGCAAGCCGAAGATCGTAGTGGTGGTCTTGCGCAGCCCGTACGACAGGCCATGGCTCATCGACAGCACCGCCCCCGAACCCGGCGAAACGGCAATCACCCAACAGGCCGCGAAATAAGCCAGCCAAACTTCCCAACGCATGAATGAACTCCCTTGAACGGACTGATCGGCCCGCGCACTGCGGGCCGGCTAAAGCGCAATAAAGCTCGGTAGAGCTTAAAACGGATGAAAACCGGTGAGGAACTGGTCGACCTGCTCCGCCTGGCGCTGGTCGCGCGCGGCATCGCCGGCCTCCAGCACAACCGCCTGGTAGACGTGCACACCGGAAGCCACCAGCCGCGCCGTCAGCCTGCGAGGCGACTGGTCCTGCGGCGAGACCGCAGCCACCTGCACCTCCACGCCGTCAAGCGCCACGGCGGGTGTCGCGGCCGACATCACCTTCACCTTGCGCGTCTTGACCGCTTCCGCGGGGTGGGGACCGAGGTTGCCAAGCAACCCCGCCTGCATCGATTCAAGCGCGGCCTGCCGCAACGCGGCATCGTCGGCGGGCAAGGTCACCACGCCAACGGCGAACAGGGTTTCGTCGATCCGGGCCGCGTCCATCGTCATCGGCAGCTTGCGCCCGGCAATGGCCACTTCGCGGGCGGCGCCGCTTGGCTTGCCCGGATAGAGCGCGGCGTACGCGCCTTCGTTGGACTGAATGGTGCGCCAGTCATAGCGCGGCGAGCAGGCGATCAGCGTGGCGCCGAGCGCGGTCACGGCGAGGGCGATGGCAAGCGAGGACGGTAACAAGCGGGAAAACCGGCGGTGGGACATCTCGACAGTGGGTACGGCAGCGTGCGGCAACGGTTCGGCGGATATTGCCGGGGACAGTGCCCGGGATTGTGCGATCCCGCATCCTGGGTGCGCAGGCGCGGCACCACGGATGCGGACGGAAGCCGCTATTATCGGGGAACCTGCGTGCCAGCGCGCATCCACATTGCCAGCCCATGCAAATCCCGTCGCCAGGCCTCCCGTCAGTCCCGTCCATGCCGCAACCGCGCCGGACGCCCGCCCGCCGTGCCTTGCGCACCGCGGCGGCGGTGATGGGTGCCCTCATGGTCACGACAAGCCATGGCGCCTTGGCCGCCAGCACCCACCTGCCCGCGGCAACCGACCTGGCCGCCCAGGCCAAGGCAGCGGCCACCCGCGGCGAACCGCTGGTGGTGCTGGTCACGCTGCCCGACTGCGTTTACTGCGAAACGGTGCGCCGCAACTATCTCGGCCCGCAGGCCGCGGCGGGCGAGATCGTGGCGCGGGAGCTCGACATGACCGCCAACACGCCGCTGCGCAATGCGGATGGCAGCATGACCACGGCGCGTGAATGGGCTCGCAGCCGCAACGTAACGGTGGCGCCCACGGTGCTCTTCCTGGACGCGCGCGGCCGCTCGCTGGCCACCCCGTTGCGCGGCATGCAGCCTGACTTCTACGGTGCCTACCTGGAACAGGCGCTGGATAAGGCCCGCTCGGCGCTGGCCGCCACGCCGGACTGAACTGCGGCGGACGGCCCGCCATGCACGCCCGCGCTGCGGCTAATCGCCGCAGCGCGGGCGCCTCCTTGCATGCATCAGGCAGCGCCGCGGCAGCGGCAGTAGAATAGCGCCTTGTCTTACCTGTCGGCGAGCATCATGACGACCTCCACTTCCCCAACCGCCCCTCCCGCGGCAAGCCCGGCCCGGCGCAAGCTCTGGCCCGCGATTGCCGCCGTGCTGCTGGTTGCCGTGCTGGGCTGGTTCGGCTACCGCGCCATCGCCCCAGCCAATGCCGCACCGCCCGCCACCTTTACGCTGCTGTCGGGCGAGAAGGTCAGCACCGCCGATCTCAAGGGCAAGGTCTACCTGGTCAACTTCTGGGCCACCAGTTGCGTCACCTGCGTCAAGGAAATGCCGGACATGGTCAAGACCTATGACAAATTCAAGGACAAAGGCCTGGAGTTCGTGGCGGTGGCAATGAGCTACGACCCGCCGATGTACGTGATGAACTATGCGCAAACCCGCAAGTTGCCGTTCAAGGTGGCGATGGACTCCGACGGCGCGGCGGCCAAGGCTTTCGGCGAGGTGCAACTGACTCCGACCACCTTTGTGATCGATAAGGACGGCCGCATCCTCAAGCGCTATGTCGGCGAACCGGAGTGGGATGCGCTGCACAAGCTGCTCGACGGCGCGCTCGCCAAGGCGGCCTGATCCGCGCAGCCCGCCCGAATCCGCCAGAAAGGTGCCTTCCATGGCACCTTTTTTAATGCGGCAGCCCCCACGCAACGGCCCCGGCCTTGCACAGTTCGCCTGTATGGATATACAGTTACCGGCAGTTTTCCCCGCCCATGCCGGCCAGCGCACTTGCACGCCCGGCATCCCCAAAGGCCCTGCCGTGTTACTCGATCCCGATCCCAGCGCCGTGCTTTGCGATGCACCCGCCAACAGGCAGGATGCCTGCGCCACGCCCGCCTACCTGTCCACCCTGAACCCGGAACAGCGCGCGGCCGTGACCCACGAGCCTGCCGCGCCGCTGCTGATCATCGCCGGCGCCGGCTCGGGCAAGACCAACACGCTGGCGCACCGGGTCGCGCACCTGGTGCTGGGCGGCACCGATCCGCGCCGCATCCTGCTGCTGACGTTCTCGCGCCGCGCGGCGTCGGAGATGGGGCGGCGGGTCGAGCGCATCGTGGATCAGGCGCTCGGCATGCAGACCTCCGGCGCGGGCCGCGCCGCGCTGACGTGGTCGGGCACCTTCCACGCCATCGGCGCGCGCCTGTTGCGCGAGTACGCCGAGACGCTCGGCCTGTCGCCCAGCTTCACCATCTGCGATCGCGGCGATGCCGCCGATCTGATGAATGTGGTGCGCCATGACCTTGGCCTGTCCACGCAAGCCTCGCGTTTCCCGCGCAAGGAAACCTGCCTGTCGATCTACTCGCGCGTGGTCAACACGCAGGCCCCGCTGGAAGACGTGCTCAAGCAATGGTTCCCGCGCTATGCCATGTGGACGGATGCGCTGCGCGGGCTGTTCGCCGGCTATGTGGAAGCCAAGCAGAAGCAGCAGGTGCTCGACTACGACGACCTGCTGCTCTACTGGGCGCAGGCCCTGGCCGAACCCGTGCTGGCGCAGGACATGGGCGCGCGCTTCGACCATGTGCTGGTGGACGAGTACCAGGACACCAATGCGCTGCAGGCCGCCATCCTGCTCGCGCTCAAGCCCGACGGACGCGGCCTGACCGTGGTGGGTGACGATGCCCAGTCGATCTATGCCTTCCGTGGCGCCACGGTGCGCAACATCCTCGATTTCCCCGGACAGTTCACACCGGCCGCGGACATGGTCACGCTGTCGCAGAACTACCGCTCGACCCAGCCCATCCTGGCCGCCGCCAATGCGGTGATCGGCCTGGCGGCCGAACGCTATACCAAGGACCTGTGGTCGGAGCGCGGCTCGGCCGAGAAGCCGGAGATCGTCGTGGTCAACGACGAAGCGGACCAGGCCCGCTACGTGGTCGAGCAGATCCTGGCGCGGCGCGAGGCCGGGCTGGCGCTGCTGTCGCAGGCCGTGCTGTTCCGCGCCGCCGACCACAGCGCGCAGCTCGAGATCGAGCTGGTCCGGCGCAACATCCCCTTCGTCAAGTTCGGCGGCCTGAAATTCCTGGAATCCACGCACGTAAAGGATGTGCTGGCGGTCGTACGCTGGCTGGAAAATCCGCGCGACCGCATGGCGGGCTTCCGCAGCCTGCAGCTATTGCCCGGCGTGGGACCAAAAACCGCCGCGCGTGCGCTGGACGCGGTGGAAATCGCCACCGAGCCGATGTTCGCGCTGGAATCCTTCGACGCACCGCCGGCCGCTGCCGAGGCATGGCCCGATCTGCTGGCGCTGGCGCGCAGCCTGATGGCGCCGGCCGCGCCGTGGCCCTCGGCCTTCGAACAGGTGGTGGCGTGGTACCAGCCGCATCTGGAACGCCTGCACGACGACGCTCCCGCACGCGCGGCCGATCTCCAGCAACTGGAACGGATCGCCGCCACCTACGCCTCGCGCGAGCGCTTCCTGACCGAACTCACGCTCGACCCGCCGGATGCGTCGAGCGACGAATCCGGCGTGCCGCTGCGCGACGAGGATTACCTGATCCTGTCGACCATCCACTCGGCCAAGGGCCAGGAATGGAAGGCGGTCTACGTGCTAAACGCCGTCGACGGCTGCATGCCTTCGGACCTGGCCACCGGCACCACCGAGGAAATCGAGGAAGAGCGCCGCCTGCTGTATGTGGCGATGACCCGCGCCCGCGACCACCTCGACATCGTGGTGCCGCAGCGCTTCTATGTGCACCAGCAAACCGGCTACGGGGATCGCCACGTCTACGCTTCGCGCACGCGCTTCCTGCCCAACCGGGTGATGCCGCTGTTCCACAGCCGCGCCTGGCCGCCACCCCCACCGGTGGCGGACGCGCCAGCCAGGGCGCCATTGCCCAGGCTCGACCTGGCTGGGCGCATGCGGGATATGTGGCGATGAGCCGCCGTTGACAGCAGGCTGCCCTACAACCCGTAGCGCTTGATCTTGTCGTACAGCGTGGCCTTGCCGACCTGCAGCAGGTCCGCGGCCTGGCTAACCGCGCCGCCGGTGCGCGCCAGCGTATCGGCGATGACAGCACGCTCGTAGTGTTCCATGCGCTCCTTGAGCGGCGTGGAGTCATCGAGCGCATCGGCGCGCGCGCCGCCCTCCGGCACGCCCAGCACCAGACGGTCGGCGGCGTTGCGCAACTCGCGCACATTGCCGGGCCAGGCGCGCTGCATCAGCGCCTGCCGCTGCAGCTCGGAGAGGATGGGCGCGGGGCGCTGGTAGCGCACCGCCGCCACCAGCATGAAGTGCTCGAACAGCGGCACGATGTCCTCGCGCCGCTCGCGCAGCGGGGGCAGCGGGATGGTGACGACATTGAGCCGGTAGTAGAGATCCTGGCGGAACGTGCCTTGCGCCACCAGCGCCTCCATATCCCCCTTTGCTGCTGCCACGATGCGCACATCGATCGCGATCGACGCATTGGACCCGAGCCGCTCCAGCGTGCCCTCCTGCAGCACGCGCAGCAGCTTGACCTGCAGCGCCAGCGGCATGCTCTCGATCTCGTCTAGGAACAGGGTGCCGCCCGAGGCATGCTCGAGCTTGCCCACGCGGCGCTTGCCGGCGCCGGTGAAAGCGCCCGCCTCGTGGCCAAACATCTCGCTCTCGAAAATGGCTTCCGGCACCGCGCCGCAATTCAGCGCGACGAACGGTGCGTGATGCCGGGGCGACAAGGCATGGAGGCTGCGCGCCACCAGCTCCTTGCCGGTGCCGGTCTCGCCGTTGATCATCACCGGCACGTCGGTGGCCGCCACGTTGGCCACCAGCATGCGCACCTGCTCGATGGCCGGAGAGCGCCCGATGATACGCGTGCCCGCGGCCGGGCCGGCCAGTTCGCGCCGCAGGGCGCGGTTTTCCAGTTCGAGCGCGCGCCGTTCCAGCGCGCGGCGCACGGTCTCGGTCAGGCGGTCGGCGCCAAAGGGCTTCTCGATAAAGTCGTAGGCGCCTTCGCGCATGGCTTGTACCGCCATGGTGATGTCGCCGTGCCCGGTGACCAGGATCACGGGTACGCCCGGCGCCGCGTTGCGGCAGTGCTGCAAGAGGTCCAGGCCGCTGGCGCCGGTGAGCCGCACGTCCGTCACCAGTACGCCGGGGAATTCCGGCGACAGGTGCGGCATGGCGGCTTCGGCCGAAGGCAGCGCCAGCACGGAGAAGCCAGCCAGCTCCAGGCTCTGCGCGGTAGCCTGGCGTACCAGGGGTTCGTCTTCGACGAACAGGACACGCAATCCGTCTTGCATGGCGATGCTCACTCAGTATGGGTGGGAGAGGTGGATCTTGGCTCGGCGCGGGGCGCGCCGCCATCGGGCGCAGGTGCGCGCCGCAGCACCACCAAGAATTCGGCGCCGCTATCCGGCCGGTCGGCCGCGCTCAGCTGGCCGCCGAACTCGCGCACGATGGAGGTCGAGATGGCCAGTCCAAGGCCCAGGCCCTGGCCGATTTCCTTGGTGGTAAAGAAGGGCTCGAACAGCCTGGGCAAGACGTCGGCGGGAATGCCGGTGCCGTTGTCGCGCACCGCAATGCTGACGGTGTCGTCGTGCTCGCTAACCGCCACTTCCACGCATGGCGCATCCGGCGCAGCGGTGGCCAGCGCATCCAGCGCGTTGCCGATGAGATTGAGCAGCACTTGCTCAAGCTTTAGCTCGTCGGCCCACACCGCAGGCCCGGGCGGCTGCGACAAGCCCTCCACCCTTAGCGTGGCGTGGGCGAGCCGCGGCGCCATCAGCGCCAGCACGTGATCCAGCGCGGCGCGCACGTGCACCGCGTGGCGGCGCTGGCGCGCCTTGCCGGCGAACAGCTTGAGCTGCCCGGTGATCTTGCCCATGCGTGCCGTGAGATCGGCAATGGCGGCCAGGTTGTCGGTCACCGCATCGAGCTTGCCGCGCTCCAGCAGCACGCGGGTGTTGTCGGAAAAGGTGCGCAGGGCCGCCAGCGGCTGGTTCAGCTCATGAGTAATGCCCGCCGCCATCTGGCCCAGCGCCGCCAGCTTGCTGGCCTGCACCAGTTCGTCCTGTGCCGCGCGCAGTTCGCTCTCGGCGCGCGTGCGTTCGGCCACTTCGGCTTCCAGTTGCTCGTTGATGGCCATCAGGTCAGCCGTGCGCGCCTCCACGCGTCGCTCGAGTTCGTCGTAAGCGGCTTCGAGCAAGCGCCTGCCGTATTCGATGTCGCGCGCCCGCTGGCGGCGCTGGCGCCAGTTGAACAGCAGCAGGCACATGCAGGCATAGGCCAGCGCCGCGCCCACGGTGGCATTGCGCGCGCTCGCCAGCACCGGGTCCAGCGAGGCCATCACGTGCATGGTCCAGTCGGTCGGGCCCACCTTGCGGCTGATCTCGAGGTAACGCTCGGCGCTGCCACTTGTGCCGATGCGCACCAGCCGCGCGCCCTCGCCCAGCACCGTATGGCCGAGCCAGCGCGTGACCGGCGATTGCAGCGCCTCCAGCGGCAGCGGCTTGACCGCCTGGTCGTGGTACTGGCGCGTGCGGTCCAGCTCCAACTGCAACTCGGGCGGCAGCGGCCCCAGCGTGCGGTACTGCCAGGCCGGCACCGAAGAAAGAAAAACCACGCCGTGGTCGTCGCTCACCATCACCGGCTCGGCGCCGCCGGCGCCCGCGCGCTGGAACCACTCCAGGTTGAGCTTGACCACGGTCACGCCCACCACCCGGCTGCCCACCTTCACGGGCTGGGCGATGTAATAGCCGGGTTCGTCGCTGGTGATGCCGATGGCGTAGAAGCGCCCGACCTCCCCGCGCGAGGCGATCTGGAAATAGGGGCGAAAACGATAGTCGGTGCCGACGAAACTGCCCGGCTGGTCATGGTTGCTGGCGGCCAGCGCCAGGCCGTTGGCGGCGATCACATAGGTGGCCGAGGCGCGCGCGCGGCGATTGACGTCGGACAGGTAGCGGTTGGCCGCCGCCACCCGCGCGGGATCGCCGGGTGCGGCCAGCAGGTCGTGAACGAAAGGATGGAGCGAGACCAGCGCGGGAAGGAACTCGTAGCGGTCGAGCGTGCTTTCCAGCGTGGCCGCGTAGCGGTCGGCGCGCGTCGCCGTGGTCTGTTGCAGGCCATCGACGCCGCGCTGCACCGAAACCAGCCAGGTCAGCGAGCACAGTGCCAGCAGGCCGACGGCCAGCGCCGCGGCAAAGCCTCGCCAGCTTCCGCCGCCATCGCCCGGCGTATGCACCAGGCGGGCGGAAGCGGGATCATGCACGGCGAGGAAATCGTCGGAATGTGGCATCGGCGCATGCGAAGGGACACGCGCCGATGATACCCGCTGGCGGGCGGCGCCGGCTGGTGCCGCCGCCCCGGAGGCCGGGACCTCAGCGGACGCCGGGGCCGGCTTCGGCGAGTTCGGCCGTTTCATCGCCGCCACGGCGCAGCGCGCGGTCAAGCTGCACGCGGTCAAGTTCATGCTCCCACGCCGACATGACCACCGTCGCCACACCGTTGCCAATGATATTGGTCAGCGCACGGCATTCGCTCATGAAGCGGTCGATGCCCAGGATCAGCACCATGCCCGCCACCGGAATGTCCGGCACCACCGCCAGCGTGGCGGCCAGCGTGATGAAGCCGGAGCCGGTCACGCCGCTGGCGCCCTTGGAAGTGATCATCGCCACGCCCAGGACGGTGAGCTGCTGCAGCAGCGTGAGCTCGATGCCGGTGGCCTGGGCGATGAAGAGCACCGCCATGGTCATGTAGATGTTGGTGCCATCCAGGTTGAAGGAGTAGCCCGTGGGCACCACCAGCCCCACCACCGATTTGGAGCAGCCCAGGTTTTCCAGCTTTTCCATCAGGTGCGGCAGCGCGGCTTCCGACGAGCTGGTGCCCAGTACGATCAGCAGTTCTTCCTTGATGTAGGAGATGAAGCGGAAGATGTTGAAACCCGTCAGGCGTGCCACCGTACCCAGCACCACCACCACGAAGACGATCGCGGTGAAGTAGAAGGTGCCGATCAGCTTGAGCAGCGGCACCAGCGAACCGAGGCCGTACTTGCCGATGGTGAAGGCCATCGCGCCGAACGCGCCGAGCGGCGCCACCTTGGTGATCACATGCACGATGTGGAAGAACACCTTGGATACCTGTTCGACGAAGTCGAACACGATCTTCGAGCGGTCGCCCATCGCCGCCAGCGCCGAGCCGAAGAACAGCGAAATCAGCAGGATCTGCAGGATGTCGCCGTTGGCGAACGCGCTGACCATCGTGTCCGGGATGATGTGCATGAAGAACTCGACCGTGCTCTGGCCGTGCGCCTGCGTCACGTATTGCGAGATCGCCTTGGTGTCGAGCGTGGCCGGATCGATGTTGAATCCGACGCCCGGCTTCAGTATGTGCGCGGACAGCAGGCCGATCAGCAGCGCAAAGGTGGAGATCACCTCGAAGTACAGCAGCGCCTTGCCGCCCACGCGGCCCACCTTCTTCATGTCGCGCATGCCGGCGATGCCGGACACCACGGTACAGAAGATGATCGGCCCGATGATCATCTTGATCAGCTTGATGAAGCCGTCGCCCAGCGGCTTCATTGCAATGCCCGTAGCGGGCCAGAAGTGCCCGAGCACGATGCCCACCGCGATGGCGAATAGCACCTGCACGTACAGGATCTTGTAGAAGGGTTTCCTCATGATGTCGTCCTCGGTATTTTGACCGTGCCCGCCGCCGCAGCGGCGGCAGGTTCGCGCGCCCTGCAAATGGAACGCGTCTGCCTTAGTAATCGCAACCGCCGTGCCAGCCCGTCACGCCGCGCCAAGTCCCTGATTTCAAAAGGAAGCTGGAAAAGCGGCCGCGCGTTCACTCCAGCTTTCCGGAAATCCGGAAAATGCGCGTCCGGGGATCCGGACGATCCCGCCCGCGCGGGTGCACGCTACGCCACCCATGCCGGCGGCACGGCGCCCGCGGCATCGAAGCCGGGGCCCAAAGCGTCGAACCGCCCCGCTTCACACCGTATAATTCAGCCCTTCCACCCATTCCCTGGCGGCCGGCGCGCGCCCGGGGCACCTTTGCCTTGCGGTGCCGCAAGCCGCCGAACGCCCACCACGCATGAGCAGCTACTACGAGCACCATGTTTTCTTCTGCCTCAACCAGCGCGAGGATGGCGGCGCCTGCTGCGCTGACCACAATGCGAAGGCCATGCAGGAATACGCCAAGAAACGTTGCAAGGCGCTCGGCATCAGCGGCGGCGAAGGGCGGGTGCGCATCAACAAGGCTGGCTGCCTGAACCGCTGTGAACTCGGGCCGGTGCTGGTGGTCTATCCCGAGGCCGTCTGGTACACCTTCGTCGACGAGCGTGACATCGACGAAATCATCGACAGCCATCTGGTGGGCGGCAAGCCGGTCGAACGCCTGATGCTCGATCGCTGACCGGCGGCCACGCAGATTCGCAGATACGCTGAACCGATAAGCCGCTGAACCCCGGGCGCAGCCGCGCTTTAGCCAGTCACCCGCTTCCTGTTTCCATGAACGCGCATACCCAGGTACTTACCGTTGCCGGCCCAGCCGGCGCCATCGATATTTCGGTCGACCTGCCCCAGGCCGGCGCCCCGCGCGGCCTCGCTCTGGTGGCCCATCCGCATCCGCTGTTCGGTGGCACCAAGGACAACAAGGTGGCGCAAACGCTGGCGCGCAGTTTCGTGCAGCTGGGATACGCCACCGTGCGCCCGAACTTCCGTGGCGTCGGCGGCACCGCGGGCAGCCATGACAACGGCGTGGGCGAGCAGGACGACCTGCTGGCGGTGATTGCCTGGATGCGCACCCAGACCGCGTGGTCGCCGGATGCCGCCACGCTGCCGCTGGCGCTGGGCGGTTTCTCCTTCGGCAGCTTCGTGGCAAGCCATGTGGCCCGGCGCCTGGCCGAGGCCGGCACGCCGGCGCAGCGCCTGGTCATGGTGGGGACCGCCGCCAGCCGCTGGGAAGTGGCCACGGTGCCGGCCGACACCATCGTCATACACGGCGAGCAGGATGACACCGTACCGCTGGCAAGCGTGTTCGACTGGGCCCGCCCGCAGGAACTGCCTGTGATCGTGATCCCCGGCGCCGACCACTTCTTTCATCGCAAGCTGCACCTGATCAAGCAGCTCGTCGTCAATGCCTGGGACCAGTGACGGGAGCGGCGCGCCGCCCTGCCATGTCACCGGATGCATTCCCCGCCCCTTTTTTTTGTCGGAAACTGAAACATGTTGAATAGAGCCACGCCGCTTTTCGCGTCCGCCAACACGTCCGCCATCGTCACCGCCGCCGTCGTCGGCGCGGCCGCGGTACTTGCCTCAGCGCCCGTGCGCGCCCAGGGCGTGCCGATGCCGCAGGTCGCGGCCAAGTCCTGGATGCTGTACGACGTCACCAGCGGCCAGGCCCTGGCTTCGCAGAACGCCGATGCGCGCATCGAGCCGGCCTCGCTGACCAAGCTGATGACCGCCTACCTGGCGTTTGCCGCTATCAAGGAAAAGCGCCTCACGATCGACCAGACCGTGGTGCCGACCACGCTGGTCCTGAAGGTCAAGAGCGACGAATCGCGCATGTTCCTGGAGCCCAACAAGCCGGTGAGCGTGCGCGACCTGCTGCTGGGCCTGATCGTGCAGTCAGGCAACGACGCTGCGCTGGCGCTGGCCGAAGCGGTCGGCGGCTCGGAGGAAGGCTTCGTGGCGATGATGAATCGCGAAGCCCAGCAACTGGGGATGAAGAACACCCACTTCACCAACACCGACGGCATCCCCGATCCGAACCACTACACCACGGCCATGGACCTGGCCACGCTGACCACGCGCATCATCAAGGACTTCCCCGAGTACTACAGCATGTACTCGCAGAAGGAATTCACCTACAACAAGATCCGCCAGCCCAACCGCAACCGCCTGCTCTATATCGACCCGACCGTGGACGGCGTCAAGACGGGCCACACCAAGTCGGCCGGCTACTGCCTGATCTCCTCGGCCAAGCGTCCGCTGGCCAATGTGCCGAACGGTTCGCGCCGCCTGGTCTCGATCGTGATCGGCACCACCACCGAAGCGGTCCGCACGCAGGAAAGCCTGAAGATCCTCAACTACGGCTTCCAGTTCTTCGACACCCTGCGCCTGTACGACCGCGGGCAGGTGCTGGCCACGCCGGAGATCTACAAGGGCAAGGAATCCACCGTCAAGATCGGCGTCAAGGACGAAACGTACATCACCGTGCCAAAGGGCACGGGCGGCCGCATCAAGCCGGTGCTGGAACGCCAGGAACTGCTGCTGGCCCCGATCGCGGCCGGCCAGCAGGTCGGCACGGTCAAGTTGATGGACGGCGCCACCAAGGTGGCCGAATTCCCGGTAGTGGCGCTGGAAGACGTGCCCGAGGCAGGCTTCTTCGGCCGCCTGTGGGATACCATCCGCCTGTGGTTCAAGCGCAAGTAAGCTGGAGGGCCTTGAAATGAGCAACGACAATTCCGACCAGGGCAAGCCGGGCAACGTCCCGCCGCGCGAGTCGCTGATCGAGTATCCCAGCCATTTCCCCATCAAGGTGATGGGCAGCATGCAGGATGGCTTCGCCGAAGCCATCGTGACGCTGGTGCAGGGCTTCGATCCCGACTTCCACGCCGGCAAGATGGAAATGCGTCCTTCGAGCAAGGGCAACTACCTCGGCCTGACCGTCACGGTATGGGTCACCAGCCGCGAACAGCTCGACGACCTGTACCGCGCGCTGACTTCCCACCCGATGGTGAAGGTGGTGCTCTAAGCGGTTGGGCGGTGTAGCGGGCCGCCCAGCTTGCCGCAATCCTCCCGCCATGCACTGCGTGGCCCCCCCTCTCCCGCGTGGCGGGAGAGAGGCTGGGGGAGAGGGCGGGCGTATCCAATGCTACCGTGCTGGACAAAAACATTGGCTCCGCTCGTTGTGGCTCCTGGCTAAGCCACCCCACTCCCCGCCCCTCTCCCCCTGAGGGGGAGAGCGAGTAACAACAATCAGGCACTTCGGACCGAGTTGGCCTATCTGCTCGGCTTCGTTTGGCGTCCAAAACAAAGACTCATGAACACCATCACCCTCAAGCCCGGCAAGGAAAAATCCCTGCTGCGCCGCCACCCCTGGGTCTATGCCACCGGCGTGGACACCGTCGAAGGCCGCTGTGAATCCGGCAGCACCGTGATCGTGCGCGCCGCCGACGGCCGCTTCCTGGCGCGCGGGGCCTACAGCCCTAGCTCCCAGATTCGCGTGCGGGTGTGGAGCTTCGACGAAAACGAGCCGGTCGATCACGCCATGTTCAAGCGGCGTGTCTCCGCCGCCGTCGCCCATCGCAAGCAGTGGGTCAGGGACAGCGACGCGGTGCGCCTGGTGTTCGGTGAAGCCGACCGCCTGCCTGGACTGATCGTCGATTACTACGGCAGCGGCGCGAACGGCCAGCTGGTGTGCCAGTTCAACGCCGCCGGCGTCGAAGCGTGGAAGGACGCGCTGGTGCAGGCGCTGGTGAAGGAAACCGGCTGCCCCAACGTGTACGAGCGCTCCGACGCCGCCGTGCGCGAACGCGAAGGCCTGCCGCTGGTGACGGGTGTGCTGGCCGGCGCCGAACCCGATCCTGAACTCAGCGTGACCGAACACGGCGTGCGCTACTACGTGGACGTGCGCAGCGGCCACAAGACCGGCTTCTATGTCGACCAGCGCGACAACCGCAAGCTGGTGGGCGACCTCGCCAACGGCCGCGAGGTGCTCAACTGCTTCTGCTACACCGGCGGCTTCTCGCTGGCGGCGCTGCGTGGCGGCGCCACCGCGGTGACCTCGATCGACTCCTCCGGCGAAGCACTCAAGACCGCCGCTGGCAACGTCACCCTGAATGGCTTCGACCCCGAGCGCGCGACCTGGCTCGATGCCGATGTATTCAAGTCGCTGCGCCAGTTCCGCGCCGAAGGCCGCCAGTTCGACCTGGTGGTGCTGGACCCGCCCAAGTTCGCGCCCTCCGCCCAGCACATCGACCGCGCCGCGCGCGCCTACAAGGAAATCAACCTGGTCGGCCTGCAGTTGCTGCGTCCGGGCGGCCTGCTGTTCACCTATTCGTGCTCGGGCGCGATCAGCATGGAGCTGTTCCAGAAGATCGTGGCTGGCGCGGCTACCGACGCCCGTGCCGACGCGCGCATCCTGCGCCGCCTCTCGGCCGGCACCGATCACCCGATGCTGGCCGCCTTCCCCGAAGGCGAGTATCTCAAGGGCCTCCTGCTGGAAAAGATCTGAAATCCGGCCGCCTCGGCCAAGGATGAACGGCGCCCTGGTGCGCCGTTTTTCATGGGCAAGCCAGGCGCGCGCAACGGTCATCCCGCCTTCACGCGAGCGTCTTCGGCTCGTCACAAACGCCACCTATAGTCCGGTGTGCGGACGCGGCATTGGCAGGTGCCCTTCCGCCTCTTCCTATCAGTCTTCGTGGTAGTTGGCCCCGCGGCGTAGCGGGGTTTTTTTTGCTCCGGCCGTTTGTCGGCGACGAAGCGATGAGCCGTCAACGGAAGGACATGGCAGGGCACGCCATGTGCATCCGCTAAGTGGCTGCGTCCAGTGCCGCCATGGCCAGGCCGCCCGGCTTCGCCAATGCCGCCGGTCGTCTATGGTGAAGAGAGAGCGATCGCCCCGGCGTAGATTGCCCCTTCTAACGCCCGCAAGCCGAAACTCCCTATAATCGAACGATCGTTCATATCCAGGGCGCCACCGGCGCCCGTACGTGGTCCAGGAGACGCCATGCCCGCCGCCAAACAACTGCCCCAGGTCCTGCAAAACCTGGCGCTGCCCGTGATTTCCTCGCCGATGTTCATCGTCAGCTACCCCGAGCTGGTGCTGGCGCAGTGCAAGGCCGGCATCGTCGGTTCCTTCCCCGCGCTGAACGCGCGCCCGGCCGAGATGCTGGGCGAGTGGCTCACGCAGATGGAAGAGGAACTCGCCAGCTTCCGCGCCGCCAATCCGGACAAGCCGGTTGGACCGATCGCGGTCAACCAGATCGTGCACGTCTCGAACGCGCGGCTGGAGCACGACATCAAGGTGTGCGTGGACCACAAGGTGCCGATCTTCATCACCTCGCTGCGCGCGCCGCCCAAGGAGATGATCGACGCGGTGCACAGCTATGGCGGCATCGTGCTGCACGACGTTATCAGCATCCGCCACGCCGAGAAGGCGATCGAAGCCGGCGTGGACGGCCTGATCCTGGTCGCGGCCGGCGCCGGCGGGCATGCCGGCACGCTGTCGCCGTTCGCGCTGGTGGGCGAAGTGCGCAAGATCTTCGACGGCGTGATCGCGCTGTCGGGCTCGATCGCCAACGGCGAATCCGTGCTGGCCGCGCAGGCCATGGGTGCGGACTTCGCCTATGTGGGCACCCGCTTCATCGCCTCGCAGGAAGCCCACGCCAGCGAGACCTACAAGCAGTCGATCACCACCTCCGCCGCGGCCGACATCATCTACACCAACCTGTTCACAGGCGTGCACGGCAACTATATCCGCGAGAGCATCGAGGCGTCGGGGCTGGATCCCGAGAACCTGCCCGTGGCCGACAAGACCAAGATGGACTTCTCCAGCGGCGCCTCCAAGGCCAAGGCATGGAAGGACGTGTGGGGTGCCGGCCAGGGCGTGGGCCAGATCCACGACATCCCCACCGCCGGCGAAATCGTGGCGCGCATGAAGGCCGAGTACAACGAGGCCCGCGCCCGCCTGGGGCTGGCGGTCTGAGCGCAATGCCCCCGCCCGGCGCCGCCGGAGCCGGCATGATCCGCGGCCGCAGGCAGCGGGCGCTGCGCGCGCTATGGGTGGTGCTTGGCGTGCTCAGCCTGCTGCTGGGCATTGCCGGCATCTTCCTGCCGGTGCTGCCGACCACGCCGTTCGTGCTGCTGGCCGCCGCCTGCTTCGCGCGCGGCTCGGAGCGCTTTCATGCGCGGCTGCTGGCGCATCCGCGCTTCGGCCCGCTGGTGCATGACTGGCAGGTGCACCGCAGCGTGCCGCTGCGTGCCAAGTGCCTGGCCATCGGGATGATGTGGCCGTCGATGGGCATCTCCGCGTGGCTGATGCGCGAGCGCCCGCTAGCGTCGCTGGCGCTGGTTGCCACCGCGGCGGCCGTCAGCGCGTGGCTGCTATGGCTGCCGACGCGCCCACCGGACGGCCACGCCGCGCCGCCCGAGCAAACTGGCGATCGCGCTCAGTCGTAGCTGCGCGCGTCCTCGATCACCTTGCCATCCTGCGGCAGCGAACCCGCCGCCACGAAGCGCACTTCGCCACGCAGGCGCATGACTTCGCGCAGCGATTCGCCGATGGCCTGCCCCAGGCTCGCATCCTCGCGGGTGGCATCGCAATGCAGGGTCATCACGTCGGCGCCAACGCTGCCCGTCACCACCAGGCGCGCGGCGCGCACCTCGGGATGGCGCCGCACCACCTCGCCCACCTGGCCGGGATGCACGAACATGCCCTTGACCTTGGTAGTCTGGTCGGCGCGTCCAAGCCAGCCCTTCAGGCGCAGGTTGGTTCGCCCGCACGGGCTGGCGCGCTCGCCCGAACCGGCCACGAACGCAGACAGGTCGCCCGTGCCAAAGCGGATCAGCGGATAGTCGCCATTGCCGAGCACGGTCACCACCACCTCGCCGGTCTCGCCCTCCGGCATCGGCTGCGTGCCACCCGGCTCGACGATCTCGACCAGCACGTTCTCGTCCACCACCCAGCCATCGCCGCCCTGGGTCTCATAGGCAATCAGGCCCACATCGGCGCTGCCATACATCTGCTGCACCCGGATGCCGCGCTCGCCGAACCACGCGCGCAGCGAGGGCGGCAGCGCCTCGCCGGACACCAGCGCCTTGCCCAGGCTGCGGCAAGGCAGGCCGAGTTCGTCGCCTTTCTCCAGCAGCAGCTTGAGAAACGATGGTGTGCCAGCGTAGGCCGCCGGCTGCAGGCTGGCCAGCGCCTGCACCTGTGATTCGGTCTGGCCCACGCCGGCGGGAAACACGCAGCAACCCAGGCGATGGGCACCGGTTTCCATCATCATGCCGGCTGGCGTGAAGTGATAGGAGAAGGTGTTGTAGACCAGATCGCCAGAACGGAAGCCCGCCGCGAACATGGCGCGCGCGATGCGCCACCAGTCGGCGTCGTGCCCGTCCGGCTCGTTGATCGGCCCCGGCGACTGGAAGATATGCCGCAAGCCCCCCAGCGGGGTCGCATTGAGCCCGCCCAGCGGCGGCATCGCCTTCTGCCGCGCCGTCAGCTCGGACTTGCGCGTCACCGGCAGTGCCGCCAGCGCCGCGCGGGAATCCAGCGCTCGCGGATCCACATCGCGCAAGACCTCAGCGAAATAAGGGGCATGCGCCTTGGCATGCGCGACTTGCCGCGACAAGGCCGCCAGCAAAGCCTGCGAGCGGACTTCAGGGGCGCGGGTTTCGAGCGAATCGAAGTGTTCAGACATGGTGCGTAGTTCGCGTAGTAGTCGCGTGATGAACCGCGTGAGGCAGCGCTCACCGATCGGCGTTGTGTTTAAGACCGACTGCCCTTCTCAGGCCAGCCAGCGCTTGCGGCGGCGATAGCTTTTTACGTCGCGGAAAGAACTCCGCCCGCCGCCCTCTCCATCGTTCGCCGCCACGCCCAGGTAGAACTCCTTCACATCCTCATTGGTCCGCAGCGCCTCGGCCGCGCCATCCATCACCACTCGGCCGTTCTCCAGGATGTAGCCGTAGTCGGCATAGCGCAGCGCCACCATGGTGTTCTGCTCGGCCAGCAGGAAGCTGACCTTCTCGCGCTGGTTGAGGTCGCGCACGATCTCGAAGATCTCCTCGACGATCTGCGGCGCCAGGCCCATCGACGGCTCGTCGAGCAGGATCATGCTGGGCTTGGCCATCATGGCCCGGCCGATCGCGCACATCTGCTGCTCGCCGCCGGAGGTGTAGCCCGCCTGCGATTTGCGGCGCGTCTTCAGGCGGGGAAAGTACTCGTAGATGCGTTCCAGCGCATCGCGCGTCTCGCTGCGCGACAGGCCGCGCGTATAGGCGCCGGTCAGCAGGTTTTCTTCCAGCGTCAGGTGGGCAAAGCAATGCCGCCCTTCCATCACCTGGATCACGCCGCGCTTGACCAGCTCGTTGGGCGTGAGCCGGTCGACCCGGTTGCCGCGATATTCGATCGAGCCCTTGGTGACGTCGCCGCGCTCGGCATGCAGCAGGTTGGAGATGGCCTTGAGCGTGGTGGTCTTGCCCGCGCCGTTGGCGCCCAGCAGCGCCACGATCCGCCCTTCCGGCACGTCGAGCGAAACGCCCTTGAGCACCAGGATGACGTGGTCGTAGATGACTTCGATATTGTTGACGGACAACAGGCTCATGATGCGGCTCGGTTGGTGGTTCCTGGCTTGCTTCATCCCCGCTCCCCCGTGTGCGGGAGAGCGGAGTCAACAACAAACGCCTCGCGGCGCCCGCTCAAGACTTCATGCACGTAGGCGAAATGCCCTTCTCTTTCGCGAACTGCGCGGCACTCGCCTTGAACAGCGGATGGATCAGGTTCTTGTTGCCTTCGATCCAGTCCGACACCACCACCCACTTGGTGCCATCCCACTGCTGGATCTTCACCTTGCCCGAACCCTCGTGGTTATCGCAGCTGGTCTTGATCTCCGGCAGCAGGCCGGTCGCGCCCAGTTGGGCAAGCCGCGCATTGGTCAGGTTCAGGTTCTCGAAGGCCCAGCGCATGTCATCGCCGCTCATGACCTTGCCCTTGCCATACTTGGCCTGCGCCACGCGGATCGCTTCCACGGTCACCACCGCGGCGGACACGCCGCGGTTGTAGAGCACCGAGCCGACCTTGTTGCGGTCCTGCATATTGCCCTTGCCGGCGCCGTAGACCACCTTGTCGATATCGGAGATCACCGGCACGCCCTTGCCGGCCACGTTCCAGGTCGCGCTCATATAGCCCTTGGCTGCGTCACCGGCGGGCAAGGTGTCTTCCTCGGAGCCAGCCCACCAGGAGCCGACCATCTTGTCGCGTGCGAAGCCCACCTTCTGCGCGGCCTTGAGCGCGGTCTGGTTCATCACGCCCCAGCCCCAGAAGATCACGTAGTCAGGATTCTCCTGGCGGATCTTCAGCCACTGCGCGCCCTGCTCGTTGCCAGGGTGCGCCACCGGGATCTCGACGAGGTTGAACTTGCCGAGCTTGGCTTCGGCCTCCAGCGCCACGATCGGCTCCTTGCCATAGGCCGAGTCGTGGTACAGGTAGACGATCTTCTTGCCCGCCAGCGAGCCGCCGTTCTTGGAAGCCAGGAACTTGACGATGGCCGAAACCTGCATCTGGTAGGTGGTGACCAGCGGGAAGGCATAGGGGAACACCGAGCCGTCGACCGCATCGGTGCGGCCATAGCCCATCATGACCAGCGGCACCTTGTCGGCCGCGGTCTTGTCCACTAGCGCGTAGGAGATGCCGGTCGACATGGTGTGATACGCGGTGCCCTTGCTGGCTGCGCTCTTGCTCTTGAGCCGCTCGTAGCACTCCACGCCCTTGGCGTTGTTGTATTCCGTCTCGCATTCTTCCCACGAGAGCTTGACGCCATTCACGCCACCTTCCTTGAGGTTGACGTAGTTCAGGTAGTCGACGAAGCCGCCGTAAAAGGATTGTCCGTTGGCGCCATAAGGGCCGACGCGATAGCTGGGCAGCGCGACGAACTGCTCAGCGCTCTGCGCCTGCACCGCCAGCGGCGCCAGCAGCGCCGCGGACGCACCCACCGCCAGGGCAATGCGCTGCAGATTGCGAATCAGGATGGTCATGACTGTCTCCTTCACCTTGGCAGGTGTGTGTTAGTTATGGAATACCCGTTTGCTTGATCCAGCCTAAAAATCGTCAAAGCATCAACGCATTGGTACTTAATGGGGGAATGGCCACAGCCGCAGCTTCTCCTTGGCGATCTGCCACAGCCGCGCGAGGCCGTGCGGCTCCACTACCAGGAAGAAGATGATCAGCGCGCCGAACACCATCAACTGGATATGCGACACCGCGGCATTGGTAAAAGGCAGGTGCAGCAGCGCGGCCAGCGGCGGCAGCGCGTTGTCCAGGAAGATCGGCAGCAGCAGGATAAAGGCCGCGCCCAGGAAGGAGCCGAGGATGCTGCCCACGCCGCCGATGATGATCATGAACAGCACGCGGAAGGACAGGTCGAGCGAGAAGCCGTCGGGTTCGACCGAACCCAGGTAGCAGAACGCATAGAGCGCGCCGGCCACGCCGCAGTAGAACGAGCTGACGGCAAAGGCCAGCAGCTTGGTGCGCATCAGCGGAATGCCGATCACCTCGGCCGCAACGTCCATGTCGCGCACCGACATCCATGCGCGCCCGGTGGACGAGCGCACCATGTTCTTGGCGGCGATGGCCAGCACCGTCACCAGCATCAGCACGAACAGATACTTCTTTACCGGGGTATCGATGGCGATGCCGAACAGGTTCAGCTGCTGCGCGGTGATCACGCCGGAGGAACTGTTGTTGGAGAACCAGGGAAACTTGGTCAGCGCCCACACCACGAAGAACTGCGCGGCAAGCGTCGCGACAGCGAGGTAGAAGCCCTTGATGCGCAGCGACGGCAGCCCGAAGGCGACACCCACCAGCGCCGCCGACAATCCCGCGAGGATGAAGGTCAGCAACACCGGCAGCCCTTCGATTCGCAGCTGGAAGTTGTAGGCGGCATAGGCGCCCACGGCCATGAAGGCCGCCGTGCCGAGCGAGAGCTGTCCCGCGTAGCCGGTCAGGATATTCAGCCCGAGCGCGGCCAGCGCGAAGATCAGGAACGGGATCAGGATGGCCGAGAACCAGTATTCCGAACCGGTCAGGGGAATCGCGATAAAGGCCACCGCCATCAGCACCGCAAAGCCGATGCGGTCCTGGCGGATGGGGAAGATCTGGCTGTCGGCCAGGTAGCTGGTCTTGAACTGGCCGGATTCACGGTAGAACATGGGTTGTCTCCTGGGGCAAAGGCCGGTCAGACACGATCGATATGTTTCTCACCGAACAGCCCCTCGGGCCGCACCAGCAGGAACAACAGCGCAAACACGTACGGGAACCAGCCCTCGATGCCACCGAAGTTGCCCCCGAAGGCGGACTGGAATACGGGCGGGATGTAAATCTCGGCGAGCTTCTCCGAGGCACCGATGATCAGGCCGCCGACGATGGCGCCCGGCACCGAGGTAAAGCCGCCGAGGATCAGCACCGGCAGCGCCTTGAGCGCCGTCAGCGTCAGCGCGAACTGCACGCCATTGCGCGAGCCCCACAGCATGCCGGCCACCAGCGCGACGAAGCCCGCCACGCCCCACACGATGGCCCAGATATGCTGCAGCGGAATCCCCAGCGACAACGCGGCCTGGTGATCGTCAGCCACGGCGCGCAGCGCGCGGCCCACCTTGGTGTACTGGAAGAACAGTGCCAGCGTGCCCACCAGCAGGCCGGCGATGCCCGCCGCCGCCAGGTCGAACTTGGACACCACGATATTGAAGCGCGTCAGGATGGATTCGATCGGCTCGTCGACGATGCCGAGGTTGATCGGGCGGACTTCATTGCCGAACAGCAGCGGCCCCAGGCCTTCGAGGAAGAAGGACAGCCCGATGGTCGCCATGAACAGCGTGATCGGCGGCTGGTTGACCAGCTTGCGCAACACCAGGCGTTCGGTGCTGATGCCCACCACCACCATCACGCCGAACGCGCCGATCACCGCCGCCCACATCGGCAGGCCCTTGTCCATCAGCCCGACCACCGCCAGCGCGGCGAAGTAGACCATCGCGCCCTGCGCGAAGTTGAATACGCCCGAAGCCTTGTAGATCAGCACGAAGCCCAGCGCCACCAGCGAGTACATCAATCCCGACAACAGGCCGCCGATCAGGATTTCAAAGAAGAACGTCATGGTTATCCTTGTATCGTTCCGTGCGTTGCGTCTGCGTCAGTGACCAGCGCCGAGGTAGGCGCGGATCACGTCCGGGTTGGCCTTTACCGCCTCCGGCGTGCCGTCGCCGATCTTCTTGCCGTAGTCGAGCACCACCACGCGGTCGGAGATATCCATCACCACGCCCATGTCGTGTTCGATCAGCACGATGGTGGTGCCGAACTGGTGGTTCACGTCCAGGATGAAGCGGCACATGTCCTGCTTCTCCTCCACGTTCATGCCTGCCATCGGCTCATCGAGCAGCAGCATGGAGGGCTCGGCCGCCAGCGCGCGCGCCAGCTCCACGCGCTTCTGCAAACCGTAGGGCAGGCGTCCCACCGGCGTCTTGCGGATGGCCTGGATTTCAAGGAAATCGATCACCTCTTCGACCTTCTGGCGGTGGCGCATTTCTTCGTTGCGCGCGGGGCCCCACCACAGCGCATTGGCCAGCAGGCCGCTGCGGAACCGGGTGTTGCGCCCCGTCATGATGTTGTCGAGCACGGTCATGCCCTTGAACAGCGCGATGTTCTGGAAGGTGCGCGCGATGCCCTGGCGGGCCGCGTCGGTGGGATGCATCTTGCGCCGCTCCTCGCCGCGGAACACGATGCGGCCCTGCTGCGGGTGATAGACCCCGTTGATCACATTGAGCATCGAGCTCTTGCCCGCGCCGTTGGGCCCGATGATGGCGCGGATCTCATGCTCGCGCACATCGAAGGAGATATCGGTCAGCGCCTTCACGCCACCGAAGGACAGCGAGATATGCTGCAGGTCGAGTATCACCTCGCCGGCCTGCCGCGCCTGCGCCTGCGCATGCTCGGCCTGCACACCGCCTTGCAGCTCCGCCGTGGCTCCCGCCACCGCGGACGCGCCGCTCCACACCGGCTGGCCGTCGCCGCCGCGCTCCACGCCTTTCCATGCCATTTGCGTCATCCTCCCGCCCCTGCTCATGCCGCGCGTGCCGCGCCGGCGGAGGCCGGCGGGATGCGCTTCACGTCAACCAGCTTCAGCGTGGCCGATACACTGCCCTCGCGGCCATCCTCGAACTTCACGCGCGTCTCGATAAACTGCTCCGTCTTGCCGGCGTACAGCGCCTCGACCAGCACACCGTACTTCTCGGCGATGAAGCCACGCCGCACCTTGCGGGTCCGCGTGAGCTCGTCATCGTCCGGATCCAGCTCTTTGTGCAGGATCAGGAAACGCGAGATCTGCGACCCGGCCAGCATGGCATCGGTGGCGAGATCGGCATTCACCTGCTCGACGCACTCGGCGATCATGGCGATCACTTCCGGCTGCGCGGCAAGATCGATGTAGCCCGCGTACGCCAGGTGGCGCCGCTCGGCCCAGTTGCCGACCGCTTCGAAATCGATATTGATGAAAGCGCACACGCTGTCGCGGCCAGTGCCAAACGCCACCGCTTCCTTGATGTACTGGAAGAACTTGAGCTTGTTCTCGATGTACTTGGGCGCGAACATGGCGCCGTCCGACAACTTGCCCACATCCTTGGCGCGGTCGATGATTTTGAGATGGCCGTCGGCATCGATCACGCCCGCGTCGCCGGTCATGAAGTAACCATCGTCGTTGATCGCCTCACGGGTGGCATCGTCGCGCTTGTAGTATGCCTTCAGCAGCCCGACGCCACGCACCAGCACCTCGCCGTTGTCGGCAATGCGGATCTCCATGCCCGGCGCGGCCGGCCCCACCGAATCGAACTTGACCTTGCCGTCCGGCTGCAGGCAGACATAGGCGCAGGTTTCGGTCTGGCCGTAGAACTGCTTGAGATTGACGCCGATCGAACGATAGAAGCGGAACAGGTCCGGCCCGATCGCTTCGCCCGCCGTGTAGCCCACGCGGATGCGGCTCATGCCCAGCACATTGCGCAGCGGCCCGAAGATCAGCGCTTCGCCAGCGGCGTAGCGCAGCCGGTCGGCCAGCGCCACCGGCTTCCCGTCGAGGATGTCGGTGCCGCAGCGGCGCGCCACGCCCATCGCCCAGTGGAACAGCTTGCGCTTGATCCAGCCCGCGTCTTCCATGCGGATCATCACCTGCGTGAGCAGGTTTTCATAGATGCGCGGCGGCGCGAAGTAATAGGTGGGACCGATCTCGCGCAGGTCGGTCATCACCGTCTCGCGCGATTCCGGGCAATTCACGGTAAAGCCCGCCGTCATGGCCTGCGCGTAGGAGAACAGGTTGTCGCCGACCCACGCCATCGGCAGGTAGGACAGCACATCGTCCTTCGCGGTCAGGCCGTCGAAAGCGCAGCCGTTGCGCGCCGAGCCGATCAGGCCGCGGTGCGAATGGCACACACCCTTGGGCTTGCCGGTGGTGCCGGAGGTATAGAGGATGATGGCGGTGTCGTCGGGCGCGCCCGCGGCAACGGCCTGGTCGAACAAGCCCGGATTGGCGCGATCGAATTCACGGCCGATTTCCTGCACGCGCTGGTAGGACATCAGCGCCGGATGATCGTAGTCGCGCAGCCCGCGCGGGTCTTCATAGATGATGTGCCGCACCTTGCGACCCTGCGCGGCGAGTTGCTCCTCCACTTCGAGCAGCTTGTCCACCTGCTCCTGGTCCTCGACGATGGCAAAATCGATCTCGGCATCGTTGAGCACATAGATCATCTCGCCCGCGATCGCGTCCTGGTACAGCGGCACGGGCACGCCACCCAGTGCCTGCGCCGCGCACATGGCCCAGTACAGGCGCGGCCGGTTGTCGCCGACCACCGCCAGGTTCATGCCGCGCGCAAAGCCCAGCGCGGCCAGCCCGCACGCCAGCGCACGGACCTCCTGCGCGGTCTGCGCCCAGCTATAGGTTTGCCAGATTCCGAGATCCTTCTCGCGGTAAGCCGGGCTTTCCGGCCGCTGCTGCGCGTGCGCAAGCAGCAGGCGCGGGAAGGTCGTCGCCGACGGTTCCTGCATCGCTGTCTCCTGTCCCTCCGGGGCGGGGATCCGCCACCGGTGTCAAGCCTGCTTCCGCTGGTTATACTTGGCCTGTTTTGCCCGGCGCGGTTTCTGCCGCAGCGCAACAAGTCCGTCGTGCCTTGTCCTCGCACGCACTCGCGGTTGGTGTGATCGTAAGATAGTGCATGCCATTTCCCCCGGTTGTCACGCCGATGACAATTCCGGGTTAATCCCTACGGGAAGGTTTTCCAGCTCATGCTCAACGATTTTGTCGACCGCTGCGTGTGGGCAGCCGACCTCAGTCCGGAACAACGCGACGTGGTCCGCCGCGCCATGTGCGTGCGCGAATATAGCCAGGGCGATTACGTCTGTCACAAGGGTGACATGGCCGAGCACTGGATGGGGGTGCTGGAAGGGATCGTCAAGATCACTACGGTGTCGCCTTCCGGTAAGTCGGTGACATTCACCGGTGTGCCTACCGGCGGCTGGTTCGGCGAAGGCGCCGTGCTAAAGGCCGAGATCCGCAAATACGATGTGATGGCGCTGCGGCGGTCGCGGATTGCTTTTCTTCCGCGCGAGACTTTTCAGTGGTTGCTGGATACCAGCCTGCCGTTCACGCGGTTCTTGCTGACGCAGTTCAACGAGCGGCTGGGGCAGTTCATTGCGGCCGTGGAATACGAACGGCTGCTCGATATCGATTCGCGGGTGGCGCGCGCGGTGTCATCGCTGTTCAACGAGCATCTGTACCCTGGCCTGGGGACCACGCTGGAGATTTCGCAGGAAGAAATCGGACTGCTGGCGGGCATATCGCGGCAGCGGGCCAACCAGGCGCTCAAGGTGCTGGAGCAGCAGGGACTGGTGAAGGTCGACTATGGCGTGATCGAGGTATTGGACCTGGAAGGGCTGCGGCAGTACGGCGAGTAGGACCGCCGCGCCCCTCGCGGCCACCTTGCGCCACGACCCGATGCGGTTTCTCGCGCAATCAACGGAATACGCCGACCGCCTCCACCAGCCGGTTGGCCTGCTGTTTCAGGCTCTGTGCGGCGGCCGCGCTCTGCTCCACCAGCGCCGCGTTCTGCTGGGTGATGCGGTCGAGGTCGCCAATGGCATCGCCAACCTGGCTGATGCCCGCGCTCTGCTCGGACGTAGCCAGGCTGATCCCGGCGATCAGGTCGGAGACGCGCCTGACCCGGGCCACGATGTTGTCCATGGTCTGGCCGGCGTCGTTGACCAGTTGCGCCCCCGAGTCGACCTTTTCCACGCTGGCGCCGATCAGCGCCTTGATCTCCTTGGCCGCGCTGGCGCTGCGCTGGGCGAGCCCGCGCACCTCACCGGCCACCACCGCGAAACCCCTGCCATGTTCTCCCGCCCGCGCGGCTTCCACCGCGGCATTCAGCGCAAGGATATTGGTCTGGAAGGCGATGCCGTCGATCACGCTGATGATGTCGGCGATCCGTTTCGAGCTGCTGCTGATTTCCTCCATGGTCGCCACCACCTGCGACATCGCCTTGCCGCCCTTGGCCGCCTCGGTGCTGGCGGAGCCGGACAGCGCGTTTGCCTGGGCCGCGGTCTCGGCATTGCTCTTGACCGTGGCCGTCATCTGCGTCATCGACGACGCCGTATCCTGTACGTTGGATGCCGCCTGCTCGGTGCGCTGACTCAGGTCGCTGTTGCCCTGCGCGATCTCGCTGCTTGCGCCTTGCACGTTCAGCACCTGCTCGCTCACGTCGTCGATCAGCCAGCGGAACATCAGGCCAAGCTGGCTGATCGTGCGCAGGGTCATGCCGATCTCGTCCACGCGGTCCATATGCTCGACCTGCTGGCTTTCGCCTGACGCGACGCGCAGGGCCTGTGCCATGACCCGCTCCAGCGGCCGCGAGATCTGCACCTCCAGCCAGCCGGAGACCATCAGCAGCATGGCGGCAACGATGCCGCCCAGGCCGGCCAGCGGCATCCCGCGCATGCCAAGCGCCGCCGCGCCAATGACCAAGGCCGGCAGCAAGGTCGCCAGGGCGCCGCGGATGCGCCAGCGCACCGGCATGGTCTTGAAGGCCGACGCCCACCGCTTCCAGCCGCCCTGAATGATCAGGCCCTTGTGGAAACGCCGCTGACCCGCACTGCCCTCGCGAAAATCCTGGTAGAGCCGGGCGGCGGCGTCAATCTCCTCGCGCGATGGCCGGGTGCGCACCGACATGTACCCCACTGGCTTGCCGTTGCGCACCAGCGGCATGGCGTTGGCGCGTACCCAGTAGTGGTCGCCGTCCTTGCGCCGGTTCTTTACCAGCGCCGTCCAGGGCTCGCCGCCCTTGAGCGTGGCCCACATGTCGGCGAACGCCTCGGCCGGCATATCCGGGTGCCGCACGATATTGTGGGGCTGACCCTGGATTTCCTCGCGCGTGAAGCCACTGACATCGACGAAGGCCGCGTTGGCATAGGCAATGCGACTGCTGGTGTCGGTGGTCGACATCAGCGTCGCATTCTCAGGCAGTTCGTATTCGCGCTGCGAGACGGGTTGGTTGTTGCGCATAAAGATTCCCCATCGGTTTTCCAAAGCACGCGACGCACAGGCAGTGCCACGACTGCGGCGGCGCGTAGTGCATTTCAGCGTTTACGGAAATGTCTATAAAAAGCTTTAGCGATTAGGGAAAAATGAAGACATTCACCCGGTTTCAGTTGGATCGAAATTGATTTCACTCAGTGTTAATTGGCTTTATCGCCGCCAAAGGCTTGACAATATTTTTTAATACGATCGTTCTATTTAGTGCCTGTTGATACCGATTCTTATTTGAAAATTCAGGCAGACAGCAAATCGTCAGGTACCGGAAGGGGCCTGGTCCATTAATCACGACATGCTGGAGAACCGCAGGCAGTGGCGTTCCGCAAACGAAAAAAAACTGGCGACGGATCGCTCCGTTGCCAGCTTTCTTAGCTTCCCCCGCCCCGGGGAAGGGGGACTTTCCATCTCTTGCTGCTTCAATATTACTTGCTGTAGACGTACACACCGCGGCCCGTCTTGCGGCCGAGATAGCCCGCTGCCACCATTTCGCGCATCAGCATGGCCGGACGGTATTTCGGGTCGGCAAATTCGGTGTACAGCACCTCCATCACCGCCAGCATCGTATCCAGGCCGATCATGTCGGCCAGCGCCAGCGGGCCGATCGGGTGATTGCAGCCCAGCTTCATGCCTTCGTCGATCTCTTCCGGCGACGCCAGGCCTTCACCCAGCACGCAGAACGCCTCATTGATCATCGGGCAGAGAATCCGGTTCACCACGAAGCCCGGGTTGTTCTTCACGGTGATCGGGTACTTGCCCAGCGCCTTGGAGAGTTCTTCCACCAGCGCATGCGTGGCATCGCTGGTCTGCAGGCCGCGGATCAGTTCCACCAGCGCCATCATCGGCACCGGATTGAAGAAGTGCATGCCGATGAAGTTGCCCGGCCGGGTCGTGACCGCCGCCAGCTTGGTGATCGAGATCGACGAAGTGTTGGACGCCACGATCACGTTGTCGCCGACAATGCTGTCGATCTGCTTGAGGATCTTGACCTTGAGGTCGAAGTTCTCGGTGGCGGCTTCGATCACGATGTCGGTGGCCTTGAGCGATTCATAGGCGGTCGAGCCCTTGATGCGCGCCAGTGCGGCTTCCTTGTCGGCTTCGCTGATCTTGTCCTTCTTGATCAGGCGGTCCAGGCTGCCCGCAACGGTGGCGATGCCCTTGTTCACCGCTGCGTCGCTGATGTCCACCATCACCACGTCGAGGCCCACTACGGCGCATGCTTGCGCGATGCCGTTACCCATGGTGCCGGCGCCTACGATGCCAACTGTCCTGATTCCCATCTTCTCTTCCTTGTTGCTGGTTGCTTGATGCAGATCCGGCCCGCCGCGGGTGTGGCGGGCCGGTGTTTCATAGGGTCAGGCGTCGCGCAGCGCGGCGATGATGCGATCGGCGTGCTGGCTGAGGATTTCCGGATCCTGCATGTCGGTGCCGTGGCCGCGCAGTGTGCGGTCGGCATAGCGGGGCACGATGTGGAAATGCACGTGCGGGACGGTCTGGCCCGCGGCGCTGCCGTTGAACTGGCCGATCGAGATGCCGTCCGGCCTGAAGGCGGCGCGCACCGCGCGGGCTACGCGCTTGGTGGTGCGGATGGCGGCTTCGGCGCCGGCGTCGGAGAGGTCGAATATCTCCGCGGCCGACTCCTTGGTCACCACCAGTACGTGCCCGTCGGACTGGGGCATGATGTCCATGAAGGCAACGGTGTCGGCGTCTTCATACACCTTGTTGCAAGGCAATTCGCCACGCAGGATGCGGGCGAAGATATTATTGGGATCGTACACGGTGCTCCTGATTGGTCTTGTCTTGATCTTGTCTTGGTATTGGCCCTGGCGCTTGACGGCCGCGCTATGCCCGCGTTATGGCCTTATGCAAGCGTCAAGTTTAACGCAGGGGCCTCGCACGAAACACCCCCTGGCTGACACATCACATATTGCGCCGGTACTGTCCTCCCACCTCGAACAGCGCATGGGTGATCTGCCCCAGCGAGCACACGCGCACCGCATCCATCAGCACCGCAAACACATTGTCGTTGTCGATCACGGCCTGGCGCAGGCGCTGCAGCATCGCAGGCGCCGCATCCGCATGGCGCACATGGAAATCCGCCAGCCGCGCGAGTTGTCCCAGCTTCTCCTCTTCGCTGGAGCGCGCCAGTTCTAGCGTCTGCGTGGCGGGCTCGCCGTTGGGATTGCGGAAGGTGTTGACGCCGATGATGGGCAGCGTGCCGTCGTGCTTGCGCTGCTCGTAGTACAGCGACTCCTCCTGGATCTTGCCGCGCTGGTAGCCGGTCTCCATCGCCCCCAACACGCCGCCGCGCTCGGCGATGCGCTCGAACTCCTGCATCACCGCTTCCTCCACCAGGTCGGTCAGCTCATCGATCAGGAAGCTGCCCTGGTTGGGGTTCTCGCATCTGGCCATGCCCCATTCGCGATTGATGATGAGCTGGATCGCCAGCGCGCGGCGCACCGACTCGCCGGTGGGCGTGGTGATGGCCTCGTCGTAGGCGTTGGTGTGCAGCGAATTGCAGTTGTCGTAGATCGCGATCAGCGCCTGCAGCGTGGTGCGGATATCGTTGAAGTCGATCTCCTGCGCATGCAGCGAGCGGCCGGACGTCTGGATGTGATACTTGAGCTTCTGGCTGCGTTCGTTGGCGCCGTATTTGTCACGCATCGTCACGGCCCAGATGCGGCGCGCCACGCGGCCCATCACGCTGTATTCCGGGTCCATGCCGTTGGAGAAGAAGAACGACAGGTTGGGCGCGAAATCGTCGATATGCATGCCGCGCGCGAGATACGCCTCCACATAGGTGAAGCCGTTGGACAGCGTGAATGCCAGTTGCGAGATGGGGTTCGCGCCGGCCTCCGCGATGTGATAACCGGAGATCGACACCGAGTAGAAATTGCGCACCTGGTGATGCACGAAGTAGGCCTGGATATCGCCCATCACCTTGAGCGAGAACTCGGTGGAGAAGATGCAGGTGTTCTGCCCCTGGTCTTCCTTGAGGATGTCGGCCTGCACCGTGCCGCGCACATTCTGCAGCACCCACGCGCGGATCTTGGCCTCCTCGTCGCTGGTGGGATCGCGGCCGTTGTCGGCGCGGAACTTGTCGAGCTGCTGGTCAATGGCGGTGTTCATGAACATCGCCAGGATGGTGGGCGCGGGACCGTTGATGGTCATCGACACGGAGGTCGACGGGCTGGTCAGCTCGAAGCCGTCGTACAGCACCTTCATGTCGTCGAGCGTGGCGATCGACACGCCCGAATTGCCGACCTTGCCGTAGATATCCGGTCGCGTATGCGGGTCCTCGCCGTACAGCGTGACCGAGTCGAAGGCGGTGGACAGGCGCTTGGCATCCATGCCCTCGGAGACCAGCTTGAAGCGGCGGTTGGTGCGGAACGCATCGCCCTCGCCCGCGAACATGCGGGTGGGGTCTTCGTTCTCGCGCTTGAAAGCGAACACGCCGGCGGTGTAGGGGAAGCTGCCGGGCACGTTCTCGCGCATCAGCCACCTGAGCACCTCGCCATCGTCCTCGAAGCGCGGCAGCACCACCTTGCGCACCGTGGTGCCGGACAAGGTGGTGGTGGTGAGCGTGGTGCGGATTTCCTTGTCGCGGATCTTCACCACGTACTCGTCGCCGCTGTAGGCCTTGCGCATCTCCGGCCACATCGCCAGCAGCTTGCGCTCCTGCCCGCCCAGCGCGGTGTCGCGTTCCGTGGCGAGCGCCTGCAGCGCGTCGCCGGCATCGCCCGGCGTTGGCTCCGGCGCGGCCAGCAGCATGCGGCGCGCCTCGCGCAGTTGCTGGCGCTCGCGCGCCAGCCGGCTTTGCGCGTCCACGCGGCGGTGGTAAGCACGCATGGTGTCGGCAATCTCCGCCAGGTAGCGGTTGCGCGCCGGCGGCACGATCACGTTCTGCCCGGTGGAGATGCGTCCGCTCAGCAGCGGCAGCACGCCCGCCGGCGCGCGCATGCCGCGCGCGCACAGCGCTTCGCGCAGGCCCTGGTAGAGCATGGTCACGCCGTCGTCGTTGAAGCGGGACGCCTGGGTGCCGTACACCGGCATCTCCTCGGGCTTTGCATGCCACTGCTCGCGGTTGCGCTGCACCTGCTTGGCGACGTCGCGCCAAGCGTCGCGCGCGCCCTTGCGGTCGAACTTGTTGATGGCGACGAAGTCGGCGAAGTCCAGCATGTCGATCTTCTCGAGCTGGCTGGCGGCGCCGAACTCGGGCGTCATCACATACAGCGACAGGTCCGCATGCGGCACGATGGCCGCATCGCCCTGGCCGATGCCCGAGGTCTCGACGATGATCAGGTCGAAGCCACTCGCCTTGCACGCTGCCAGCACATCCGGCAGCGCCTGCGAAATCTCGGAGCCGGCCTCGCGCGTGGCCAGCGAGCGCATGAAGATGTTCGGATGATTGATCGCATTCATGCGGATGCGGTCGCCCAGCAACGCACCGCCGGATTTGCGGCGCGAGGGATCGATCGAGATCACCGCGATCGACAGCGCATCCTGCTGGTCCAGCCGGATGCGGCGGATCAGCTCATCGGTCAGCGAGGACTTGCCGGCGCCGCCGGTGCCGGTGATGCCGAGCACGGGCGTCTTCACCTTTGCCGCTTCGGCGCGCAGCGCGTCGGCCAGCGACGATTCCGCCTTGCCGTTTTCCAGCGCGGTGATCACTTGCGCGAGCGCGCGGCGGTCGCCGCCCTTCACCGCGTCGAGCGTGGTCGGCGCATAGCGCGCGAGGTCGATATCGCAGCGCTGCACCATGTCGGCGATCATGCCCGCCAGGCCCAGGCGCTGGCCGTCTTCCGGGCTGAAGATGCGCGCCACGCCGTAGGCCTGCAGTTCGCGGATCTCGTCCGGCACGATCACGCCCCCGCCGCCGCCGAATAGCTGGATGTGCCCGCCGCCACGCTGGCGCAGCAGGTCGATCATGTACTTGAAGTACTCGACGTGGCCGCCCTGGTAGCTGGAAATGGCGATGCCCTGCACGTCTTCCTGCAGAGCCGCACTGACCACTTCCTGCACCGAGCGGTTATGCCCCAGATGGATCACCTCGCAGCCCGAGGACTGCAGGATGCGCCGCATGATGTTGATGGAGGCATCGTGGCCGTCGAACAGCGAGGCCGCGGTGACGAAGCGCACTTTGTTGACGGGGCCTTTCGGTCCCTGCGCCTGATGGGAAGCGCCGGGTTGGGCACCCTTCTGCACATCGGAAAGATCGGTCATTTGTCTCCACCATGTTCGGTGTTCTGGCTGGTCGCATGACGTCCATGGCTGCCGCTCTGGAGGCGGCTCGGATCCCGCATGCGAGCGGTCTGGCTGGCGCCGGCGCGGCGGCTTGATTATATGACGTTTACGTTAACGGAAATCAAGCCAGGGACACCCTGCTTGCCGCGCGGCGCGGGCTGCCATGACGAACATCCTCGCACAGTTGGCGAGGCGGTGTGATGGATTCTGAGGGGGGGAAAACGGGCGGGGCGGAGGCATCCGCGGCGCGCGCAAACGGCCTCGGGCTCCGCGGGCGGGCCGGGAACCGGCGCGCCCGTTGCCGGCCGGCGCGGGGCCACTCGCCCGCGCCAGCCAGCCTGCATCAGGTCAGAGACCCGGCTCCGGGCATTCGCCCGCGCCGTTGCCCCGGCGCTCGCCAAACCGGCGCTTCAGCGCGCTAGTCAACCCGCCCAGCCAGCGCCACCACAGGGAGGCGGCCGACTCGGCGAGCGTGAATCGCGCGCCTTCGCTCTCGCCCGAGAGCCATACCGTCGCGCCGGCTGGCAGCGCGTACACGGCGCCCGGCAGCAGCCAGATATCAGCGTGATGGCCCTCCAGTGTCAGCCACAGGCGCCCTTCCAGCACCTTCACGCTCTGCCCCTCGGGGGCGCGCCAGCTCACCGGCCGGCCGGGTTCATCCAGTTCGAAGATCCGTAGTTCGCGCATTTCGCCACTCCTTTCTGCATTGCGGTGATGTCTCGTGCCGCCCGGCCTGGCCGGTGCCGGCACCCGCCTCCGCATGCCTTCCATTATTCACAGCGGCTACTACAATCCCATGAACAGTTGCGAACAGTTTTCTATGCACTGTTCAGTAGTTTTTCCTGACACTTTGCAAGCGCGCCCGTCATGAAGCTGACCCTAGTCCCCGCCACCGGCGTGCCCCTGACCGACCAGATCGTCAACGAGGTCAAGACCTGGATCAGCACGCGCGAGGTGCGTCCCGGCGCCCGCCTGCCGTCGATCCGCCAACTGGCGGCGGAGCATGGCATCAGCCGTTTCCCGGTGATCGAGGCCTATGACCGGCTGGTGTCGCAGGGCCTGCTCGACTCCCGCCACGGCTCAGGCTTCTTTGTCGCGGACAGCCCGCTGCTGGCGCGGGCCGCCAATGGCTGGTCGGATCCGAAGCTGGCCGAGGACCTGTCGGACCATATCCTGGAACAGTTCAACCACCCCAGCGCTACCCTCAAGCTGGCGGGCGGCTTCGTGCCCGAGACCTGGCGCGACCTGGATGGGCTGACGCAGGCGATCCGCCAGGTCTCGCGCACCGACGTCTGCAGCGTGATCCATTACGCCACGCCGATGGGCCTTCCAGAACTGCGCCAGCATGTGCTGACCCGCGTGCGGCAACTCGGCATCGCCGCCGAACTGCCGCAGGTACTGATCACCACCGGCGCCAGCCAGGCGCTGGACCTGGTGGTGCGCCGCCTGCTCAAGCCAGGCGATACGGTATTCGTGGAAGATCCCGGCTACTACAACCTGTTCGGCCTGCTGCGCCTGCACGGCGTGCGGCTGGTGGGCGTGCCGCAAACCCGCAATGGCCCGGACCCGGACGCCGCGGAGGCGCTGCTGCGCGAGCACAAGCCCAAGCTGTTCTTTACCAACAGCGTGCTGCAGAACCCGACCGGCTCGACCATGGCGCCGCCGGTGGCATTCCGCCTGCTCGAACTCGCACGGCGGCATGGCTTCCGCTTCGTCGAGGACGATATCTTCTCGGACTTCCAGACCCATTTCACCGATCGCCTTGCCACGCTGGACCAGCTCGAACATGTGATCTATATCGGCGGTTTTTCCAAGACGGTGTCGGCCTCGCTGCGGATCGGCTACCTGGTCGCCGACAAGGCGCTGGTGAAGGAACTGGTGGACGTGAAGGTGCTGACCAGCGTGGCCGGCTCGCATTTCGCGGAAGCCGTCACCACGGCCTTGCTGGAGCGGGGCGCCTATCGCAAATACATGGAACGGCTGCGCCTGCGCGTGCGGCAGGCCACCGCCGGCGCGGTGCGGCGCCTGGGCGAGTTTGGCTGGGAGGTGTTTTGCGAACCGGCGGGCGGCAATTTCCTATGGGCACGCACCCGCGGGATCGATGATTCGCGCGAACTGGTGACGCTCGCGGAGCGGCACGGTGTGACGCTGGCGCCCGGCAATTACTTCCGGCCGGGTGGCGAAACCTCGGCATGGATCCGCATCAACTCCGCATTTGTCGAGGAGCCACGCGCACTGGCCTTCCTGCGGGAGGCCGGCGCGCGCGAACGGTGACGGCGGGGCGGCGTCAGCCGCCGTGCAGCACCGCGTTGCGGCGCGCGTAGAGGAAGTAGATGGCCAGCCCGATCGCCAGCCAGCTGGAGAACGCGATCCAGGTCAGTGCCTGCAGGTGAGCCATCAGGAACAGGCAGAAGCCCACGGACAGTAGCGGCACCACCGGCACACCGGGGCAGCGGAAAGCGCGCGGCAGGTCCGGCCGGGTCTTGCGCAGCACCAGCACCGCCACCGAGATCAGCGTGAAGGCCGACAACGTGCCGATATTGATCAGCTCCGCCAGCACGTTGAGCGGCACGAACGCCGCGATAAACGCGAACACGATGCCCACCGTCCAGGTGGCGAAGAACGGCGTGGCATGCACGGGATGCACCTTCGACAAGCGCTCCGGCAGCAGGCCGTCGCGCGACATGGCAAAGATGATGCGCGTCTGCCCGAAGGTCATCACCAGGATCACCGTGGTCATGCCCAGGATGGCGCCCAGATCGACGAAGCCCGCCACCCAGTTCTGTCCGGCGTACTGCAGCGCAAGCGAGACCGGGTGATCGATGCCGGCGAACTTGGCGAAGGGCACGATGCCCGTCATGATGGCCGCCACCGTCACGTACAGCACGGTGCACACGGCCAGCGAGCCGATGATGCCGACAGGCAGGTCGCGGCGCGGGTTGCGGACTTCCTCGGCGGCCGAGGTGACGGCATCGAAGCCAATGAAGGCGAAGAACACCAGCGCCGCCGCATTGAAGATGCCGTCCAGTCCGAACGGCGCGAACGGGTGCCAGTTGGCCGGCTTGACGTGCCACACGCCCACCGCGATGAAGAGCAGCACCACCGCGATCTTGATGGCAACCATCACATTGTTGAGGCGCGTGGACTCGCGCACGCCATAGGACACGATCCAGGTGATCAGCAGCATGATCACGGCAGCGGGCAGGTTGAACAGCGTCTGCGAGCCCGGCACAGCACCGGGTGCGGCGGTGAGTATGACCGGCAGGTGAATGCCGAAGCCCGCCATCAGCGACTGGAAATAGCCCGACCACCCCACCGACACCGCCGAGGTCGCTAGCCCATACTCAAGCAGCAGGTCCCAGCCGATCATCCACGCCACGATCTCGCCGAGCGTGGCGTAGCTGTAGGTGTAGATGGAGCCGGAGACGGGGATCGCGGACGCGAACTCGGCATAGCAGAGCGCGGCAAACCCGCAGGCCAGTGCGGCGATCACGAAGGACACGGTCAGCGCCGGGCCGGCCGTGAGCGCGCCGGTGCCCGTCAGCACGAAGATGCCGGTGCCGATGATGGCGCCGATTCCCATCAGGATCAGGTCAACGGGACCGAGCACCTTTTTCAGGCCGTCGTCGCGGGCAGCGGCCAGCATGGCCTCGATGTTCTTGGTGCGGAACAGACTCATCGGCGGGTACTCCTGGCGCGCTGGGCGGCTTTGAAAAGCGGCGTATTTTAGCGCGGTAGGGTGGGCGGATTCGTCACTTTCGGGGTGGTCGCTGTTTCTTTGGGCGGTGATGGCGTTTGAGCGGTGATGGCTCTTGCACCCAACAGACGTACGACATTCCCCTGCGGGGTTGGTCGGTGCTTCTTTGAGCGGCGATGGCGTTTGCACCCAACAGCCATACGACATCCCCCCTGCGGGGGGCTGCCGGTCACTCTTCTTTGCTTCCGCAAAGAAGACTAACGAGAAGAAAGCCGACCCTGCCGGGGGCAGAGCAATAAGGCTCTCGAATATCGGTGGTTTCGTCGTACGGCCCAGAGTGCCGGCGGGCATCTGCCGGTACCGGTTTGAAGGGTCGCGACGCTGCCAGCTTCCGGGATTCACGGTGAGGCCCCCGGTAGCGGACATCGCTTGCTTCAAGCCGACTGTCGCTCGCGGAGTGACCGGCCACGAAGTTGCAGGCGCACCGGTTCCGTCGTGGGCGCGGTGGCACCGGGTTGATATGCCCGAGACCTTGACTACCGCGCCCGCCCCACCACGAAACCATTGACGGGCGATGTGTCGCGATGGCCCGCGCCGGTAACGGCAGATTGCCGAATGGGCAAGGGTTCCGCTACCGGGGGCCGTACTACGAATCCCGGAAGCTGGCAGCGTCGTGGCCCTTCAAACCGGTACCAGCAGATGCCAGCAGAACTGTGGCCGTACGACGAAACCAGCACCCCTAGCGCCCGCGATTGCTCTGCCCCCGGCAGGGTCGGCTTTCTCTCGTTAGTCTTCTTTGCCGAAGCAAAGAAGAGTGACCGGCAGCCCCCCGCAGGGGGGATGTCGTATGGCTGTTGGGTGCAAACGCCATCGCCGCTCAACGAAACACCGACCAACCCCGCAAAAAAACATGACCCCCCATCATCCAGCCAAAACCAAAACCCTCACTTAGCCACCGGCATCGTAAATTCCGCACCCTTGCCGATGCTGTCCGGCCAGCGCTGCATGATGCTCTTGTACCGCGTATAGAAGCGAATGCCTTCTTCACCATAGGCATGGTGATCGCCGAACAGCGAACGCTTCCACCCGCCAAAGGAGTGCCATGCCATCGGCACCGGGATCGGCACGTTGATGCCTACCATGCCAACCTGGATCTGGCGCGAGAAAGCGCGCGCCACGCCGCCGTCGCTCGTGTAGCACGACACGCCATTGCCATACTCGTGCGCGTTGATCAGGTCCACCGCCTGGGCAAAGTCATGCACCCGCACCACCGACAACACCGGCCCGAAGATCTCTTCCTTGTAGATCGTCATGTCCGGCGTGACATTGTCGAACAGCGTGCCGCCGACATAGAAGCCATCTTCATGCCCTTCGACCTTGTGGCCACGGCCATCGGTCACCAGCTTCGCACCCTCTTCCACGCCCTTGGCGATATAGCCTTCCACCTTGGCCTTGTGCGCGGCGGTCACCAGCGGACCCATCTCGGCATCGGCTTCCATGCCGTTGCGGATCTTCAGCGACTGCGCGCGTTCGGCCAGGCGCGGGACCAGCTTGTCGGCGACGTCGCCCACCGCCACGGCTACGGAGATCGCCATGCAGCGTTCCCCTGCCGAGCCATAGGCCGCGCCGATCAGCGCGTCCACGGCCTGGTCGAGGTCGGCGTCGGGCATCACCACCAGGTGGTTCTTGGCGCCGCCCAGGGCCTGCACGCGCTTGCCGTGCTTCGTGCCTTCGGTATAGATGTACTCGGCGATCGGGGTCGAGCCGACGAAGGACAGCGCCTGCACATCCTTGTGCGCCAGCAGCGCGTCGACGGCTTCCTTGCCGCCCTGCACCACGTTGAACACACCATCCGGCAGGCCGGCCTGCTTGAGCAGGTCGGCGATCAGCAGCGAGGGCGAGGGATCGCGCTCGGACGGCTTGAGCACGAAGGTGTTGCCGCAGGCCAGCGCCACCGGGAACATCCACATCGGCACCATCACCGGGAAGTTGAACGGCGTGATGCCGGCCACCACGCCCAGCGGCTGGCGCAGGTTCCAGTTGTCGATACCGCCGCCGATGTTGTCGGTGAAGTCGGTCTTGAGCAGGTTGGGAATGCCGCAGGCGAATTCCACCACCTCGATGCCGCGGGTGACTTCGCCCTTGGCGTCCGAGAACACCTTGCCGTGCTCGCGCGTGATCAGCGCGGCGAGGTCATCATGGTGGCGGTCGAGCAGTTCCTTGAACTTGAACAGGATGCGGGCGCGCTTGAGCGGCGCGGTCTCGGACCACGCCGGGAAGGCCGCATGCGCGGCGGCTACCGCGGCATCCACGTCCTGCGCGGAGCCGAGCGCCACGCGCCCGGCCACCGCGCCGGTGGCGGGGTTGAATACGTCGGCATAACGGTCCGACGAGGCGGCGCGCACGGTGCCGCCGATGTAGTGCGCGATGTCGGCGATCTGCCGGTTTTCTGCGATGTTCACGTCAGTGTTCCTTGTGTTGTTCCTGCCATGCGTGCGTACTTACTGCACTTCTTGCAGGACCTTCTTCACGGTGTCGAACATTTCGCCGATCTGCTCTTCCGTGATGATCAACGGCGGCGAGAAGGCGAGGATATCGCCGGTGTAGCGCACCAGCACGCCGCGTTCCAGGCATTTGAGGAAGGCCTCGTAGCCGCGCGCGCCGGGCTGGCCGGGACGCGGTTCCAGTTCGATGCCGGCCACCAGGCCGAGGTTGCGGATGTCCTTCACGTGGGGGGCGCCGCGCACGGCGTGCACAGCGGCTTCAAACTTGGGCGCCAGTTCGGCGGCACGGCCGAACAGATTCTCGTTCTTGTAGATATCCAGCGTAGCGATGGCCGCGGCCGCTGCCAGCGGATGGCCGGAATAGGTGTAGCCGTGCAGGAACTCGATCGCGCCCGGCGCGGCGGAGTTGACCACGGTGTCGTGCACTTCCCGCCTGACCGCCACCGCGCCCATTGGCACGGCCGCGTTGTTGATGGCCTTGGCCATGGTGATCAGGTCCGGCGTGACGTTGAAGCGCTCGGCGGCGGTGGCCGCGCCCAGGCGGCCGAAGGCGGTGATGACTTCATCGAAGATCAGCAGGATGCCGTGCTTGCTGGTGATCTCGCGCAGCTTTTCCAGGTAGCCCACCGGCGGCACCAGCACGCCGGCCGAGCCGGCCAGCGGCTCGACGATCACGGCAGCCACGTTGGACGGATCGTGCAGGGCCAGGATGCGTTCCAGGTCCTCGGCCAGGTGCCCGCCCCATTGCGGCTGGCCCTTGGAGTAGGCAGCCTCGGCAATATTGAGCGTGGCCGGCAGGTGGTCCGTGCCGGGCATCAGGTTGGCCGAGAAGACCTTGCGGTTGCCGCCGATGCCGCCCACCGCCATGCCGCCGAAGCCCACGCCGTGATAGCCGCGCTCGCGGCCGATAAAGCGGGTGCGCTGCCCTTCGCCGCGCGCGCGGTGGTACGCCAGCGCGATCTTCAGCGCGGTGTCGACCGATTCCGAACCCGAATTGGTGAAGAAGATGCGGTCCAACCCGGACGGCATGATGGCGGCCAGCTTGGTGGCGGCCTCAAAGGTCAGCGGGTGGCTCATCTGGAATGGTGGCGCATAGTCCAGGGTCTGCACCTGGCGCGCGACCGCTTCCGAGATCTCCTGGCGGCAGTGGCCGGCAGCCACGCACCACAGGCCAGCGCAACCGTCGAGGATCTGGCGGCCGTCATGCGAGGTGTAGTACATGCCGCTGGCCGAGGCGAGCAGGCGCGGCGCCGCCTTGTACTGGCGGTTGGCGGTAAACGGCATCCACAGGGCATCGAGATCGGGGATCACGGTCTTGGCGGCATCCATACGTCCTCCTCAGGGCATTGGCTCGGGCGGCGGCGGTTGCGCCGCACCGGGGTTGTCGAGTGATTCTGGCGAATGCGGCCACTGTAGCGGCCCGGCCCGGCTTAAAGAATATACGGTCGGCAAAACATCACCTGACCGTACAGTTAAGACTAAGACAACTGTACAGAATTCAAAAGGCGCGCCACATGCCGGCTTGCCGCCATGCTCGGCCCCGGCACGCCCCGCGGCGCGCAATCCCGCCCCGGAAGCCATGTTCGCGCTGCGGTGCCGCATTGCCACGCTGGATGAAGACGCTTCCCATCGCGCCACTACGGCCACTAAACTGTACAGGTTGATTCTTACATATGACGCATGCTAAACCTTGAACTGGTCCGCAGCCGGCGCAGCGGGGACACCCTGACCGAACAGATCGTGGCCGGCATCGCCAGCCTGATCGACCGGCGCGTGCTACGCGCCGGCGTGGCGCTGCCCTCGGTGCGGCGCTTCGCCCAGCAACACGGGGTCAGTACCTTCACCGTGGCCGAGGCCTACGGCCGCCTGACCGCGCTGGGCTACCTCAGCGCGCGCGTGGGTTCCGGCTATACGGTGGCGCACCGCCACGCGCCGGCCGGCCAGGCACCAGCGGCGCGCTGGGAGGCACCGGGGCTGAATGCCGCCTGGCTGTTGTCCGACGTGTTCGCCGACCATTCGGTGCCCATCAAGGCGGGCGCGGGCTGGCTGCCCGGCGACTGGCTCAACGAGGAGGGACTGCACCAGGCCATGCGCGCCGCGGCGCGGGTGCCCGCGGCGCAGGTCTCGGGCTATGGCCATCCTTACGGCTTTGGCGCGCTGCGCGAGCATATCGCCGCCGGCCTCAGCCAGTACGGCATGCCGGTCCAGGCCCAGCAGGTGGTACTGACCCAGGGCGCCACGCAGGCGCTTGACCTGGTGGTGCGCACCTTGCTGCGGCCGGGCGACACCGTGCTGGTGGAAGACCCGTGCTACTGCAACCTGCTGCAGATCCTGCGCCTGGCCGGGCTGCAGGTGATCGGCGTGCGCCGCACCGCCAGCGGGCTGGACACCGACGCGCTCGACCACGCCATCAGGAGCCATGCACCGCGTGCCCTGTTCGTCAACACCGTGCTGCAGAATCCCACCGGCGGCACCCTTACCAGCATGAACGCGCACCGCGTGCTGCAACTGGCCGAGCAATACCGGCTGCTGGTCGTGGAGGACGATATCTACCGCGAGCTGGCGCCCGCCGGCTCGCCCATGCTGGCGGCCATGGACGGCCTATCGCACGTGATCTACATCAACGGTTTTTCCAAGACCATCACGCCGTCGCTGCGGGTGGGCTACCTGGCAGCCAGCCCCGAACTGGCCAAGGCACTGGCCCGCACCAAGATGGCGGTGGGGCTGACGTCATCGGAAGTGACGGAACGGCTTGTGTATTCGGTGCTGACCAGCGGCCACTACGGCCGCCACGTGGCGGCGCTGGCCGAACGGCTGCGCGCCCAGCAGGACCGGATCACGGAGAAGATGGAAGCGCACGGGCTGGAAGTGCTGCTGCGCCCGGAAGGCGGAATGTTTGCCTGGGCACGGATGCGCCCGCAAGGGGTGAACCAGCAGGCCGCCCTGTCAGGCAACCGGCTGGCGACGCTGGCACTGGAGCATGGCATCTGGCTGGCACCGGGCTCCTACTTCGAGCCGGAAGAAGGCGACTCGCCCTGGATACGGTTCAATGTCGCGACCACCGACGCGCCCGCGCTATGGCGCTTTTTCGACACGCTGCGCAGCGCGGATAGCCGGGGGGCGGAGGCCGGACTTCCCGAGCCGGCCTCGCGCACCGCGCGCAATCCGCGTGCAGGCATGGTCAAGCTGGCCTGAGCGCCGGCCCGGGCCAGCCGCCGTTGCCGGTTCAGAAGCGATAACGCATGTAACCCGTGTAAAAACCGCTACCCGGATTGGGCTGCTTGATACCGGCATTGGAGACATGCTGGTAGCGGAAGCCGGCTTCGTAAGCGGTCTTGGGGCCGAATGCCATGCCTACGCCGATCATGTCGGAGAACTGGAACAGGCTGCCTGAGCGGTGCTCGTCGGAGGTGGCCTTGTGGCTCATCATGCGCACGCCAACCGAAGCTTCCAGGAAGGGGACCAGCGAGCCGCCGCGCTTTTCCAGGCGAAAGATCGGCGAAAAACCGAACTCGGTCACATTCTGGGCATTGGTGCCGCTGCGGGCATTCCATTCAGCCAGTTCGGCCTCCCACTGCAGCTTGACCAGCCATCCCTGCGGGTTGCCCCAGGCAAAGCCGGAATCCCAGTTGACGCCGATTTCGTACTTGTTGATGTTGTGGCCAGGATCGCGGCCGAAGGCCACGTGCACCCCGGGATCGGCATGCGCCAGCGCGCTGGTACCAAGGGCAGCCACGGCGCCAAGCGCCTTGATATGCGTTACAAGCCGGTGGGCAAGGCCGGCGTTCTTCTTATCTCTGGTCATGTACATGGTGGGTGGTGAATACCGCGAAGAATGGCAAGTCCTAGCGAAAACCTTGCCACCTCCCAGCGGCAAGGCCGACCACCCGCACTCAGGACCAGAGGCGTTCCACCACCCAGCTCGCGGTCACGCAGATCGCGAGCCAGGCGCTCATGCATCCGGCAATAAATCGGTAAGTCATGTCAATTTCCGCAACAAACGCCTGGGGACAAGCGAATACTTCCGGAATTATACATCCATCCATGAATGTATGTTGAGGGCTGACGCGGATCCGGCTAGGGCCTGACGTAATGGTCAGGGATTATGCACCTCCGGGCGGCGTAATGCTTGCGGTACCAAAGCCCTGTTGCCGCGCCGCGTCAACCCTCCTGGCCTGTGGTGCCCGGCGGCACCCGCCTCTCACCCCACCGTTGCGTATTCCAGCGTCTTTGGCGTCTTCACGATGACCTCGGGGCGTTCGCCCACCACCACCGTATCGTCCAGCCGGAAGCCCCCCAATCCGTAGACATAGATGCCGGGCTCGGCCGAGTACACCTCGCCCGGCAACAGCGCCCGCGTATTGAAGGCCATGTCTTCCGGGTACTCGTGCAGCATCAGGCCAACCGCGTGGCCGGTGCGGTGGAAGATGTACTCGCCCAGGCCCGCGCGCTCGATCACGGCCTGTGCCGCCGCGTCCATATCGCAGACGCGGCGTCCGGTCACCGCGGCCGCTACCGCGGCATCGGTGGCTTCCGCGGCGACCTCGTAGCAATGTGCCTGGCGCTCATCCGGCCGGCCGCAGAACCAGGTGCGTTCGTTCTCGACGTAGTAGCCATTCAGGCGCGGCAGGATCAGGTTGACAATGGTGTCGCCGGCCGCGATGCGCGCCCCGCACGCGGCGCCGTCGCCATGCGGCGACGCCGAGGCAGGCCCCGTCAGTGTCCAGCACTTGAGAATATCGAAGTCCTCGCCGGGGAAACGGCGCGCCGCTTCCTCCACCATCAGCGCCGACATGGCGTGGTCCAGTTCCTGCACCAGCCGGCCTGCGCGGATATTCTCGCGATAGCGGTCCTGCACCCAGTCGGTCAGCGCGCCCAGTTCACGCATCACCTGCAGTTCCTCGGCATGCTTGACCCAGCGCATGCCGCGCATCTCGGCCAGGGCCGGGCGCAGCGTAAGCTCGGGCAGGTAGCGCTGCGCCGCCGCGAGGATCGGGTGCGCCACATCGACGGCAATGCGCGAACCGCCCAGCCCGTGCGCAGCCAGCAGCGACGCCACCACCTCGGGCAACTGCGACGCCAGCGCCAGCCGCTGCGAGACGCGCGGATGCTCGGCGTAGTAGGTCACATCGCGCAGCCAGACCTTCTCCTTTTCCGCGCACAAGCGCATGTGGTTGGTGGACAGCTCGTTCATTACCGCGAAGGGCTCGCCGTTGCGCGGCACGAACACAAATACGGGACGCTCCCACGGCCAGACATCAAGCTGGAAATTGGTGGCGAACTGGAAGAAGTCCGGTGTGGCGAATACCAGCGCGTCAACGCCGAGGCGGTCCATCAGCGCGTGCATCATGGACAGTCGGTAGTCGCGCACGGCGGTCGTGATCTGGGGCATGTCTTGTCTCCTTGAAAGTCGGTGCGGTAAGGCCAGGCGTGGCGCGGATCAAAGGGCGATGCCGAGCTTGCGGATCAGCGGGCCCCAGGCCTGCGCGTCGCGCTGCATATAGCGCTGTACTTCGTCAGGCGGGCCCTTGATCGGCCCCAGGAACTGGTTGGCCAGCTTGTCCTTGAACGCGGGCTCGTCCATGGCCGCATTGATGTCGGCATTGATTTTGCGCACCAGCGGCGCCGGCGTGCCGGACCTGGCGACGATGGCGTACCACCCCGGCACCGCCACGTCGTAGCCAAGCTCCTTGAATGTGGGCACATCGGGCAGCGCCGCCAAGCGCCGCTCGCCGGTCACCGCCAGCGGCACCAGCTTCTTGCCGGTGATATAGGGCTGCACGCCCGCCAGCACGTTCATCATCGCCGGGGTCTCGCCCGACATCAGGCTGGTCGATCCGCCGGCGCCGTTGAACGGCACATGCTGCAGCTTGATGCCGGCACGCTCGGCCACCAGTTCCATGGCCAGGTGCGTGGAGTTGCCGATGCCACCGGAGGCATAGCTGATGCCGCCCGGCCGCGCCTTGGCCAGCCGCACGAACTCCGCGAAGCTGGTGGCATGCATGGCCGGCGCCACCACCAGCACGAAGGGCGAGTTCGCCAGCATCGCCACACCGGCCAGATCGCGCTGCGGCACGTAGGGCAGCGAGGGATACAGGAAGGGATTGAAAGCCAGGTTGGAAACGCCAGCGAAGAACAGCGTGTAGCCATCGGCCGGCTGTTGCAGCACGTAGTTGATCGCCAGTACACCATTGGCGCCTGGCCTGTTCTCCACTACCACGCTGCGCCCCCAGCGCTTGCCAAGCGCTTCGGCCAATGCGCGCGCGAGCACATCGTTGCCGGTGCCGCCGGCCTGCGGCACCACGAGCCGCACGGGGCGCTGCGGCCACGCCTCCGCCCGGCCGGCGGCGCCATATGACATTCCCGCCACGGCTAGCGCGGCGCCCACTATCAGCGTTCGTCTCTTCACATCGTTCTCCTCTCGAATCCCCTGGACGCGCCTCATGTCGGACGCGTCCGGTTTACTGTACCATGTGGTACACGAGAAAGAAAACAGGACCGGCAAAGGGCCTGCCATCGCGGCAAGAGCCGGTGAGAAAGCTTGAAATGGAAGCGGAGACGCGTTGCCGCGGCAGCGGCAACAACTGCAGCGCGGCGCCGTGATGGCGCCGCGTCGGGATCAGGATTCGTGGCCGGGCTTCGCGCCCGCCGCCCTGGGCGCGTTCTGCATGCGCGCGAAATACTTCAGCGCGGCGGTGGTGCCCTTGCGATCGCCCGTGGTGACGAGATCCAGCAGCAGCCCGCGCATCGTGGCCACTTCGACACGGGCACGCAGCTTCGCCTCGCTGGTGCTCAACCCGAGTTGCTTGTGAAAGCGCTCGGTCAGCGCGCCGGTCCAGCTGCCGATCACGTCATCGAGGAAGACATGGAAGCGCTCGCGATCGCGAATGGCGCGCCCGTATATCTCGAACAGCAACTGGATGATGGGCAGATAGTTGTCCGCCGAGTAGCGCGCCCAGGCCACTTCCAGCGCCCGCGCGGGATCGGTCTCGCTGACGGCCAGGCTGGCGCGCGCATCCAGTTCGGCATGGCGGATGCGGCGCAGCACCGCTTCCCAGAACTGATCGCCGGAGCCGAAGTAGTAGATCAGCATGCGGTGGCTGGTGCCGACCGCTTCGGCGATATTGCGCAGCGACAGGTCGCCGATGCCGTGCTCCAGCACATGGCGCACGGCGGCGTCCAGCAACTGGATGGCCTGGTCGCTGGTGGCACGGCTTTCGGCAAGCGTATCGGCGGCGGGATTCTTGCGGGGCGGCATGGATGGGTGAGACGCGATCGGTTGGGCACGGGTGCGAAGACAGCGAGTGTAAGCCAGCCCGGCGCGTCATGCATCCACCGCCTGCCGCGCGTCCGGCGCGCTCAGCCTGCGCCCAGCAGGAAGGGCAACGTCTCCTCCAGCAGCAATGCCGGCGCTTCCTCGGCGATGTAATGCCCGCAAGGCAGGCTCTTGCCATCCACGTTGCGCGCCACCTTGCGCCACTCTTCCAGCGGCGCGAAGCAGCGGCCCACGGCGCCCTGCTCGCCCCACAGCGCCAGCATCGCGCACTCGACCTTGCGCCCCGCGGCCAGGTCGGCACGGTCGTGATCGAGATCGACCGAGGCGCTGGCGCGGTAGTCCTCGCACAAGCCGTGCGCGGCGCCGGGCAGGCTGAGGCAGCGCAGGTACTCGGCCATGGCCGCCTGCGTGAACGGCGCCAGCCCGGCACTGCGGCTGCCCATGGTGTTGCGCAGGTAGAGCGCCGGATCGGCCTCGATCAGCGTCTCGGGAAACGGCGCGGGCCGGATCAGGAAGAACCAGTGGTAGTACGCCAGCGCGAACTGCAGGTTGGTCTGCTCGTACATCGCCAGCGTGGGCGCGATATCGAGCGTGACCAGCCGCCGCACGGCATCCGGATGGTCCAGCGCCATGCGGTGGGCCACGCGCGCACCACGATCGTGCGCCATCACCAGGAAACGCTCGAAGCCCAGCACGCGCATCACCGCCACCTGGTCCTGCGCCATATTGCGCTTGCTGTAGTTGGCATGGTCGGGCAGCCCGGCGGGCTTGCCGCTGTCGCCGTAGCCGCGCAGGTCGGTGGCGACCACGGTGAAATGCCGGGCCAGCGTGCCGGCCACCTTGTGCCAGATCACATGCGTTTGCGGATGGCCGTGCAGCAGCAGCAAGGCCGGGCCCTGGCCGCCGACGACGGCGTTGATCTCGACTTCGCCGCAGCGGATGCGGCGCGGGGTAAAACCTTCGAACACAATCGGTCCTCCTTCAGACGGACAGCCGCGCCATGGTCTTGGTGGCGACGTCCTGCAGCCAGGGCTGCGCATGGTGATGCCGCCGCGCGAACCCGGCGATCCGCGACGACTGTGCCAGCGTCGCGCCGATCATGTCCAGGCCCTGGCGGAACATGGTGCGATGGCGCTCGGCCAGCGTGAAGCCGGCGCGCACGGCGCCCGCGCTCACCGTCATGGCCGCGAGGTCGATCTCGATCCGGGCCGGCACTTCGCTCGACACCTCGGCCATCAACGCATCCACTTCGGCCTGCGGCAACATCACCAGCAGCAGGCGGTTGTTGATCGCATTCGAGTAAAAAATCTCGCCAAAGCTCGGCGCGATCACCGCGCGGATGCCGAATTGCTGCAGACCCCACACCGCGTGCTCGCGGCTCGAACCACAGCCGAAGTTGGGTCCCGCCACCAGCACACCCGCACCCCGGTAGCGTGGCTGGTTGAGCACGAACTCCCGGCGCGGCGCGCCCTGCGCGTCGAAACGCATATCGTAGAGCAAGCCACGGTCCAGCCCGGCCTTGTCGATGATGCGCAAAAACTGCTTGGGCATGATCTGGTCGGTATCGAGATTGCCGATTGGCAGAGGCGCGCCGAGGGCGGCGATCAGATCGGAATCATGGTCAGGCATCGAATCAGGCATCGGTATGCTCCAGGCGGCGTACATCGGTGATGCAGCCAGTCAGCGCCGCGGCGGCGGCCATCGCGGGACTCATCAGGTGGGTGCGTCCGGCGCGCCCCTGGCGTCCCTCGAAATTGCGGTTGGTGGTGGAGGCGCAGCGCTCGCCCGGCGCGAGCACGTCGTCATTCATGGCGAGGCACATTGAGCAGCCGGGCTTGCGCCATTCGAAGCCGGCATCGAGCAGTACCCGCGCAATGCCTTCGTCCTCGGCCTGCCGGCGCACCGCGCCCGAGCCGGGCACCACCATCGCGCGCACGCCTTCGGCCACCTTGCGCCCGCGCACGATGGCGGCCACCGCGCGCAGGTCTTCGATGCGGCCGTTGGTGCACGAGCCGATAAACACGCGCTGCACCGGCAAGCCCTCGAGCGAGGCGTCCGCCTGCAGGCCGATGTAGCCGAGCGCCTTGGCGGCGGCGCTGCGCGCCGTTTCGTCGGCGGCTTCCTCCACCAGTGGGACGCGCGCGTCGATGGGAATGGCCTGGTCGGGGCTGGTGCCCCAGCTCACATAGGGCGCGACGTTGCCGGCGTCGAAGCCAAGCTCGCTATCGAAGCGCGCATCCGCATCCGAATGCAGATCGCGCCAGCACGCCAGCGCGCGCTCGCGCATCGTTGCATCGATATCCGCTGCGCGTGCCAGCACGTAGTCGATGGCGCGCGCATCCGGTGCGATCAGCGCGCCGCGCGCGCCGGCTTCCACCGTCATATTGCAAAGCGTCATGCGCGCCTCGATGGTGAGCGCATCGATGGCACTGCCGGCAAATTCCACCACATAGCCGCGCGCGCCCTGGGCGCCGATGCGGCTGATGATGTGCAGGATCAGGTCCTTCGCGGTGGCACCGCGCGGCAGCAAACCGCCCACGCGGATGCGCATATCCTTCGCCACGCGGTAGACCAGCGTCTGCGTGGCCAGCACATGCTCCACCTCCGACGTACCGATGCCGAAGCCGAGCGCGCCCAGCGCGCCGTAGGTGGTGGTATGGCTGTCGCCGCACAGCACCACCATGCCGGGCCGGATCATGCCGTGCTCGGGCGCGATCACGTGCTCGATGCCCTGCAGTGCGTCGTCGGTGTCGAACAGGGGTATGCCGTGCTGCACGCAGTTGCGTTTGAGATTGCGCGCCTGCAGCGCCGAGGCGGGATCTTGTATGCTGCGCGGGCTTTCCACATGGGTGGGGATGATGTGGTCCACCACCGCCATCTGCTGGCCAGGCGACGGCACGCCCCGGCCCTGCGCGGCCAGCCCGGCGAATGCCTGCGGGCTGGTGTACTCGTTCATCAGGTGCAGATCCGCGTAGAGCAGCACGTGATCGGCGTCGAGCGCGGCCACGGTATGCGAATCCACCAGCTTGCGATAGAAGGTAAGGCCGGACATGGGGCTCTGCCTGCGTTGAATTGGGTTGAAGAATATCGAGAGGCCAGTTTAACCATTGAACCCATCGCTATAATTTCATCTGCAGACTTTCATTCAGTCTCCAGATTCACCAATCCCGGGCCTACCGCATCGTTCCGCATCGTGGACAACTTCTCCGACCTCGCCTTCTTCGTCACCCTGGTCAAGCGCGGCAGCCTGGCCGGCGCGGCCCAGCAGTCCGGCATCACGCCATCGGCGGCCAGCAAGCGGCTGACGGCACTGGAAGCGCGCCTTGGCGTGCGCCTGCTCAACCGCACCACGCGCCGCCTGAGCGTGACGCAGGAAGGCGAGGCTTACCTCGCGCAGGGCGCGCGCATCCTGGCCGAACTGGAGGAACTGGAACAGGGACTGGGCGGCAGCCGGGTAGCGCCGCGCGGGCTACTGCGGGTCAACGCCACGCTCGGCTTCGGCCGGCGTCACGTGGCGCCGGCGGTGGGCGCCTTCCTGCTGGCCTGCCCGGAGGTGGAGGTGCAGCTTGAACTGACCGACCGGCCGCTCAACCTGGCCGAAGCCGGCTTCGATGTCGGCATCCGCGTGGGCGACCTGCCCGATGCGCGCCTCGCCGCCAGGCCCCTTGCCCACAATCGCCGCCTGCTGTGCGCATCGCCGCGCTACCTGGCCAGCCACGGCGCGCCGGGCTCGCCGCGCGAACTGCAACAGCACCGCTGCATCGTGATCCGGGAAAGCGATGCCACCTACGGCACCTGGCAACTGCGCTCGGCGAGCCGGCAGGAGACCGTCAAGGTGCGCGGGCCGGCCAGCACCAACGACGGCGAAGTGGCGCTCGGCTGGGCCTTGCAAGGCCACGGCATCCTGATGCGCTCCGAATGGGAGGTGGCGCCGATGCTCCGGTCCGGGCGGCTGCGGCAACTGCTGCCCGACTGGGAAACGCCGCCCGCCGACGTGTTCGCGGTATTCCTCACGCGCGACCACCTCACCGCCAAGGTGCGCGCCTTCGTCGATTTCCTGGCGGAGCACTTCGCGGCGCACCGCGTGCAGGGCGCTCCTTATAGCGGGTGGTAGCCGCCAGGCTAGCCGCGCAGGAATGCCAGCGCCAGCCCGGCGGCCCCGCAACCGAGGATGACGGGGATCACCCCGGCCTTGAAGCGGAACAGCGCCACCGCCGCGGCCAGCCCGATCAGGGCCGAGGGCCAGTCAAAGCGCCCGTGCAGCCCGGCTGGCCACAACACGTGATAGGCGAAGAACACCGCCAGGTTGACGATCACGCCCACCACCGCCGCCGTGATGGCGGTCAGCGGCGCGGTGAACTTCAGGTTGCCGTGCGTGCTTTCCACGAACGGGCCGCCCAGCAGGATGAACAGGAAGGACGGCAGGAAGGTGAAGAAGGTCACCACCGTTGCCGCCGCCATGGCCGATGCCACCGCCGCATCGGCGCCGAGCACGGTATGCGTCCAGCCGCCGACAAAGCCGACGAAGGCCACCACCATGATGAGCGGTCCGGGCGTGGTTTCCCCCAGCGCCAGTCCATCGATCATCTGCGGCGCGGTCAGCCAGTGGTAATGCTCGACCGCGCCCTGGTAGACGTACGGCAGCACCGCATAGGCGCCGCCGAAGGTCATCAGCGCGGCCTTGGTGAAAAACCAGCCCATTTGCGTCAGCGTGCCCTGCCAGCCGTAGCGCCATGCCAGCGCGCCGGTCGCCAGGGCCCAGATCGCCAGGAAAACCGCCAGCACCCGCGCGAAGCGCTTCCAGGTGAAAACGGCATGCGCCGGCGTGAGCGTGTGGTCGTCCAGCAACGCGGGCCCGAAGCCGGCCTTGCCCGCGCCATGCCCGCCGCCGCTGGTGAAGCGCGCCGGCGCGAACCGGCCGCCCACATGGCCGATCACGCCCGCGGCCAGCACAATGGCGGGGAACGGCAACCCGAGCGCGAAGATCGCGACGAACGAGGCCGCCGCGATCGCCCACAGCCAGCTGTTCTTCAGCGCCCGCGAGCCGATCCGCCAGGCGGCAGACACCACGATGGCCGTCACCGCCGGCTTGATGCCGTACAGCACACCCGCCACCGCCGGCACCTCGCCAAAGCGCATGTAGATCCACGACAGCAGCATCAGGATCAGCAGCGAAGGCAGCACGAACAGCCCGCCCGCGATCACCCCGCCCCAGGTGCGATGCATCAGCCAGCCGATATAGGTCGCCAGTTGCTGCGCTTCCGGGCCAGGCAGCACCATGCAGTAATTGAGCGCGTGCAGGAAGCGGCTCTCGGAGATCCAGCGGCGCCGCTCGACCAGGTCCTCATGCATGATGGCGATCTGCCCGGCGGGCCCGCCAAAGCTGATAAAGCCCAGCTTGAGCCAGTACCAGAAGGCCTGGCGCAAGGTAATGGCGGCCGGGGCGACGGCGTCTGGCGCGGTGCTCGTTGCTTGCATGAGTGCGGTTCTTGGGATGGTTCGCCAGCGGCAGGTCGGGCGCCTAAGATAGCAGAGACTTGTGTCAGCAACCCACACCGCCGTCAGGGATGAAGCGGCTTTGCAACGCCGGGGCTGATACCCTTGCGCCACCCCCAAGGAAAGCCATGCATAGCAACGACCTGTCCCGCTGGACCCACAGCCACGTATTCGACACCGGCAACCGCGCCGCCGAGCGTGGCACCCGCCTGGTGATGCTGATCACCGCCGTCACGATGGTCGCCGAAATCGCCGCCGGCCTGTGGTTCAACTCGATGGCCTTGCTGGCCGACGGCTGGCACATGAGCTCGCACGCGCTGGCGATCGGCCTCACCGCCTTCGCCTACGCCGCGGCCCGCCGCTATGCCGCGGACAAGCGCTTTGCCTTCGGCGCGTGGAAGATCGAAGTGCTGGCCGGCTTTGCCAGCGCGATCTTCCTGCTCGGCGTGGCCGCGCTGATGGTGTTCGGCTCGGTCGAGCGGCTGTTCAGCCCGCAGGCCATCCACTACCGCGAAGCCATGGCGGTGACCATCGTCGGATTGCTGGTCAACCTCGGCTGCGCGCTGATTCTCGGTGGCGCCCATCATGATCACGACCACGGCCACGCCCATGATCACGGGTACGATCACGGCCACCATCACGACCTCAACCTGCGCTCCGCCTACCTCCACGTGCTGGCCGACGCCGCCACCTCGGTGCTGGCGGTGCTGGCGCTGGCCGGCGGCTGGTGGCTCGGCCTGGGCTGGCTCGACCCGGTAATGGGGCTGGTGGGCGCCGCGCTGGTCGGCCACTGGGCACTGGGCCTGCTCAGGCAGACCGGCACGGTGCTGCTCGACCGCGAGATGGATCACCCGGTGGTGGAGGAAGTGCGCGAGGTGCTGGCCGGCTTCGACCAGGGCCCCGAAGGCACGCGCGTGACGGACCTGCACGTATGGCGCGTGGGCAAGCAGAAATTCGCCGTCATCGCCAGCCTGGTCACGCACGACGCCGCGCTGACACCCGCGCGCGTCAGGCAGGCGCTGTCGGTCCACGAGGAACTGGTGCACGTGACGGTGGAGATCCACCGCTGCGATCATGACGGCGCCACCGCGGCGCACCGGCACGCATGACCCACTGACGCACTACGCCAGCCCGCGCTGCGCGGCCGCCACGGCCGCGGTGCGGGTTTCCACCCCGAGCTTCTCGTAGATGTGTTCGAGATGCTTGTTGACGGTGCGCGGGCTCATGCCGAGGATCTCGGCCACGTCACGGTTGGTCTTGCCGCGCGCCACCCAGACCATCACCTCGGCCTCGCGCGGCGTCAGTTCCGACGGCGGCGCGGCATCGTGTGTCGCGCTCGTGGCCGCGTGCGCCGGGTGCGCAGCGAGTTCCACCACCATCACGCCCGCCGTCACACCTGTCAGCCGGCGCAGGGACAACCCGCCCGGCAGCAAGCCCGGCGTGGCCACGTCTTCCTGCAGCGCCCGCAGCGCTGCCACCAGCGGCGCCGGCAGCAGCGCGCCCGGCGGGCAGGCCACCCAGCCATGCGCCTGCATCAAGGCCGCGGCGCTGGTGTTCATCCACATCAGCTGGCCAGCGGTATCGGCCGCCAGCATCGCCACCGCGCTGCCCAGCACGGCCGCGCGCGCGCTGCGCGCCAGGCGCGCCTTGGCGGCATGCGAGCGCACCCGCGCCACCACCTCGGCAATCGCCACCGGCTTGGTCACGTAGTCGCACGCGCCCACCTCGAATCCGCGCACGATATGCCCGGTCTCGCCCAGCCCTGTCATGAAGATCACCGGAAGGTCGGCATGGCGGTCCATCAGCGCCGCGCAGGTGGCAAAGCCGTCCATGCCCGGCATGTCCACGTCGAGCAGCACCGCGTCGGGCTCGAAGAGCGCCAGCGCATCGAGCGCGGCGTCGCCGCTGTGCGCGGCATGCACCGCCATGGCCTCGCCGCCCAGGGCGCGCGTGAGGAAGCCGCGCGCGTCGGCATTGTCGTCCACCACCAGCACGCGGGTCTGCAGGTCAGGAGCGGGATTCATGAAGCGCCTCGCCAAGAGAGTGAGTCAGTGCAGCGCCATCGCTGCGTGCCAGTGCAAGCATGCGCGCCGCCCATGCGGCGGCAGCGTCCACGCCTTCGGCCAGCTCGGAAAGCTGCGCCTCCAGCGCGCGCTGCCGCCCGGTGGCGCCGAGCAGCAGCAGCTCGCGCAGCAACTCGGCCGAAGGCAGCGCGTGTACGGCGGCGGCCTTGCTCTCGTGCTGCACCGCACTCGCCAGCGCGCGCCGGACCACCTCGATCAGTTCCGCCTCGCGCACCGGCTTGCTGACGAAAGCAAAATAGCCGTGCGTGGCACGCGCTTCCTCGGTGTTCTCGTGAGCATTGGCGGAGACGATCACGACCAGCGGCGGACGTTCCTGCTCGCGCAGCAGGCGGCACAGGTCCCAGCCGGACGCATCGGGCAGGTTGAGGTCCAGCAGCACCAGTTGCGGCCGCAAGCGCTGCACCGCCGGCAGTACCGCCGCGCCCTCCCCCACCTCATCCACCGCCAGCCCCAGCGGCGCCAGGAATCCGAGCAGCACCGCGCGATGCGCGGCGCGGTCGTCCACCACCAGCACCCGCGCATCGGCCGGCAGGCGGGTGCGCTGCGCGGGCGTCCGGCGTGCCACCGGCGCCGTCACGGCTGGCAGGTACAGCCGTGCCGTGAATTCGCTGCCGGCACCGGACGCGCTGCGCACGCGAATCTCACCGCCCATCAGGTCAGCCAGCAGCCGCACGATTGCCAGCCCCAGGCCGATGCCGTCGCGGTCATCGTGGCCGCAGGCCCGCTCGAAAGGGTCGAAGATGCGCTCCTGGTCGGCCGCGTCGATGCCCGGACCGGTATCGCTCACCACGATGGTGGCCATCTCGCGCTGGTGGCGCACGGCGAGCGTCACCGCGCCCTGCTCCGTGAACTTGATGGCGTTGCTGACCAGGTTGATGACGATCTGGCGCAGCCGCTTGGGATCGCCGTGCACGTACGCGGGCAGCACGCCTTCCACGCGGTAATGGAAGGCCAGCCCGCGCGCCGCGGCAAGCGGGCGGAACATGCGCACCAGTTCATCGAACAGGCCTTCCAGCGCCACGGCTTCCTGCGCCAGGCGCAGCTTGCCGGCCTCGATGCGCGACAGTTCCAGCAGGCCATCGACCAGACTGGAGAGATGCTCGCCGGCACGCCCGATGGTGCGTACGTCTTCGCGCAATGCCGGCGGCAGCCGCCCCGCGCGCAACAGCAGTTGCGAATAGCCGAGGATCGAATTCAGCCCCGCGCGCATCTCATGGCTCATGCCGGTGATGAAGCGGCTCTTGGCCACGTTGGCCTTCTCCGCGACTTCCTTCGCGCGCTGCAGCAAGGCATCGGTATGGCGGTGCGCGTCGATTTCCTTTTGCAGCAGCATGTTCTGCCGCTCCGATTCTTCCTGCGCCACGCCCCGGCTTTCGTTGGCCAGCACCAGCCACCACGCCGCCACCGCCGCGAACAGCAGCAACCCGGCAAAGATCTTGAGGAACAGCCCGGCGCGCGGCAACGTGGCCGCCGCCAGCGCGCCCGACAATTGCTCCTGCGTGTACAGCAGCCACAGGAAGGTGCCGAACACGAACACCATGCCCGCCAGCACCAGGCAGAACTGGCCGATGCGGCGCGCCATCACCGGCGGCGTGCCGGCCGGCAGCACGCGCGTGAGCGCGGTGACGATCTGCTCCTGCGCGCTGGCGCCGGGCTTGCAGCGCGCGTCCAGCGTGCAGCACAGCGAGCAGATCGGGCCGCGATACGCGGGGCAGGCTGCTACGTCCTCCACTTCGAAGGGATTGCGGCAGATGGTGCAGCGGACCACCTTGTGCCGCGGGCCGAAGTCCACCGGCGAGCGCGCGATGAAATAACGGCTCTGGGTAGCGAAGGCGATCACAGGCGGGATAACAATGGCCAGCACCAGCCCCACCCCGATCGAAGCCGGCCGCAGCGTCTCGCCGAACGCGCCCAGGTGCACCAGCATCGATCCCGCCGACGCCAGCATCATCGCGCCAAAGCCGGCAGGGTTGATATCGAACAGGTAGGCGCGGCGGAACTCGATGGTGCGCGGCGACAGCCCGAGCGGCTTGCTGATGACCAGGTCGCCGACAATGGCGCCGACCCACGCCACGGCCAGGTGCGCGTAGAGCGCCAGCACTTGCTCCAGCGCCTCGAACACGCCCATGGCCATCAGCATCACCGCGATCAGCACATTAAAGGCCAGCCACACCACCCGGCCCGGATGGCTGTGCGTGAGCCGTGCGAACACGTTCGACCATGCCAGCGAGCCGGCGTAGGCGTTGGTGATGTTGATCTTGGTTTGCGAGAGCACCACGAAGAGGCCGGTCAGCACCACCGCCGCCCAGCCCGGCCAAGCGCCCCCGAGCGCGCGCGAGAAGCCCGCCAGGTACATCTGGGTGGGCTCCAGCGCGTGTGCGATCGGCACCTCGGCCTGCAACGCGACGAAGGCGAGAAGCGCACCGCCCGCCATCTTGGCCGCGCCCAGCACGATCCATCCGGGCCCGGCGGCGATCAGCGCGCCCCACCAGCGCCAGCGGTTGCGCGGCGTGAGTTCCGGCATGAAGCGCAGGAAATCCACCTGCTCGCCGATCTGCGCGATCAGCGCGGACGTGACCGTGGCTGCGGCGCCGAAGGCGTGCCACGAGAAGCCGTCGCCTTCCGCCAGCCGCCCGTTAAAGGAAAGGAAATCGGTGTAGAGCCCGGGCTCGCGCCACCAGATCACCGCATACGGCAGCGCCAACAGCAACAGCCACAGCGGCTGCGTCCACAGCTGGATGCGCGAGATCAGCGTCACTCCGTGCGTGACCAGCGGGATCACCACGATGGCCGAAAGCAGGTAGCCCAATGAACGCGGCAGCCCGAACAGGAGCTCGAAGGCCTGCGCCATGATGGCCGCTTCCAGCGCGAAAAAGATGAACGTGAAGCTGGCGTAGATCAGCGAGGTGACGGTCGACCCGAGGTAGCCGAAGCCGGCGCCGCGCGCCAGCAGGTCCATGTCCACGCCGTGACGGGCCGCGTAGTAGGAGATCGGCAGCCCCGTCAGGAAGATCGCCAGGCTGACCACGCCGATAGCCCACATGGCGTTGGTAAAGCCATAGCTCAGCGTGATGGCCGCGCCGATGGCTTCCAGCGCCAGGAACGCCACTGCACCAAAAGCGGTATTGGCCACGCGAAAGGCGCTCCACTTGCGGAACGTCCTTGGTGCAAAACGCAGCGCGTAGTCCTCCAGCGTCTCGTCGGCCACCCAGCGGTTGTAGTCGCGCCGGATCTTGCTGATGCGCTGTACGGGCTGGCTGGCGGCTGGCATGGGGATCGGGACTCCGGAAGATGCTCGCGTGGGTCGTGCCGCGCAGATGCAAGAGCCGTGCCGTGCGCCACGATGCATCGCGGCGCCCGGCGCAAGCCCCGGCGACGCAGCGCGCGAATCGTAGCGCAGCCAGGGTGCGCATGCGCCTACGTTGAATGACGTATGGAAGGCGCGGTTGCACTGCACCATGATCCGGCCACAGGGTGATTCATTGCCTGCCCGGCCATCGTATGCGGTCAACGTATTCGGTCAACGTGCGTGGCCAACGCCGTCCTACCTCACCACGCCTCCAAGGAGCGTCAATCATGCGTGACAAAGAAACGAACGGGTCCGTTCCCTCCCAAGATGACGATGCCGTCTCGCCGCAGCGGCGCCGCATGATGCAGGGCCTCGCCGCGCTGCCCGCCCTGTCTCTTGCCGGCATGGCCGGCCTGAGCGGCCAGGCGCGCGCCGCGGTGCCTACCTCGGTAGCGAACACCACCAGGCTGGCCGTCACCGACACTGAAGTCACCGTGGGCCAGCTGCACTCCGCCACCGGCACCATGGCAATCTCCGAGACCGGCTCGATCCAGGCCGAACAACTGGCCATCGACCAGATCAACGCGGCTGGCGGCATCCTCGGGCGCAAGATCAAGGTCATCAAGGAAGACGGCGCCTCTGACTGGCCCACCTTCGCCGAGAAGTCCAAGAAGCTGCTGGTCAACGACCGCGTGGCGGCCGTGTTCGGCTGCTGGACCTCCGCCTCGCGCAAGGCGGTTCTGCCGATCTTCGAGAAAGAGAATGGCCTGCTCTACTACCCGACCTTCTATGAAGGGCTGGAGCAATCGAAGAACGTCATCTACACCGGCCAGGAAGCCACGCAGCAGATCATCTGGGGCCTGGACTGGGCGGCCAGGCAGAAAGGGGCCAAGAGTTTCTTCCTGATCGGCTCGGACTACATCTGGCCACGCACCTCCAACAAGATCGCGCGCAAGCATATCGAGAACTTCCAGAAGCTCAAGGTGGTGGGCGAGGAGTACTACCCGCTTGGCCACACCAACTTCAACTCGCTGATCAACAAGATCAAGATCGCCAAGCCGGACTGCATCTACGCCATCGTGGTGGGCGGCTCCAACGTGGCCTTCTACAAGCAGCTCAAGGCCGCTGGCATTACGGCGGACAAGCAATTCCTGCTGACCATCTCGGTGACCGAGGATGAAGTGCTCGGCATCGGCGGCGAGAACATCGCCGGCTTCTACGCCGCCATGAAGTACTTCCAGTCGCTCGACAATCCCAACAACAAGTCTTTCGTGGATGCCTTCAAGACCAAGTACGGCGGCAAGTCGGTGATCGGCGACGTCACGCAGGCTGCCTATCTCGGCCCCTGGCTGTGGAAGGCCGCGGTGGAGAAAGCGGGCAGCTTCGATATCGACAAGGTGGTGGCCTCCTCCCCCGGCATCGAGCTGAAGACCGCGCCGGAGGGCTATGTGAAGGTCGACCCCAACCACCACCTGTGGAGCAAGACGCGCGTGGGCCTGGCTCAGCTCGACGGGCAGTTCAAGGTGGTAGCCGAATCGCCTTCGCTGATTCCGCCCAATCCGTTCCCGAAGGGCTATCAGTAAGCGGGTTGACTGACCACCGGTTTGCCCCCTCTCCCCAATCCTCTCCCCCTGAGGGGAGAGGGAGTAAACACCGTCGGGCATCGCAAGCGGCACTGGCGCTTCTCGCCAGCTTCGATTTTCGCTGCCGGCACCCTTTCTTCTCCCCGATGGCGGAGCGCGACATGAATCTATCCGACATGCTGAATATCGGCCTGATGCAGGGCTTTGCCGGCCTGAGTCTGTTCTCGGTACTGCTGCTGATGGCGCTGGGCCTGGCCATCATCTTCGGCCAGATGGGCGTGATCAACATGGCGCATGGCGAGTTCATGACCATCGGCGCCTACACCATCTTCCTGGCGTCCACGCTGACCGAGCGCCTCGCGCCGTCGTGGATGCCCTTCTACTTTCCGCTGGCCATCGGCGCCGCTTTCGCGCTGGCGTTCTGTGCCGGCTGGCTGGCCGAGTGGGCACTGATCCGCCATCTCTATCGCCGCCCGCTCGACACATTGCTCGCCACCTGGGGCCTGTCGCTGGGGATGCAGCAAACCTTCCGCTCCACCTTCGGCCCGAAGGAGGTCAGCCCCACGCTGCCCGAATGGCTGATGGGCTCGTGGGCGCCGGCGCCGGGGCTGGATATCCCCATCAACGGCATGTTCGTGATGGCGCTGACACTGTTCGTCACAGGCATGGTGTGGCTGGCGCTGTATCGCTCACGCTGGGGGCTGCGGGTGCGCGCCACCACCCTCAACCGCGCCATGGCCAACGCGGCCGGCATCAATACGCGGCGAACCGACCGGCTCACCTTCGCGATCGGCTGCGGCATCGCCGGCCTGGCGGGGGCGGCTTTCACCACCATCGGCTCCACCGGCCCCACCAGCGGCTCGCTCTACATCGTCGACTCCTTCCTGGTGGTCGCCTTCGGCGGCGCGGCAAGCCTGCTCGGCACGGTGGCATCGGCATTCGGCATTGCCCAGGCGCAATCGATCAGCGAGTTCTTCCTCACCGGGTCGATGGCGCGCGTGCTGACGCTGCTGCTGATCGTGACGATCCTGATGATCCGTCCGCAAGGCCTGTTCGCCCCGGCAGTGCGGCGCTGAAGACGCCGCCGCCGCACCGCCACTCACCAAACCTGCACAGGAGCTTGTGATGTCGCCCTCCTCTTCCACCGCCCGCCTGTTGCGCGGCGAATTCGCCGGCTACCTTGTGCTGGCCGTGGCGCTCCTTGTCGTCATGCCGCTGGCGCTCGACGTGTTCCGGCTCAACCTGATCGGCAAGTACCTGAGCTACGCCTTCGTCGCCATAGGCCTGGTCATGCTGTGGGGCTACGGCGGCGTGCTGAGCCTTGGCCAGGGCGTGTTCTTCGGCCTGGGCGGCTACGCCATGGCGATGTTCCTCAAGCTCGAAGCGTCCGACGCGAAGAGCACCGCGATCCAGTCCACGCCCGGCATCCCCGACTTCATGGACTGGAACCAGCTCACCGCGCTGCCGTGGTGGTGGGAGCCGTTCCGCCACCTGCCTTTCGCGCTGGCCGGCGTGATCGCGATTCCGGTGGCGCTGGCCTTTATCGTCAGCTTCGCCATGTTCCGCCGGCGCGTGGGCGGGGTGTACTTCGCCATCATCACGCAGGCGGTGGCGCTGATCCTCTCGGTGCTGATCATCGGCCAGCAGGGCTATACCGGCGGCGTCAACGGCATCACGGACCTCAAGACCATGCTGGGCTGGGACATCCGCAGCGACAGCGCCAAGGTGATCCTGTACTTCGCCAACGTGGCGTTGCTGTTCGGCGCCATCGCCATGTGCCGCGGGATCCAGCGCAGCAAGCTCGGCGTGCTGTTGCTGGCGATGCGCGACAAGGAAGACCGCGTGCGCTTCTCCGGCTACGACGTGGCCATGTTCAAGGTCTTCGTGTTCTGCCTGGCCGCCGCGCTGTCGGCGGTGGGCGGTGCGCTGTTCACGCTGCAGGTGGGCTTTATGTCGCCGTCCTTCGTCGGCATCGTGCCCTCCATCGAAATGGTGATCTTTGCCGCCGTGGGCGGGCGCATGAGCCTGGTGGGCGCGGTGTGGGGCACGCTGCTGGTCAATTTCGGCAAGACGTATTTCTCCGAGAGCTTTCCCGACCTGTGGCTGTTCCTGATGGCGGCGCTGTTCATCGGCGTGGTGGTGGCCTTTCCCGACGGGCTGGCCGGCCTCTACAGCAAGTACATGTCGCGCCGCCGGGCCATCGGAAGCCCGTCCGAACCCGCCGCCCCGGCTACGGAGGCGACTTCGCCCGCAGTACCGACGCCGCCCGCCGAAGGGATTCCCGGCCGTACCGCCTGAAGCCATCCGTCCAAAGCGAGGAAGACGCCATGAGCAATACCGATTTCATGCTGGCGGTGGAAGACCTGACCGTTTCCTTTGACGGCTTCCGGGCCATCGACAAGCTCACGCTGTATGTCGATCGCGACGAGCTGCGCGTGATCATCGGCCCCAACGGGGCCGGCAAGACCACGCTGCTCGATCTCGTGTGCGGCAAGACCCGCGCCACCGGCGGCAGCATCAAGTTCCGCAACCGCGAGATGACCGGCCTGCCCGAATACCAGATCGTGCGCGCCGGGGTGGGCCGCAAGTTCCAGACTCCTTCGATCTACGAGAACCTCAGCGTGTTCCAGAACCTCGCCGTTTCGTTCCCGCGCGGCCGTGGCGTGCTGGGTGCGCTCACGTTCCGCACCACGCCCGAGGTGCGCCAGCGCGTGGCCGGCGTGGCCGCCGAGATCGGCCTGGCCGATGCGCTGGAGCGCGAGGCCGCGCAACTCTCGCACGGGCAGAAGCAATGGCTGGAGATCGGCATGCTGCTGATGCAGGAGCCGCAACTGCTGATGCTCGACGAGCCCATCGCCGGCATGAGCGTGCGCGAGCGCGAACAGACCGCGGAGCTGCTCAAGCGCATCAGCCGCGGCCGCGCGGTGATCGTGATCGAGCACGACATGGATTTCGTCAAGCGCATCGCCGACAAGGTCACGGTGATGCACCAGGGCAAGATCCTCGCCGAAGGCTCGATGGAGCAGGTGCAGAACGATCCGCGCGTGATCGACGTTTATCTTGGCCACTGAGCCCAGGGAGACCAGCATGCTCACAGTCGACAACGTGGTCGTGAACTACGGACAAAGCGAAGCGCTGCACGGCGTGTCGTTCGCCGCCGCGCAAGGCGAGACGGTAGCCATCATGGGCCGCAACGGCATGGGAAAGACCACGCTGTTCAAGGCCATGATCGGCATGTTGCCGGTGCGCTCCGGACAGGTCTGCGTGGACGGGCGCGACGTCGCGCAGGACGAAAGCTACAGGCGCGTGCGCGCGGGCCTGGCCTATGTGCCGCAGGGCCGCATGATCTTCTCCCACCTCACGGTGGAAGAGAACATCCTGACCGGCATGGAGCAAGGCAAGAGCCGCCGCATCCCCGAGGAAATCTTCGCCATGTTCCCGGTGCTGTTCGAGATGCGCCGGCGCAAGGGCGGCAACCTCTCGGGGGGGCAGCAGCAGCAACTGGCGATAGCGCGCGCACTGGTGGCCAATCCCAAGGTGCTGCTGCTGGACGAACCCACCGAGGGCATCCAGCCATCGATCATCAAGGACATCGCACGCGCGCTCAACGAGGTCCGCCGCACGCGCGATATCACCATCGTCTTCTCCGAGCAGGTGCTCAGCTTCGCGCTCGATGTGGCGGACCGCCTGCTGGTGATCGAAGGCGGCCGCTTCGTGCACGAAACCCAGCGCAACGGCACCGACGTCGAGCGCATCCGGCAACTGCTTTCGGTCTAGCCGGCAGCGCCCTTTTTTCAATTTTTTCCACGATTTCTTCACGCCCAACACCCACCAGGAGGCATGTCATGACGGACACCCTGATCAAGGTCGATCTGGCCGAATCCCCGTACGAGAATCCCAACGTCCACAACCGCTGGCACCCGGACATCCCGATGGCCGCATGGGTCAAGCCCGGCGACGACTTCATCCTGGAAACCTACGACTGGACCGGCGGCTTCATCAAGAACAACGACTCCGCCGACGACGTGCGCGACATCGACCTGTCCATCGTTCACTTCCTGAGCGGCCCCGTCGGCGTGGAAGGCGCCGAGCCCGGCGACCTGCTGGTGGTGGACCTGCTCGACATCGGTGCCAAGGCGGAAAGCCAGTGGGGCTTCAACGGCTTCTTCTCCAAGCAGAACGGCGGCGGCTTCCTGACCGACCACTTCCCGCTCGCGCAGAAATCCATCTGGGATTTCCACGGCCTCTACACGTCGTCGCGCCATATTCCCGGCGTCAATTTCGCCGGCCTGATCCACCCTGGCCTGATCGGCTGCATGCCGGACAAATCGCTGCTGGAGACCTGGAACAAGCGCGAGATCGACTTCATCGCCACCGACCCCGATCGCGTGCCGGCGCTGGCCAACCCGCCCTTCGCCGCCACGGCGCACATGGGCCGCCTGCAGGGCGATGCGCGCGACCAGGCCGCGGCGCACGCACCGTGCCGCCGCGCGAACATGGCGGCAACTGCGACATCAAGGACCTCTCGCGCGGCGCCAAGGTGTATTTCCCTGTCTATGTCGACGGCGCGGGCCTGTCGGTGGGCGACCTGCACTTCTCGCAAGGCGACGGCGAAATCACCTTCTGCGGCACCATCGAAATGGCCGGCTGGGTGCATATGCGCGTGTCCCTGATCAAGGGCGGCATGGCCAAGTACGGCATCAGGAATCCCATCTTCAAGCCCAGCCCGATCACGCCGAACTACAACGACTACCTGATCTTCGAAGGCATCTCGGTGGACGAGGCCGGCCAGCAGCATTACCTGGATGTGCATGTGGCTTACCGCCAGGCCTGCCTGAACGCCATCGAGTACATGACCAGGTTCGGCTACTCGCGGGCCCAGGCGTACTCGATCCTGGGCACGGCGCCGGTGCAGGGGCATATCAGCGGCGTGGTCGATGTTCCCAATGCCTGCGCCACGCTGTGGCTGCCGACGCAGATCTTCGATTTCGATATCCGGCCGAGCGCGCAAGGGCCCGTGAAGCACATCACGGGCGATGTGGATCTGCCGATTTCGCAGGACGTTTGACGGCCCTGCCGGGCGCGCCCTCGCACCACGGCGCGCCCGGGCCCATTCGAGACACGGAGACTGCCAGATGCCAACCTACGATTACCGCTGCCCGGGCTGCGGCGATTTCGCTGCCATGCGTCCCATCGCGCGACGCGACGAGCCATGCGCCTGCCCTGCCTGCGGCGGCTTCGCCGACCGCGCCCTGGTTGCCGCGCCATCGCTGGCCAGCATGCCGGCGGCATCGCGCCGGGCGCATGCCATCAACGAGCGCAGCGCCGCCGCGCCGCGCGAATCGGCGCGCGGCGGGCATGGGCCGGGTTGTGGTTGCTGCGGGAGCAAGGTGACGCTGGCCGGGGCGCCCGGCGCGGCGGCAAATGCGCCGAAAGGAAATCTGGCCGGGCGGCCCTGGATGATCAGCCACTAGGCATGCTTTGGCTGCGGGCTGCTAACGCGTGGTGGCGAGCGGTCCCGCCGACGCGCTGGCGCAGGCTTGCCTCGGCGGCCACCAGGCCATCCGGCGGGCGTCCCGGCACAAGGCGAATCAGCCCGCTGGCTGCGCCTCGCCGTCGAACAGATGCAGGAAGCGATCGAGGATCAGCAAGTGGTCCTCGAACATCTGCTCCTCCAGCGCCAGCAGTTCCTGCTGCGGCACCCAGCGCACCGCGGCCGCGTCGTCGGCCGCGGCCACTGCGGGCAGCGCATCGAGCGGCAGGTCGAAGAAGAAGGCGTGGGTCAGCGTGCGTCCGCGCAGGCTGCGCTCGGGATGATCGAACAGCGCCTGGGCGCGGCACGATTGCCGCAACGCCGCCTTCGGCAAGCCGAAGCGCGTTTCCTCGTCGAGTTCGCGCAGGACCGCATCGGCCACGCGTTCATGCTGATCGAGAAAGCCGCCGGGCAGCGCCCATGCGCCACGGCCCGGCTGTCCGCCACGGCGGATCAGCAGCACCTGACCACAGCAGCGCACCACGGCATCCACGGTCACGAACACCGGCGGATAGGGCGCGGCCGCCCACCGCTTCTTGTGGTCCTGCAGGAAGCGATACTCCGCCAGCAACGTCGCGAAGGCTCCGCCCGCGGCAAACTCGCGCAGGAAGGCGGCAACCGGCGGCGGCAGTACATGCACCAGCTCGCCCAGTTCGCCCTGCTGCTCGAACCACTGCTGGCGCACGTCGGCCGCATTGAGCTGTCCGAAGCTTGGCTGCGGCACCAGGCCCCAGCCGGGAAAGTCATTGAGATAACCCGAAGACGCGTCCTTGAAATGCCCGAACAGGCCGACGCGCGGGGCATCTTGCGCAGCCGCCGCCGATGCCGGCTGGACATCCGGCACGGCGTCCACTGCCGCGCGCACCGCAGCCGTCCAGCGCACGCTCTCGCAATAGTCCCGCACCGCCACGAAGCGCAGATCGGCAACACGCGCGGCATCCCATCCGGCCACCGCGCCCTCGATCATCTGGCGGCGCTCGCCGGCGGTGAACGGATTTTTCACGGTACGGGCCCCGCCCGCCGAACCCAGCACCACGATCACCGTGCGGGCCTGTGCCAGCGCCTGGCGCAGCATGGCGAAATGGCCATTGTGGAAGGGCTCGAAACGACCGATACAGACCAGGTATCCGAAAGGCTCAGGGCTTGTCTGCTTTGTCTGCTTTGTCTGGCTCGTCTGGTTCATCGGTACGTCATGCAGGTCATTTCAGCTCGCAGCACATGCACAGCGGCAACGTCCCCTCCTGGCGCCGGAACTCGCGCGAGGCGCGCACTTCCGGCGCCAGGCGATCCGCCGAGATCAGCGAGAACCCGTAGCGGGCAAAGTAGCTGGGGCAAGTGGCGCTCAGCAGCACGGCGCGCGTACAGCCGTTGGCGCGCGCGCGCATCAGCACGGCGGAAACCATATGGGAGGCGATGCCATGATCGCGATAGGGCGGCAGCACGGCGACCGAACGCATGACAATGGTTTCCCCATAGCCTTCGGCGGCGGCGCAACCGACGATCACGCCGTCGAGCAGGGCAATATGGAACAACGCCAGCGAGGGATCGAGATCGTCGCTGGCGAGGCCACAGGTTTCAAGGACTTCCGCGATTGCCGGCCAATCGGCCGGTTGTGCGACGCGGAGACGCAGATCTCTTGTCATTGCATTTATCTCCCCGCCACGCACGATGGCGGAGGTTGTCATGGGTGGACTGCGTTGGCTTCACACTACATGATTCGGGCAACATGTTCCAGCCGGGCAAACGGCATAACGCGTATCTGATTCGCCGAATGCGGCGCTCGTTTGTGTGCGTCATGCCGGGCGAGACAGGGGGAGCGGATCCTGAGCCGGCGCGCGGAGGTTGCGCTTCTGCGCGCGCGGCATGGATGCCTGAAGGGACATCCGCGGGTTTTGGGAATTGCATCCGGCGAATTCGACCGGACCGTCGGCAATCGCCTTCCGGTGGAACCTGATACCACCAGAAAAAACAAAAGCCCTGAAAAATCAGGGCCTTACTGGAGGCGGGGGAACGGAATCGAACCGCCGTGTACGGCTTTGCAGACCGTAGCATAACCACTCTGCCACCCCGCCGCTGCCGGGAGGCCTCGATTGGCATCCGCTACAGTGCGGGGCGCAGTGTAGCCGGAAATAAAAAACTCTGCACGGCACCCGGCCGGCTTTCAGCGCGAAAGAATCGACATGGTGATTCGCGAGACGCACACCGTCTTGCCTTCGTCGTTGCGAATGTCGATGGCCCACACATGGGTGGTGCGGCCGATATGGACCGGCGTGGCGGTGCCGGTCACATAGCCGGTTCGCGCCGCGCGCACATGGTTCGCATTGATATCGAGCCCTACGCAGTATTGCGTTGCGCTATCCAGGCACAGGCTGGCGGCGCAACTGCCCAGCGTCTCGGCCAGCAGCACCGAAGCCCCGCCATGCAGGATGCCGTGCGGCTGCACGGTGCGGCGGTCCACCGGCATGCGCGCACTGAGCGACGCCTCGCCGATCTCAGTGAACTCGATACCCAGTTGCTCGACGGCGGTGTCCTTGTGACGGGCCTGGAGGTCTTTCAGGGACGGGGTCGATTTCCACAGCATGCACGGTCTCCGATATTGTTTGTCCCGCATTCTAAGGCACCAGTCCCCGGGGGTTCACGTGGCCCGTCTTGCCCGGAAAACCCGGGCCCGGCGGGTTGCGGCCGGCGCGGCGCCGGCCACGGCAACGCGATCTCCATTTCCCCAGCGCATTTGAGACAATGCGCCGTCGCGGTTAGGCGTTAAACTGACATGCGTTGCATGGTCAACATGCACTTAAAATCACTTTAAAGCCAGGGACGGCCGCGCACGTGACAAAGCCCAATGCCCGGCATAGCGGCACCAAGCTTGCGCCGGCGGCGTTTAACTATCGGGATTCTCAATCCAGCCTGGATTTCAACAAGAGCTCCATGACGTCGTTTACGTATGATGCTGTGCTAGCGGACGAGCCTCCTGGATGGCCGGCATCCGACCGGAGCACGCCCTCGTCGGCCGATGTATCGGCGCGCGACGCCTGGGCGCTGCTCGAAGCCTCAGGCGGACTTGCCCTGCAAATCGATGTCACGGGCAACATCGTGCTGGCAACGGAAGCATCGGCTCAGTTGCTGGCCTTTCCCCGGGAATACCTGCTCAAGTCCTCGATACTGGATGTGGTCTCGTTCGAACAACGCGAACAGCTCGCCGAGCTGCTCCTGGCCTGCGAACAAGAGGGTTCCTGGCAGCGCGGCCGGATCCGGTTTTCCGGCGGGGTGGGCGAAAGCCGATGGCTGGACCTCCGGGTCTGCCGGTACGCAAATGAAGACGGCAGCGTTTGTCTGTTGTTGTTTGGCTACGACGTTACCCACTGGGTTGACAATGAACAGCGGCTTATCGAGGCATCCTTTCGCGACCCATTGACCGGCGTGGGCAACCGCGCATTCCTGCGCGAGCGCATTTCCGCTTACTTTGCCGAAGACGGAACAGGAAAGACGCCGTTTGCGGTCGCCTTGATGGACCTCGATGGGTTCAAGAAGGTGAATGACTCGCTGGGCCATGAATTTGGCGATGCCTTGCTAAAGCAAGTCAGCGTGCGGCTGCTGGACGCCGTTCGTCCCAAGGATGTGGTCGCGCGGCTGGGCGGCGACGAGTTTGTGCTGCTATTGGACGGGATCGCATCGGAAGCGGCGGCCATTGGCCTGGTCGAAAGAGTGATACATGCCTGCAGGCAGCCCTTTCATCTCGCAGGCTGCCAGATCCGTGTCACCACCAGCCTCGGACTGACCTTCGGCACGCACGCCCATCAGTCCGAGTCGCAACTGCTCAAGCGCGCTGACCTCGCCATGTATGACGCAAAGGCGCAGGGAAAGAACCGCTATTGCGTCTACACGCCGGAGCTTGAGCATCGCCTGGATGAACAATTCCGGATAGAGCAGGGCATGTTCGAGGCCGTCCAGAACGGCGAGTTCCTTCTCCACTATCAGCCCATCGTGTGGCCCGGTTCAGGCGAGGTCTGCGCAGTCGAGGCGCTGATGCGATGGGAGCACCCGACGGGGCCAGTCCCCCCGAGCGTGTTTATCCCGGTTGCGGAGCATAACGGCCTCATCAACCACCTTGGGGCATGGGCCCTTCGTTGCGCCTGCGCGCAGCTGGCAAGCTGGGATGCGCTGGGCCTGCATGTGGGATATATATCCGTCAACGTCTCACCTGTTCAGTTCAGGCACCCGGGATTCGCGGATAGCGTCAGAAGGGCGATCAAGGACGCCGGCATCAGTTCGCACCGGCTGGTCCTGGAGATCACGGAAGGCGCACTGATGACCGACCCCGAAGCGGCCCAGGACTTGCTGATGGAACTGCGCGCCCTGGGAGTCCGGTTCGCGGTGGACGACTTCGGGACGGGCTATTCCAGCTTGTCTTACCTTCGCCGCTTCCCGCTCTCGGCTTTGAAGATCGACAGGAGCTTCGTCGCGGACATGATGGACTCGCCGCACGCCAGGACCATCGTGTTTGCCGTGTTGTCCCTGGCGCGGGAACTCGGGCTGGTCGCCATCGCGGAAGGCGTGGAATCAAAGGAGCAAAGCCTGTTGCTGGCCGAACAAGGGTGTGAACTGGTGCAGGGGTGGCGCTACGCAAAGGCAATGAACCCGATCCAGTTCGTGAAACAAACGCAAAGCGGAAAGCTGCGCCTTGGCAGCTCGCAAGTATTCTCGAAGTAGACGCCGCTATGCAAAACAAGCAGTTCTTCGATGCGCTATGGAACCGGATGGCCCAGCAAGGGGATTTCCCCACGCTACAGTTCTGCATCGACAACGTATTCAAGACGCTGAGCAGCGACATCAGCGTCGGCGAGATGGCCGCTGCCGTGCTCTCCGACTTCAGCCTGTCGCAAAAGGTCATTCGCCTGGCCAACTCCGCCATGTACCGCTCTTTCGGGGGCGAGGTCACGACGGTGTCGCGCGCCATCCTGGTCCTGGGCGTCGACGCGATCAGCCATCTCACGCTGGGGGTCCAGTTGCTGGACTATTTCTCCGGCGTGGCAATCAACCGCCCCCAGGCCTCCCACGAACTCAAGCAGGCCCTGATCGCCGGCGAGCTCACGCGCTCGCTTAGCAACGCGCAAGGCATCGGACAGGCCGAGGAGGCCGTCGTTTGCACGCTGATGCACCACATGAGCCGCCTTCTCCTCATCTTCTACTTTCCTGAAGAGTGGGAACAGATCCGGGCCTTGTGCGAGGGAGATGCCATGCAGGAAAGCGAAGCCTGCCAGCGAGTCCTTGACGTGACCCTGGAGGATATCGCGCAGGCGGCTGCCATTAAATGGCGCCTGCCCGCCGTGATCGCGAACTCGATGCTGCGCAAGCGCTTCGATGCGGATTCCGTACTGGAATCCCATGCCGACTGGCTGGGCGCCATCGCCGACGTTTCCGCCCGGGGCGCTGCAATGCTCGCCAGCGATGCGCCCGAGGCAGCCGTCCAGGCCTTGCTCCTGACTCATGCGGAGGCGCTGGGCCTGCAAACCGCCGCGGTCGAAGGCGCGGTGAAGCAGGCCCTGGCATTGAACGTGTCAATGGCACATGCGGAGTCCCCGGATACAGACCATGCGGGCGATGCGAACCCTCCCCGGAACGCAGGCAAGCCCAAGGATGCGTTCAAGCGGCTTCAGCAGAGTCTCCTTGAGGTACAGCGCGAGGGCAGCGGACTGCCGGTATCCGAACTGGCTCCGCTGGTGCTCGAATCGGCCATGCGGGCGCTGAATTTCTCGCACTGTTTTCTCATGCTGCTCAATCCGATGGCGAAACGCTTTGGGGCGCGCGTCGGATTTGGCGAAGGCATGCGCGAGAAAATGGAGGCGCTATCGTTTGAAGAGGGATTTGTCCCCGATATCTTTCACTTCGCGGCCATCGCGCACAAGCCGCTGCTCTTCGAAGACTCCTTCGACAAGGAATTGGCACACCGCGTGCCGCGCTGGTATCGCGAGCAGATGCCCGACGCCAGGTCCATCCTGGTGGCGCCCGTGATGATCAAGAACCGCTGTGTCGCGATGATCTGCGGAGACTGGGGCACGACGGTTTGCGCGGGCGGACTGTCCGACGGTGAAATGGAATCGTTCGATCTTCTGACGCGGGAAATCTCGTCGAGCTTTCTCCGCTCTGCCGAGCACCGGTAGCCCTGGAGGACAAGGGGATGCGCGCGGGCAAGCGAGCGCGCGTCGCGCTGCCGCGACGTTGGCCGATACCAAAGTAGGCAACTCACCGATAGCGGGCGGCGGGTGCCGGGGCCATGCTGGACGCAGTATCTGAACAAGGCTGGCAAGGCGCGCCGCATCGGGCGCGCGCCCTTGCGTTGCAGCCAGCATGGAAGCGCATTTGCAAATGCCGGCGATGCCACCGGCCCGGCCAGGCAGTCCTGGCCATGCCGGGCGGCGCGGCTTACCTCCCTTACTCCACCGTGACCGACTTGGCCAGGTTGCGCGGCTTGTCCACGTCGGTGCCGCGCGCGCAGGCCGTGTGGTAAGCCAGCAGTTGCAGCGGCACCACATGCAGGATCGGCGAGAGGTCGCCGTAGTGCTCGGGCAGGCGGATCACCTGGATGCCATCGGTGGACTGGATGTGGGTGTCGCTGTCGGCGAACACATACAGCCGGCCACCACGGGCGCGCACTTCCTGGATGTTGGACTTGAGCTTTTCCAGCAGGGCGTCGTTGGGCGCCACCGTGACCACGGGCATGGCCTCGGTCACCAGCGCCAGCGGGCCGTGCTTGAGTTCGCCGGCGGGATAAGCCTCGGCGTGGATGTAGGAGATTTCCTTGAGCTTGAGCGCGCCTTCGAGGGCAATCGGGTAATGCAGGCCACGGCCCAGGAACAGCGCGTTCTCGCGGCGCGCGAAGTCTTCGGACCAGGAGATGATCTGCGGCTCCAGCGCCAGCACGCCGTGCAGCGCCACAGGCAGGTGGCGCAGGTTGGCCAGCGCGGCGGCCTCGGCCTCGGCCGTGAGCTTGCCGCGCACCTTGGCCAGCGCCAGCGTCAGCATGTACAGCGCGGCGAGCTGGGTGGTGAAGGCCTTGGTCGAGGCCACGCCGATCTCGGTGCCGGCGCGGGTGAGGAAGCGCAGCTCGGTCTCGCGCACCATGGCGCTGGTGGCGACGTTGCACACCGCCAGCGTGTGGGTGTGGCCCAGCGACTTGGCATGGCGCAGCGCGGCCATGGTGTCGGCGGTTTCGCCGGACTGCGAGATCACCACGACCAGCGCACGCGGGTTCGGCACGGTCTCGCGGTAGCGGTACTCGCTCGCCACCTCGACCTGGGTCGGGATCTTGGCGACGGATTCGAGCCAGTACTTGGCAGTGCAGCCCGAGTAGTAGCTGGTACCGCAGGCCAGGATCAGCACGTTGTCGATCTCGCTGAACACGTTTTGCGCATTCGCGCCGAAGAGTTCCGGCGTGATGGCTTCGATGCCTTCCAGCGTGTCGCCGAGCGCGCGCGGCTGCTCGAAGATCTCCTTTTGCATGAAGTGGCGGTACGGGCCCAGTTCCACGGCAGTGGCGTGGGTTTCGACCACGCGCACTTCCCGCTCGACCAGATGGTCGTGTACGTCGTGGATCGTGGCGCCCTCGCGGGTGATCTCCACCACGTCGCCTTCTTCCAGATAGATGATGTGGTTGGCGGTGCCCGCCACGGCCAGCGCGTCGGAAGCCAGGAACGACTCGTTGTCGCCCAGCGCCACCACCAGCGGCGAACCGGCGCGGGCGCCGACTACGCGCTCAGGGTGATCCTTGGAGAACACGGCGATGGCGTAAGCGCCGTGCAGGCGCTTGGTCACCGCGCGCACCGAGGCGAACAGATCGCCGCGCGTGGCGCTGCTCGGATATGTGTAGACCTGGTGGATCAGGTGGGCGACCACCTCGGTATCGGTCTGCGACTCGAAACCGTAGCCGGCGGCGCGCAGCTCTTCGCGCAGCGGCTCGTAGTTCTCAATGATGCCGTTGTGCACCAGTGCGATGGTTTCGCCCGAGAAGTGCGGGTGGGCATTGGTGGTGTCGGGCTTGCCGTGCGTGGCCCAGCGCGTGTGCGCCACGCCGGTCAGGCCGGACAGGCCGGACGCGCGGGTCTGCTCGTCCAGGTCGGCCACGCGCGACACCGTGCGGGCGCGTTCGAGCGCGCCATCGCGCACGACTGCCACGCCGCAAGAGTCATAGCCGCGGTATTCGAGGCGACGCAGGCCTTCGATCAGGACCGGAACGATATTGCGCGAGGAAACCGCGCCGACGATGCCGCACATATTCTTCTCCCACGGGGTGCGGACATGGCCGCACCGGATGATTGCTGCGAGGACGGCAGTGCCGTCGCCCGAGGATTGCCCGTGCCGCCCGCCCTTATCCGGGCAGGTCGGCGGCGGGACTCATTTTTTTGCTTGCTTGACCGGCCGCTGCCAGGCATCGATGGTCATTTGCTTGGCGCGCGACAGCGTCAGCTTGTCCGCCGCCGCTTCCTTGGTCAGCGTGGTGCCGGCGCCAATGGTGGCTCCGCGGCGCACGGTCACCGGGGCGACCAGCTGCGTATCGGAGCCGATAAAGACATCGTCCTCGATCACGGTGCGGAACTTGTTGGCCCCATCATAGTTGCAGGTGATGGTGCCAGCGCCAATATTGACGCGCGAGCCAACTGTGGCGTCGCCCACATAGGCAAGGTGATTGGCCTTGCTGTGCGCCGCGATCTGGCTGTTCTTGACCTCGACGAAGTTGCCGATATGCACATCCTCGGCCAGCACCGTGCCGGGGCGCAGGCGCGCGTACGGGCCGATGCGGCCTTCCGCGCCGACGCTGGCGTCCTCGAAATGACAGAACGGTTGCACCCGTGCGCCGGCACCCACGGTGCTGTTGCGAATCACGCAGTTGGCGCCGATATGCGCGCCGTCTTCGAGGTGCACGCGCCCTTCGAACACGCAATTGACATCGATCGTGACGTCACGCCCGCAGGTGAGTTCACCGCGGATATCGATCCGCGCCGGATCCAGCAGCGTCACGCCGGCTTCCAGCAGGCGCTGCGCCAGGTTGCGCTGGTGGATACGCTCGAGCTCGGCGAGTTGCACCTTGCTGTTGACGCCAAGCGTTTCCCACAGCGCGGCGGGTTGTGCCGAGACCACCTCGACGCCGTCCGCGACCGCGCGCTCGACGGTATCGGTAAGGTAATACTCGCCCTGGGCGTTGTCGTTGCGCAGCGTGGACAGCCAGCGGCGCAGGTGGCCAGTGGGCGCCAGGATGATGCCGGTATTGATCTCACGGATGGCGCGCTGTTGCTCGCTGGCATCCTTTTGCTCGACGATGCGCACGATGCGGCCGTCTTCGCGCACGATTCGGCCGTAGCCGGCGGGATCATCCATCTCTACGGTCAGGATGCCGAAGCGCCCGTTGCCGGCCTCGGCCACCAGGCGCTGCAGCGTGGACGGCTCGGTCAGCGGCACGTCGCCATAAAGCACCAGCGTGGGCTGGCTGTCATCGAGCAGCGGCAGCGCCTGCGCCACGGCGTGACCGGTTCCCAGCTGCTCGGCCTGCAGGGCGAAGGCGACGTCTTCCGCGCCAACGGCTTCGCGCACGCGATCGGCGCCGTGTCCCACCACCACTACAAGCCGCGTCGGCAACAATTTACGCGCCGTATCAATCACATGCGCGAGCAATGGCCGGCCAGCGAGAGGATGCAGTACCTTGGGCAACGCGGAGTTCATCCGTTTGCCCATGCCTGCAGCGAGAATGACGATATTCACAAGGAGGGTCCTAAGTGAGTGTGTCCAAAAACCCGTTTGAAGCGCTCCCCCGCGAGGGCCGGGGAGGAGTAGCGTCGGCCAGGGTCCTGGCCCCAGCCCCGGTGCGAGAGGTAACGCGTGCGGCGATCCGGAATGGCGGGCGCGAACAGGCACCCAAACGCGCGGAAAAGGATTCTATCATGGGCGTTTTACGCCGTTTGACGACGTTTCCCCACCTGCGCGGGGAGCGGATGCGGCGTCTCTTCCTGGCCACGGCAGTGGTCGCCCTGACGGCCTGCAGCGCCATGAAACTGGGCTACCAGCAAGGCGACCGGCTGGCCTACTGGTGGATCGACAACTACGTCGACGTTACCGCCAGCCAGGAACCGCTGACGCGCGATGCCATCGCCCGCTTCTTTGCCTGGCACCGCAAGGACCAGTTGCCCGAGATCGCCGGATTGCTGCGGCAGGCCAAAAGCGAAGTGCAGCAACCGGTATCCGCCGCGGCAGTGGGCAAGATCCAGGACGACGCCCAGCGGCTGGCGCGCGTAGCGTTTGACCGCTCCACCCCCGACGTGGCCGACCTGTTGCTGACGCTGACCCCGGACCAGATTGCCCGCATGGAGAAAAAATTCGCCGATGCCAACGCCAAGTACCGCAAGGAATACCTGCGCCCGGACCCGGCGGCGCGCGAAGAGGCCCGTTTCGACAAGATAATGGACTACGCGCGGCTGGTCTACGGGCGCTTTTCAAGTGACCAAGAAGCCACCATCCGGCGCGCCATGGCTCCCGTGGTGCAAGGCGCCGAGGCGCGCTACGCCGAACGCCTCAAGCGACAGCAGGAATGGCTGGCGCTGGTGCGGCAGGTGCAGGCCGAGCATCCACCCAAGGCCCAGGTGGTCGAGATGCTCAAGCGCTATGGCGATCACTGGCAGAACCCGCCGACCAGGGAGCGCAATGCGCGTCATGACGCCAATAACGAGGCTGGCCTGGCGCTGACTGTCACTATTGCCAACCTGACGACGCCGGAGCAGAAGGCACATGCCGTGGAGCGGTTTCAGAAATGGATTGATGATGCCAATGCGTTGATGCGTGATGGGGGTAATACTGTGGCTGCGCCTCGGCCGGCTCGGGCGGAGAATTGATTTTGGGGGGGAGTGCCTTTTTGTGTAACTCGTTAACTGCTTAACTTCAACTTCAACTTCAAAAGCCTAAAGTCAAAAGCAGTTTCACCTCCCCTGCGGGGAGGCGACCTACTTTCTTGTCTTGCCAAGAAAATAGGCAAAGAAGGCGCGCCGTATGGGGCACCTTCACGGCCGGCTACCAATCGGTGGTTTGGCGGCTCGCTCCTGCGACCGTCGTCCCATGTTGCTGGGATGAGCAATCCAGCGGATCGCAAGTGGCAGCTAGCGCATAAAGGCAGGAGGCAGGAAGTTTGGCGTCAGAAGAGCCGAGAGATTTCGGCAATGCGCGATATCGCCGGATCAACGATTCGGTGTAGCCGTGTTTACCGCCCGAGGGGCGGCAAACACCGTCCCGCGATGCGAAGCGAGCCGTGTAGGTGTACCAGGCCGTATGGGGCGTCCTCGTCGGCAGGTGAAAAGAGCGGAAAAGAGGGGGCCATGTTTGAGCATCGCCTTAAGGCGATGTGAGTTTGG